>CAYMRI010000117.1:0-6016 GCA_964392835.1 uncultured Eubacteriales bacterium
CAACTTCTTCAAGCACAAGATTCTTGATTCCATAGTATACGCCCGCCTTCATTTTTCCGTTCATAATGAAACCTCCATTTGCAATTGATATAATATATATTCAATATAACAATTTTTATGATGGAAGTCAATTTCTTGGTCGCTCCAAAGGGCAAAATGTTATTACATCAGAGGTGAAATCACTTTTAACACCGCTCCGGCCAACCGCGTTCCCAAACCAATCTTCTTTGCCATTTTCGGTGTAATTTGCTGACATTTTTCCAGCGTATTTTGGAAATCTTGAAAAATATCTGTTATGGCAGGTACTTTGTACAAATAAGCTGCACACTCAAAATGTAGATACAAGCTTCGATAATCCAGATTGATTGTTCCAACGACTGCCTTCTTGTGGTCACTGAGAAACACTTTTGCATGGACAAAACCAGGTGTGTATTCATAAATGTTTATCCCTGCCTCGGTTAGTTCTCGATAGTGACTTTTTGCCAGAACATAAACATATTTTTTATCCGGAATATGCGGTAAAATCAACTTCACATCCACACCACGCTTAGCCGCAAAAGTCAAAGCCGTCACCATTTCATTGTCTAAAATCAAATAAGGTGACATGATATATACATAATCTCGGGCGGTGTTAATCATGTCCAAATACACCATTTCCCCTATTTTTTCATTGTTTAACGGACTGTCTCCATAGGGAATGACATAGCCGGGTGCAGTTTCCCCTGCCGGCTTTTCTAAATAAGGTGCATACGCCCACTTCTTTTCCGTTGCATTCCACATTTGCAAAAATAAATGAGTCAACCCATATACTGCGTCGCCCTGCAACATCACAGCAGTATCCTTCCAGTGACCATGTTTTTCCTTGCGATTAATATATTCATCCGCCAAATTAATACCGCCGGTAAATCCGGTATGTCCATCAATGACAAGAATTTTTCGGTGGTCCCGGAAATTGTAATGGGTAGACATAAAAGGCGTTACAGGCGCAAACATTTTACACTGAATCCCATGTGCTCGTAGTTTCTTAGGATAATTGTTGGGCAAGGTGTTAAACGCACAGGTGCCATCGTAAAGCAGGCGAACCTCCACCCCTGCCTTGGCTTTTTCCAGCAGAATATGTAGTATCCTTCCCCACATATCCCCTTCTTCCACAATAAAGTACTCCAGAAAAATAAATTTTTCTGCCTTTTTCAACTGACGCAACACTTCTTCCAGTTTATCTTCTCCCTGGGGGAAATAAGTTACTTTGGTATTCTCGTAAACAGGAAAATGGTGATTACTCATGTATCTTGCAAAGCTGTACAACTCCGGCTCCTCCCTTTGCAGGTGTGCCATCAGTGCGTCCTGTTTCGGCAAATAAACTCGACTTTCCTTCTCTATCTTTTGCAAAATCTTTTGTTCTGCACGACGACCGATTTCGATATTAGAATAAATATAAAGACAGGTTCCAAAGATTGGCGCCAACGCAATCACAACACACCAGGATAACTTTGCAGCAGGATTTTCCCTGGAATTCAGCACAAAAATTAGCATAACAGCAGATACTAAAATTCCACCACCGAAAAAATAAGGGCTAAACTGTTGTAACCGCCAAAACATCATCAATAGATAAAATCCCTGCAAAAGTACCAGCAATGTAAGAATTGCTGTACGGCCGAAAATTACATGTAAAATACTTCGTTTTCTGGGTTTTAATAACCGGGCAACATCTTTTTCGTCATTCATAGCTTTATCCTTTCCGCCAATCCCTTCATCACTTCCGGATTCACCTTCAGCACCTGCCGGTCATAGGTCAAAAGCCCGTTGGTCTCATCTTCCACATCGCTGACCTGTGTCAATACCGCTGCACAAAGTCCTTTCGGAATCAATGGCAAAATTTCCTTTTCATAAAGTTCTACCAAAGATTTTTCAAACTCTTCTCTCTTTGAAAAATACCGATAGCCATAAGTCTTGTCCAAATTAAAAGCATGGTTTTCTATTTTACAGGAATAACCACCGAATTCTGACAACACCATAGGTCTTCCCTGCCGAATCTTTAATTGCACCGGTTTAAAATAGATATGCTCACTATCTACATCACTTAACTGCTCTTGGAACCAACCGGATGTGGTATCAAAAATACGAGTGGTATCCATTGCTTTTATATTCGTATAACATTGGTCTGCCTCAAATTGTCCCCATCCTTCGTTAAAAATGGTGTAATAACAAACGCAAGGATGATTATAGAGTTCTTTTATGATGCCTTCTGCCGACCGATAAAAGGCCTCTTTTCGTCCTTTGGCGGCCTTATGTGTAATCCCTCTTTTTAGTCCGATAGTAGGCAGAGCCGTATCTACCAAGAACCCATATTTCCCGCTGTTAATCATATCTTGAAAAACAACCATACCATATTTATCACAATAATAGTAAAACAAATCCGGTTCCAGTTTAATATGCTTCCGCAACATATTAAAACCGCAGGCTTTCATTTGCAAAATGTCGTTTTTAAAACCTTCCTCCGTACCCGGTAGAAAAATGCCATCGCTAAAATATCCTTGGTCCAAAAGTCCGTGGAAGAAGTATGGTTTTCCATTGAGACAGATGCGGGACACGCCTTCAAAATCCTTGATGGTTACCGTACGCAGCGCAAAATAGGAACTTACTTCATCTTCACCGGAAGTCAAGGAAAAATCATACAAATATGGGCTTTCCGGGCTCCAAAGATGTGGATTCTCTATGGTTATCTCTACAGAATCTCCGGTAAACGCGTAAGTTTTCTCCCCTTCCGGTGTTTGTAACCGCAAAGTCTTCTCTGCTGCTCCCCCCTGCACCGCAATGGATACCTTATCCAATGCCGGGGTTATTTTTAAAGTTTCTATATGGTTTTTCGGCACACTTTCCAACCAAACCGTCTGCCAAATACCGCTGACTTTGGTATACCACATGCCGCCTCGTTTGTTGGTTTGTTTTCCATAGGACAACTCTAAATTCAGTGGGTCTTTTGCTTCTACAGTCAATGTGTTGTTGCCATCTCGTAAATATGGCGTAATATCAAAAGAAAACGGCAAATACCCATCTGCGTGGGTTCCAACAGACTGACCATTTACAAACACTTCCGCATACTGGTCCACTGCACCAAAGTGCAAGAACACTTTCTCTTTCACAAAACCTTCCGGCAGTGTAAAGATTCTGCTGTAAATCATTTGGTCATGCTTTCCAATTTCCTGCATGACACCGGAAATCTTGCTTTCCGGCGGAAACGGTACTGTAATCTTGTCATCAAATTTTGTACCTTTTTTCCCTTTGATTGTGAAATCCCAATCCCCATTGAGACACAAATAGGAATCTCGCTTCATTTGTGGGCGTGGATATTCTGCAAATGGAATTTCAGTTTTTTTCAATTCTGCTTCAAAAGGGGTTGTCAAAATAACCGTGCGAGGTTTTTTATTTTTCCGAATCCACAGGAAAAACGGCAAAATCAACACCAATACCACCAATGCCGCTAAAAAGATATTCTCATTTGGCTTAAAAGATGTGGTACCGTCGTTATTGAGAATAGTGTCTGCATTTGCCAACACCATTTTTCCAATATATGGCCCGATAACACCGGGTAACAGTACCTGTGAAAAAATACGCACCCCTTGCAGCATGCCCGCTTTTCCAGCTGGGGTATAATCCCGTATGGTGGCACCGAACACCGCCATACCGGCCAAATAGCCGCTCATCATCAGCAAAGAACCCACAAACACAAGGGCTGTGCTCTTGCACAAGAACAATATAATATATCCCAGCATTAAAGCGACAACTGCCAGAATGCCGGAAAAGAGAACCCCCTTTTTATCATACATTTTTCCCCAAAACGCCGTTACAATGGCCGCAATGATAATGGCCGGTGCCATAATGAATACATAGTCGGTAAGCCCTAAGGATACTTCGTAATAGATAATCAAATACGGCATGAAAATCTGAATGGAAATATTGAAAATGATAAAAGCCGCCAAAGATACATATAATGTCGTATTTTGTTTGATGGTTGACGGCCGAAAACCGAAAAAAATGCTTTTCCAGTATGGCTCTGTGGTCGGCTTTATGTTTGGTTCTTTGATGAGGAAAAAGCCTAAAATACCAATGACAAACACTAAAATTCCGATAATGGTAAAGATCCAGGTCCAGCTTTCCGGCAGGGATAAATCAAAAAACATAAATCCACCGAATACCACTAAAATTGCTACCAAAGGCATCATGGAGTTAATCCCTTCTGCCGCACCGCGGTTGCTGTTATCTGTAGAATCTGTCAGCCATGCATTGAAAGCCGCATCATTGGCGGTGGAACCAAAGAAGGTCATTACACAGTCCAGAATAATGGTTAGAGAAATACCGATGGTTGCTGCTGAAATAATCATAGGTAACCTAAAACTGAAGATAGAAATCCCCCATAAAATGTAACCGGAGCAAATAAACAGTTTTCGTTTTCCGATTTTGTCAGACAACGCTCCCATAAACACGGTAGTCAGGGTTGCTGTAACGGCAGATGCCGCCACCATATTGGAAATATCCGCCGCAGAGGCATTGAACATTTTGTAGATAAACACGTTAAAGTACATATTTTCTACTACCCAGGCAACTTGTCCCATTAAACTAAATATGGTTAATGCGCACCAAAAACGCGGTGAAAGTTTTTTGTTCATAATATGGCTCCTTGGTTACTTCTTAAAAACAAATAAATACTCATGTGCGATTAACAGGAAATTGTATTTTACGCTATTGGTCTTCCAATATCCTGTAGCTTTGCAGTTATGTTGTTCTTTAATAATAAGTTCTTTCAGTTTAAATCCTGCATCTTCAAAAATACGCATAACATCAAAGGACATTGGTATCATATTCCCTTTTTGACGGGTATCCCCCATAAGAATTGCACAAAACTTATCCTTTTTTAAAACCCTATAACTCTCAGATGCTACTTTTTTCATTTCTTCTAAAAAGTCTTTAACTTTTAACAAAGATAAATCTTCCGGAATATCTTCACTATATTGGATAATATTCGCATAAGGCGGATGGGTACAAATAAGATCTATGCTATTATCTGATATAAAATCGAGATTTCTCGCATCAGCTTTATACAGAGATACTTTACCTTCTGCACCTTGATATTCAAATGCTATTTTATCTTTGCACCGTTCAAGTGCCACATCATTAACATCAACGCCTATAATATTACGATTTAGGAGTTTTGCTTCTACAAGAGTAGTTCCACCACCAGCAAACTGGTCAAGTACTAAATCATTTTCGTTAGAATAGCGAAGCAAAATATTACGAGGTATATAAGGCGACCAATTACCACGCCATTTGGCATCATGCGTAGCCCAATCTCCACGTTTTGGAAAAGACCAGTGTGTAGTCATTTCCAGTTCAAAGTCTTCAGGTTCCCATTTTCTAATTTTCTTCTCCATCATTCAAAGTCCTCAATATCTATGCAAAATCTATCTAGCAAAGCTTTCTTTGAAAGCCATCTACCTTCTTTAGTAGGATAATTGCAATCCTCTTGTCCCCAAATCCATTTATATACTTTCAAAATAGTTTCGACTGGAATTCCAACAGTATCTCTTAGCCGTAACCGTTCAATAACATCATCAGGTTCTGCACCACAGCAAACATTATAAAGTCCTTTAATTAACAATAATGCTTGTTCTTCATCATAATCATAATATAGCAAGTATGGTATATTATTTAGTTCATTCCTAAACGCATTTTGTTCCTAATTTTCAATACTTAAAGGAACTAAATTTACATTATATTTGAATATTTTATTTGACATCCATCATACCTCAAATTATTATTTTATTAATTATATCATCCTCTAAATCTTTTATATTGTAAATATGTTCCATAGCATCAAAGGTTTCTTCCAAATTATTCCTTGCACTTATCCACCCTTTACCATCTGTAAACCAAACAAATGTAAATCCCTCTATCGAATCAGTTTCTATTGCAAGCGTTTTGTAACTGCGAGCCGTTTCGTTCAATTTGCTACCACCAC
>CAYMRI010000118.1:0-5995 GCA_964392835.1 uncultured Eubacteriales bacterium
GCCATTGTGTTTGATGTATCCAATGTGAAAAATAGAGATATCGACGTAGCCGACATAGAATTGGACAGGGTTACTGCCGATATGTTCGTTGCATTTTATACAGGTTTCATTGAAACAGAGGCGTACGGCACACAGAGATATTTCAAAGAGCATCCGCAACTTTCCAATGAGCTGATTGAAGCACTTTTGAAAAAGAATATTTCCATTATTGGCGTTGACTTTGCCGGCATTCGGCGGGGAAAAGAACACACTCCTATAGACCAATACTGTGTTGATAGAGGCGTTTTTGTTATTGAAAATTTGTGTAATTTAAAAATGGTTGTGGATGCAGATGGCCCTGTCATTGCACATACATACCCTATAAACTATAGCGGGATAACAGGCCTGCCCTGCAGAGTGGTAATGGAACTATGAACTACACAATCAGAACAATCGAACCAAAAGATAACAAGGCTATCGAACGGGTTATTCGGACCTGCTTAATTGAGTTTGGCGCAAATCACGAAGGGACCGCCTGGGCAGACCCTAACTTGGGGCGTTTTTCCGAGATTTATAACACCGAAGGAAATACATACTGGGTGGCGGAAGACGAGACAGGAAGAATTGTGGGTGGCACCGGCATTGGCGATTTGGAAGGAGCAGAAGGCGTGTGCGAACTGCAAAAAATGTATTGCCTGCCACAAGCAAGAGGCACGGGAATTGCCCATAAGCTCATGCAACAAGCTTTGGAATATGCTTCCCAATACTATGCAAAGTGTTATTTGGAAACCTTGCCCAATATGATTGCGGCCCAGAAGTTCTATGAAAAGTACGGCTTTGAACGAATTGACTCCCCGTTGGGGGAAACAGGCCACTTTGCCTGCGATGTGATATACATAAAAGAGTTGTTCATATGCTCTTAAAAACTTAAAGTGTTTTTTAAAAAGGTGAAAAATACGACTGAATATAAATAATTACCCGATTACTCCCAGCACAGAATATCGGGAAAAACGTTCTGCCTTTGATAAAATATAGGTAGACAAGGAGGGACTTTATGGATTGGATTATGGGAATGCAAAAAGCCATTGACTATATCAAAGGGCACCTGACAGAGGAGATTGATTACGATATAGTTGCGGCGCAAAGTTTTTCATCCAGCTATCATTTTCAGCGGGTGTTCAGTATCCTTTGCGGTTTTACGGTAGGTGAATATATTCACAACAACTCAAACAGCTTCCGATGGCTTTTTAAAACACCTTCTTTTTGCAACTTGCTGATTTCTGCAGACAGACCGCTGCGCTCCACACCCAGGTAGTCCGCAAGCGCCTGGCGGTCAAAAGGAATCTCAAAGCGATTGCTGTTCGTCTTCTTGGCCTGGAACATCAGGTACGTCATGAGTTTTTCCCGGGTAGAACGCTTGGCATTAATTTCAATTTTTTGGTGAAATAAAATGTTTTTGGTGGCCAAATCCTTCATTAGATTAAAAATCACCTGCTGGTGAAAACCGCAGGGTTTGGCGCAGGCGTGTAACGCACAATGACAGTCAATGAGCATGACTTCGCAAGGCTCGTTGGCAATAACGGATATGGGCGTCTCCAATAGCCCGGCACAAGCAAAAGCTTCTGCAAACACTTCCGATGGTTCTACATGAAAAACGATGCTTCTGTTGCCGTAATAATCCACCCGAACACCTTGGACAGAACCGGATAGCACGATGCCGATATAGTTTGCCGGATCTCCTTCGGCCAAAATGGTTTCCTTCTTATCATATGTTTTTACCTGGGCCTTTAGGCAACCAAGCAAAGGAATCAAATCTTCATCGCTGATTTGGTGAAACAGGGAACAATTTCTCAAAATTTCAAAATATTTCTTCATTTTTTCTCCTCGTTTGTTGAAATTTCAACAGAATTATTGCCCTGATTATACGATAATATACCCAGAAAGACAAGGAGGTGTTTGTTATGAGAATTGCTTTTTTCGATACGAAGCCATATGATAAGCCGTCTTTTGAAAAATACGGTGGAGAGCAGGGCGTTACCTTTCAATATTTTGAAACCAAACTAAATGAAGATACAGTAGAGTTGGCACGAGGATTTGACGGCGTTTGTGTGTTTGTAAATGATACGGTGAATGCGGCGGTCATTGACCGGCTGTGTGAAATGGGGGTACAAATTGTAGCCCTGCGGTGCGCCGGCTTTAACAATGTGGATATGAAATATGCCTATGGAAGGATTCATGTGTTGCGTGTGCCGGCTTATTCCCCTTATGCGGTGGCAGAGCATACCATGGCGTTGCTTTTGACTTCCATTCGGCGAATTCACAAAGCGTATCTCCGTACCAGGGATTTTAATTTCAGTCTGGTAGGGTTGAAAGGGTTTGATTTGCATGGAAAAACGGTTGGCGTCATAGGAACAGGTCGTATCGGCCGGGCATTTATTCAGATTTGCCGCGGCTTTGGCATGAACGTTCTGGCTTACGATAGATTTCCTGCCCAGGACCTGGCAGACGGGGAGACGGTAAAATATGTAACCCTGGATGAATTGTTTGCAGGCAGTGACATTATTTCCTTGCATTGCCCTTTGACGGAGGAAACCTACCATACCATAGATGCGGCGTCTTTGGAAAAATGTAAACGGGGCGTTGTGATTTTAAATACCTCCCGTGGTGCGCTGGTGGATGCAGAAGCCTTATTGGAAGGCATTAAGTCTCGTAAAGTAGGGGCAGCCTGCCTGGATGTGTATGAGGAAGAAGCGGATTTGTTTTTCGAGGACAACTCCGGCCACATCATGGAAGATGATACCCTGGCCCGACTGATTTCCATGCCCAATGTGATTGTTACCTCCCATCAGGCGTTTTTGACGGAGGAAGCGTTGTCCAACATTGCAGAGACTACGGTGAAAAATCTTGTGGGCTTTGCCCAAAACAATCAGTGCCCTAATGAATTGTGCTACCGGGGCGGAACAGCAGAGGATTGCAGAAGCGGAAAGTGTTTTTAAAAAAGGAGGAAAATTATGATACGAAAAATAATTAGAATTGCAGAGGAAAAATGTAATGGTTGTGGCGCTTGTGCGGCAGCCTGCCACGAAGGTGCCATTGAGATGATAAACGGGAAAGCAACTTTGACCCGTGAGGATTATTGTGACGGGCTGGGGGATTGTCTTCCGGCATGTCCTACCAATGCCATCTCTTTTGAAGAGCGGGAGGCCCCTGCTTATAACGAGGAGGCGGTTCGCCAGGCAAAAATGCAAAAAATTGGTGTGAAGCTGCCTTGCGGCTGTCCCGGGTCCCAATCCAAAACTTTGAAGCGTTCTGAGGAAACAGCGGCGGCAACAATAGAAACAGCAACCCCTGTGACCAGCCAGCTTGCCCAGTGGCCGTGCCAGATTAAGCTTGTGCCGGTGAATGCACCGTATTTTGAAAATGCCAATTTGCTCATTGCGGCAGATTGTACTGCCTACGCCTATGGCAATTTTCACAACGAATTTATTCGCAATCACATTACTTTGATTGGTTGCCCCAAATTGGATGAGGGAGATTATGCAGAAAAGCTGACCGCCATTATTGCAAATAATAATATTAAGAGTGTAAAAATTGTTCGCATGGAGGTGCCGTGCTGCGGTGGTATCGAAAATGCAGCCAAGCGGGCTTTGCAGGCAAGCGGTAAATTCCTTCCCTGGCAGGTGGTTACCATTTCTACGGATGGAAGAATATTGGATTGATTAGCCGTAAAACTGGGGTGCGGTCAGTTCAAGTCGTATCTCAGTAGATTTAGACCACCTTTTTGTTGTATCTCATAAGTTGCCGACCGAGGCCCGTTGTATCTCGTGTTAAAATGTGGGTCGGGTAGGTGCAATGTTTCGAAAGAACATAGGGCTTGTTTCTTGTTATACAGAAGATATATAATAAGATTAATATGTTCCAGGAAGGATATGCTTATGAGCATTGTAAAAAATGAAATACCGATTTTAGAATATGATACGGACAAAAGTGCTGTGATTATGCCAAATCACGAACATCTTGGATTAAAACTTCCTAAGAAGGCTGTTTTTGCATTTCTCGGAGAACATATTGACAACTATGCCAAGAATAATCAGTGTAAGCAAGTGGGAACTTTTGTGTCTGCCACAAAACTTTATCCTATTTATGTGACAAACTATAAAGATGAAGAAATTTGTTTGTGTCAGGCACCGGTTGGCGCTGCTCCGGCTGTTCAATTACTGGATTGGCTGATTGGTTATGGGGCGAAGATTCTTTTGCAGATGCATTAAAGCTTTGCTTTGATGCGGTGATGGAAATATGAAAATTCAAGAAAATAAAGGAAGATGCTGATAGAATGTATAAGACGAAATGTGGTTTGGTAGAAGAAAAGCGGAGGATTTCCCAATATTGGGAAATAATTGTCGAGTATCGGGAGAATTGGTATAATAGCAGCAGTACAAATGTTATTTAGAAACCGGTTTGCCAAAATAAATTTAGAATTGATATGAATGAAGGTGGTATGATGAGCCAATTAATAAAAGTAGATAAAAATTATGCTGCATGGATAGAAGGCTTAAGTAGCCGCTTTCGTAAAATGCAAATAAAGGCTGCTACAAAAGTGAATCAAGAAATGCTTCTGTTTTATTGGTCTTTAGGAAAAGATATTGTTGAAATGAATGCAGAAGGAACATGGGGAAATGGTTTGCTTAAAAACTTAAGTTTAGATTTAAAAGACCGATTGCCTGATTCTAAAGGCTTTTCAGAAACTAATCTGGACTATATGAGAAGATTTTATTTGCTGTATTCAAAATTCCCACAGGTTGTGGAGAATGTTGCAGATGAAGTTTCCCCACAACTTGTGGGGAAATTATGTTCGATTCCATGGGGACATCATAGATATATCATGGATAAATGTAAAAATGATGTAGAAAAAGCATTGTTTTATGTTGAAAAAACACTTGAAAATAATTGGTCGCGTGCTGTATTGCTAAATTGGTTGACTACTGATTTGTATGAGAGACAAGGGAAAGCGATTACTAATTTCGATAAAAGCCTTCCTGAACCTCAAGGTGATTTGGCGCAGGAGATTACGAAAGATCCCTATAATTTTGATTTTTTGTCCATGCGAGAAGGTTATAATGAAAAAGAACTTAAAGACGCACTAGAAAATAATATTGTAAAATTCCTTTTAGAACTTGGAACGGGATTTGCCTTTGTGGGCAGAGAGTATCGTTTAATGATTGGAAATACAGAAAAGTTTATCGATCTGCTTTTTTATAACGTCAATTTACATTGCTATGTTGTTATTGAAGTAAAGGTGGATAAGTTTGAATCTGAAAATATAGGACAGTTAGGGACATATGTGGCAGCAATAAATCACATATTAAAGCAGGAAGGCGATAATCCAACAGTTGGTCTTTTGATATGCAAAGAAAAAGATAATGTATTGGCACAATATGCGTTAGAATCAGCCAGTCAGCCGATTGGGATTTCGGAGTATGAACTTTCAAAATTGTACCCAGCTGATTTTAGAGGCACTTTACCAAGTATTGAAGAAATTGAGCAACAACTAAAGTGAGCTGAAATTTAACAATAGCCATGAATGATTTTGGGAATTTTCTGAAAAAAGATAATTGGAGATATGTTGCTAGGAGCTGACAAAAATGGACTATCAAAAACATCAAGAGGAGTTAAAACAAGTAAAAAGTGAAATAATACATAATTTTTCCAATGTTGTACGCTTCCGGCCGGGGGATATATAATAAATGGAAAAGCGAGGTTGAGAAAAATATAGGGGGATTTTGTTATGGTGCAGTTGCTGCAGTTGTCATTTTCCTTTGGCGTTTTTCATTGCCATAACCATCATTCCCGCTGGGTTCTTCTCTTTTATCGTGGCTGTAAACAGTACACCGCCGGATGATGTTCCGGACCTGACGAAAAAATTGATTCAAAGTGCCATTGCCAATGCAGATGGTTTGCACTATGAAGAATATGATGGAAGCAAAAAGCATGCACCGTATGCATTGTACTGTGTGTA
>CAYMRI010000119.1:0-5904 GCA_964392835.1 uncultured Eubacteriales bacterium
TGGAATAGGGATCCTGTGCAATTAACGCATCTAATACTGCATCTGAAATCTGATCACAGAGTTTATCGGGATGTCCCTCTGTTACCGACTCTGAAGTAAAAAATTTTCTCATATGTTTCTTCTCCAATTATATATTTTTATCTATTAATGTCCCACTTCTCCATCAGACTCTTTCACTTCTGTTTCCGGTTGTACTTCCGCAACAGGTTCCTTTTCTTCCGGCTTTTGGGCATCAGGACCAAACTTTTCCTCCCAGGTGCCATCAATAATCGCTTCAAACTCGTCACCCTCAATGCGTTCTTTCATTACCAGAATTTCAGCCACGCGGTGTAACAAGTCAATATGCTCTTCTAACAAGGCACGACAGTCTGCATAACAGGTATCTAAAATTTCCTTTACTTCTGCATCTACATCAGACTTCAAATCTTCACTGTAATTTTTGGAATGACCATATTCCAAGCCTACAAATACCGAATCATTCTCATCGGTCAAAATCACATTTCCCACTTTTGTGCTCATGCCCAATTTCGTTACCATATTTCTGGCTACTTTGTTTGCATGATTCAAATCACTGACAGTGCCGTTGGAGCAATCATTGAATACCAGCTCTTCCGCTGCTTTTCCGCCCAAGGCAACTACAATGGACTGCAACATTTCCGTCTTGTTTCTGTACGGACTGTCCTCATCCGGACGGTAGGAGGTATATCCCCCGGCGCTTCCTGCCGGTATAATAGAAACTCTGTCCACTTTATTTACAGTAGACTTAAACCGTACTGCCAAAGCATGCCCTGCTTCGTGGTAAGCAGTCCATTTCTTATCCTTATCGGAAATGACCTTGCTCTTCTTTTCCGGACCCATAATGACTTTGAAAGTTGCTTCCTTCACGTCATCCATGTTAATGGTCTTTTTCCCTTTCCGTGCTGCAATCAAGGCAGATTCATTTAACAGATTTTCCAAATCTGCACCGGAAAAACCAGGCGTTGTCTTTGCAATTTCATCTAAGTGCACTTCATCTGTCAACGGTTTATTTCGTGCATGCACCTTCAAAATAGCTTCTCTTTCTTTCACATCCGGTAAATTTACATATACCTGTCTGTCAAACCGTCCCGGTCTCAGCAATGCCGGGTCCAAAATATCTTTTCTGTTGGTAGCGGCAATAATGATGACACCATCATTCATTTGGAAACCGTCCATTTCTACCAGCAACTGGTTCAATGTCTGCTCTCTTTCATCGTGGCCGCCGCCCAAACCTGCACCTCTATGCCGTCCTACAGCATCAATTTCATCGATAAAAACAATACACGGTGCATTTCGCTTTGCCTGCATGAATAAGTCTCTGACACGGGAAGCACCTACACCTACATACATTTCCACAAAGTCAGAACCACTGATAGTGAAAAAGGGTACACCTGCTTCCCCTGCTACTGCACGAGCAAGCAATGTCTTACCGGTTCCCGGAGGGCCTACTAATAAAACGCCTTTGGGAATTCTGGCACCCAGTGCAGAATATTTTCCGGGGTCCTTCAAAAATTCCACCAATTCCACCAATTCTTCCTTTTCTTCAGCAGCACCGGCCACATCTTGGAAGGTTACCTTACGCTTGGAATCCGTTGCCAACTTAGCACGGCTTTTGCCAAAACTCATTGCCTTGTTGTTACTGTTATTGGTTTGGTTCATCATAAAATACCAAACAAGAACAACACCGGCAATTACAAGCAGGAACGGCAGAAAATTAATTAAAAGAACCAAAAAAGTAGAAGTGGTTACAATTTTATATTGAATTCCGTCACTGTCCTTCACACCCGCATCCAATTGTGCCTGTTTAAAAGTATCCAGTAATCTATGAATGCTGTCGGTAGAATCATAATACATCTTGTATTCACGATCCTTTTTAAACTCCCCATAATCTGCTTTCAGCTTTACAACAGCAGTCCCTTCCTTGAGTTCTACACTGGCAATGGGACAATCTGCCGGATTTTCCGTATCCAGCATTGCAACAAAGGAACTATAAGTTAAATCATTACTGCTGCCTTGTCCTGTTAGTAAAGAAAGCAATAAAATTGCCACCAGGGAAAGTACAATATAAAATGTAAAACTTTTACCTATTTTCATAACTCACCTCTCAGAATGCATTGGCATGTAAATGCATACTTTTACATGCAACTTTTATAGTATACCACATAATTCCAGCTTTAGCACATTAATTTTTGTAACTTTTTATATTGACATATAAAGTATAGTCTTCCTTCATACATTTTAAAAACCAATTATAAATAAAATATGGTTTCTTTATGAAATAACTTTAAATAAACTCCACCCAAATTTTATAATAACGTTTTGTATTTTCTGACGGTAAAAATCTGTCACACCGGCGATACCCCGCAATCCAAAGCACCTCCGACCCAATCGCAAGGATCGGAACCGTATCCCGGATAGCTTTGGGAATCTTTTGGTCAATAAAAAATTTCTTCAACGTCTTGCTACCATTCCCTTGAAACGGCCGGATGACATCTCCCGCCTGCCTTGTCCTTATGCAAAGCTCCTCAGGCTTCCCCTGGCATTGTTCCAAAAGCAAGTCATAATCATATACCTGCATCAAACCTTTGTTGGAAATAACAGGCACCTTTCCGGTGGCGGGCACAATTTCCCAATGCACTTGCATTCCCGGTTGCGGTCCTGCTTTCCCTGTTCCCTTTTTGAAAAACAAATTGTCATATTCCAGTACAGCCTCTATGCCACCCGGCAAAGAAAGCTGCTTCCCGGTAGTTTCCTGCTTTATAAAATGCAGCAAAGCCTGCAAATGTACCTGTTCCAACTGATGCCCGCAAAGCCGTTGCAAAATTCTGGTTTGAATCGCCGGATGCTGCCGTAGTAATTTTTTCACATCGACACTGCCATCCTCTTTCGTACAAATCTTCCATGCTTCTTCTGTTTTTTCTTGCAAAAACGCCTCATCCGGCAGTACATTGTCACTAAGCCGAAGAATTTTTTCCGTGATATCCGTCTGAAATTTCTCATTCATATAGGGAATCAGTTCCAGGCGAATTTTATTTCTGCTGTAAACCGTTTCCCAATTGCTGGCATCTTCACAGACAGGCAGATGATATGCTTTACAATAGTCGCGAATTTCCTCTTTGGATACATCCAACAACGGTCGAATCACATTGTCCCGCACATAAGGAATTCCTTTTAAGCCATCTAGTCCTGTTCCCCGAATCACATTCCACAAAATGGTTTCTGCTCTGTCCTCCCGATTGTGGGCCACCGCAATTTTACAATCCGGCAAAGAATCTGCCAGCTCTTGAAAAAAAGCATACCGGACATTTCTTCCTGCCATTTCCACACTAATACCCTGCTCTTTGGCCAGCAAATCCACATTACAATGTTGTACATGTAGGGGAATTTTCCACTGCTTGCATAGTTGCACCACTTGTGCCTCATCTGCATCTGCCGCCTCTCCTCGCAAACCATGATTTACATGGGCAGCAATTAACTTGATAGGCAAATTTCTTTGTTCCACATAGGCAGAAAGAACAGATAGTAAGCAAACGGAATCTGCGCCTCCGGAGATGCCTACTATCAGGTTACAACAATTTTCTAACATGTGATGCGCTGCAATGGTATCTGCGATTTTCTGCAGCATATGAGCTCCTCTATCTTTCTACATGAAACACTATTTTGCCAAATTGCGGAAACTGGTATATTCCGGTTGCCACAAAAGCTCGACTGTCTTATTTTCACCGTGACGGTTCTTGGCAATAATGACTTCTGCAATATTTTTCTTTTGGGACTCTTCCTTGGTATAGTAGTCATCCCGGAACAAAAGCAATACGATATCTGCATCCTGTTCAATGGCGCCGGATTCACGCAAGTCTGCCAGCATAGGTCTATGTCCTTCTCTGGTGTCCGCATTTCTGTTCAGCTGGGAACCGGTAATCACAGGTACATCCAATTCTTTTGCCAAAATCTTCAAAGAACGGGAAATGGCAGAAATTTCATTTTGTCTGCTTTCCACCTTGCCGCCGCTTTCCATAATCTGCAAATAGTCGATAAATACTGCACCAATACCCTTTTCCAAATACAACTTTTTACACTTGGAACGAATATCCGTAATGGTCACGTTGGGTGTATCATCAATATAAAGCGGCGCACTGCTCAGCTCTCCCAACGCTTCCGCCAAACGACCCCATTCATCATCGCCGATTTCGCCGCTTCTGATTTTATTGTTTTCCACCATAGCAATACTGCTCAAAACTTTGGTGGTCAATTCCTCTTTGGTCATTTCCAATGTAAAAAATGCCACAGGAATCTTTTGTTTCACCGCAAGATGCTGGGCAATATTCAACATGAAAGAGGTCTTACCCATACCCGGTCTTGCAGCCACCAAAATTAAGTTGGACTTATTTAAGCCGGACAGGGTTCTATCCAAATCAATAAAGCCGGAAGGAATGCCTGCGGTTTGTCCTTTATTCTTATATACATTTTCCAGGGTTTGAAACACATCCGGCAAAATATCTTTTACCGGCACAAAACCGCTGATATTTCGGCTTTTGGAAATATTAAAAATCTGGTCTTCTGCCAACGCCAACGCTTCCGTTACTTCTGTAGCGGAATCAAATGCCTTTTCCGCAATGGTGCCGGAGGCACGAATGAGCTTTCGCATGGTGGATTTCTCAGCCACAATATCTGCATAGTAATTTACATTAGCAGAGGTAACCACATCTTCTGCCAAAGATGCCACATAAGGCAAACCACCGCATCGTTCCAGCGTGCCACGTTCATTTAAGCGGTCACAAACAGTAATGGCATCAATGGGTTTTGCATGTTCCATCAAATCGCCGATTGCCTCAAAAATTTCCACATGATCTTTCATGTAAAAATCTTCGCTTTTCAGTTTGCTGAAAACTGTAGGCACCGCCGAGGGGTCAATTAACATGGCTCCTAACACGTTTTTCTCAGCATCAATATTCTGTGGCGGTTTTCTTACCGATTTCGTTTCTTCCATTTTATGCCTCAGCTACAATTACATTAAATTTTGCAGATACTTCGCTGTATAGTTTCGCCTGTACTTCATAAGTACCTAAAGACTTAATCATTTCACGCAAAACCAGTTTTTTCTTATCCACATCATATTTGTATTGCTTTTTTAACTCGTCTGCAATATCCTTGGTAGATACGGCACCAAACAGTTTTCCGTTTTCCCCGGCCTTTACCCGAATGGTCAAATTCACTTTTGCAAGCTCCGTTGCCAATGCTTTCGCTTCTGCCAATTCCTTTGCTTTTCTGGCAGCTTCTGCTGCCTGTTTTGTTTTCATCACATTTACGTTAGATGCATTGGCCTCTACTGCCAGTCCTTTTGCCAGCAGAAAATTTCTGCCGTAGCCATCGCTGACCTCTATCATTTGGCCTTTCTTTCCTTGTCCTTTTACATCTTCCGTTAAAATTACTTTCATGTCTATCACCTCGGATTTCTTATTGACATATCATTTTAGCATACTTCATTTCTCTTTGGCAACTTTTGCCGCCATGGCAGTATTTCTCATAAGCATGGCAATGGTCATAGGTCCTACGCCACCCGGAACCGGTGTAATGGCACCTGCCACCTCTTTTGCGGATTCAAAATCCACATCGCCGCAAAGTTTTCCGTTTTCATCCCGATTCATACCTACATCAATGACCACCGCTCCCTCTTTGATGTAAGAAGCATCGATAAACTTTGCCTTGCCAATAGCAACCACCAAAATATCCGCACGCTTGCAAACTTCCTTCAAATTCTGTGTTTTAGAATGGCAAACAGTTACTGTCCCATTTTGTGCCAACAGCAACATGCATTGGGGTTTTCCCACAATATTACTTCTACCTACCACAACACACTCTTTCCCAGCCACATCGATACCGGATTCC
>CAYMRI010000120.1:0-5892 GCA_964392835.1 uncultured Eubacteriales bacterium
CAGATTAAGAACCCTGCGCATAAGAAAGTATCAAGTTTTAGATGGTACACGTTGTTTGAAAATCCGTGTAATTGCAAGTTCTGCCAACCATGCCACAATAATACTAATTAGCAAAATAATCAGATAATGGAATAGTCTTTTATCTGCATAAAATGGTGTAAGTTTATAAAGATAAATCACTAAAATATGCGATATATACAGATTTAACGAAATCTTTCCAAAAAACGCAAAAAAAGTTCGAATAGGAGGCCATTTCAATATATTAAAAAATAATACAATTACAATCGTCAACGGAATCCCTCCTACAAGATAAAACCATCTCCGCCAAATCCCACTCAGCAAATTCATTTGCAATATACATAATGTAAAAACACTCAATAAGATACAAACAATATATGTCCACCAAGGCATTGTTTTCTTTTCATATACAAATTTTCCGACAAAACATCCAATAAAAAATACAGGGAATCTGGTCAATGCAATTTCCCACTTGTCATAAAGTTCGGGATAACCATTTTTCAATGCCAAAGTCAAAATTGCCGTTATGCCTAACAAGAAAAACAATCGAATCCAACCATTGGTAAATTTACTTTCAAATAAATACGCATGCACATACGGATATAAAAGATAACAAATAAAAATAAATGCCACAAACCATATCTGTTGATTTCCTGATAGCCAAAAGTCCAATGTAGTCATCTTAGTAATAAAAACCGCCGGATTTTTCTTTTCAAAAATCAAAATCCAAGCCCAATACCACCCTGTAATCAAAAAAACAGGACAAAGCAGTCTGGACATTCTTTTTTTCATAAAAGCCAAAAGATTCGGTTGCTTGTAATAGGAAAAATACAAAAAAATACCGGAGCAAAAAAGAAAAATTTCAACCCCCATATTGCCCAAACCTATCAAAGCATTAAAATATTTCAAAAAAGAATATCCCATAGTATAATTCAGCTTCAAAATTGCGATTGCATGAAACAGCATTATCCATAAAATACTAACTCCATATATTTCATTTTTATAACGGCTGATATCCTCTAATGCAAGCGGCTTTATTTTACCCTTTCCCATGCATTTCTCCTTTCTTCAGTCCATTGAAGCACAGCATCATAAATCCGCTGGCTATTATTAAAATCATCAAAAGCAAAAAAGTCATCCGCACGTCTCTTATATTCCTCCGGTATGCGACATTCATTTTCCATAAATTTGCAAATTAGTTGTACAGCATCTTCATACTCTATACAAAGAGGACCAAATCCCATGGTTGCAAATTTCATACCGCCCTCTTCAAAACGCATTGGTACTTCCTTGGGTTGATAATATACAATTGGCTTTCGCATATAACCGAAATCATAATGAATGCCGGAATAATCCGTCACCATCAAACTGGATTCCGTCAATATTTTTTCATAACTCATATCCCCGCTTGCTTGGATTAAGTCTACATAATTATTTTTATCATAATCGTCTATTTGTGCACTCATAGAAGGATGCAACAAAAAGATAATCCGATACCCGGTTTTCTTTGCACAGGTAATAAGACGTTCATCATTAATTAAACGATTGTATATTTTATAATAGTTTGTCTCTTTAAACGAATCGGCATATTTTCTCGTAGAATTTCTGCTGGCTTTTCCCACCAGATTTCTGCGCCATGTGGGGGTAATCAAAATTTGCCGTTTGTCATTATTTTTCAATCCGTCAAATCTAGCCAGACCGGTTAATGCTACTTCATCCGGGCGATAGCCATAAATCGGTTGTAAAATATGATTTACTTCATATTTAGAGCTAGTGGTGTAAAACATGGTATTATCAAACAAACGGTTCTGATAATCCGCATTCTTTTGGATTGTAATACCATGTGCAATACAAATAAGATTGGGTTGAAACAAATCCTTCATCACAGATGTCATTTTAGGATTAAATCCTAAAAATTCAATAATATCAGGATGTGTTGCGATGATGTTCTCAGCCATTAAGGCATACAACTGGCATTGAAAGGAATTATATGTCAAAATTTGATGTTTAAATTCCTTCTTTAATCTTTTGTATTCCGGTGCATCTTTGTTGATAATATAATAACATTCTATGCCATCATTTCTTGTCACTGCATGCCGAAAAGCATATTCGCCATTGTCACCGGCTTTATACAGCTTATCAAAGAACAGCCATATCCTGCGTCCTGCAAACTTAGGCTTTTGTTGCATATATGCTTTTCGTAAACACTTCATGCGACGAATATAAGCCTTCCGTAAGGTAGGTTGTTCTGTCAATATTTGAAGTGCCTGCATTGCCTCTTTTACATATTGCTTTTCTCTTTGTTTCAGTTCTTTGTCGGTAAAAGCTTTCACTTGCAGTTGTTCATATTCATAAACCAACGTATATGTTTCATTCAATCTCCAATAGGAATGCGGACACCGATTATTCAATTTAGACGGCGCACGAAAAAAAGATAGGGGCAGGTTAACTGTCTCTCCTTGTAATTCCAGGCAAAAACGGATAGTGGTATTCTTTTGCAGCACGTCTTCCAAAGGAAATTCAACCAAAAAAGTATAACTTTTCTCAATAGAAACCCCAAACACTTTATCCAGTGCATAGACATCTGTCTTAACGCAATTATACTTTTTCCCATTTAGCACTGCATAAATAGCTTCCGGAGCATAATCATACAATAAATGCGTAAAATAACGCATATCGATACAAAACTTGCCGTTGCGAATATTAAAAGCCATCACTTTTAAATCCTGATGCGCAGATAAATTATATTCGCAACCGCACTGCTGAAAATATAAAACACCATTTCTTAAAAAGAAAGACCGATTCAGCTTCTGTGTATCCCCATCATACTTTAGATAAATAAACAAATTTCTCAAGCAAAAGGGCGGTGCAAATTGTTCCGGCGCTTCATTGTTTAAAATATATTCCGGGTTTACATATTGCAATAACGCTTTGGAAACAGCAAAAAATTCTTGTATTTCTTCATCGTTCAGCAAAAATTTATGACGAACATTCAAATTAGAGTAATACTTAAAATAAAGCTGGTAATAAACAACTCTTTGTAGCCATTCCGGAATCTTTTCTCCGTTTTTTAAATAGGAATCCAATAATGGCATATAACTTTCTTTTAAAGAATCCAAGTAAAACTTTTTATTCTCACACCCATAATATCGATCGGATTTGCGTGATAGTTTTTTATTGTATTCGCAAAAATTTTTTTCAAGAAATATAATGGTGTTTTCTTTTTTCCACAAATTTATGAGAAAAATCGTACCCGATTCTTCTTCACAGACATCCTGAAATCTTACATTGCCGATGCATACTGTTCGTATCAAATAAGCCGGCAAAAACATATATAATTTTTCTGTCTGGCACAATTCTATTTTATGGATACAATAATTTTTTGGGGAAAGGCTAGATTTCTTTTCTTTTCTAAGAGGTCTGTAGTTGAACAAAAACAAATTTTCCGCCGGATATTCTTTTTCAGCTTCTCGAAATCCTTTCCATAAATCTTTTGTATAATGGACATATTGATTGGTAAAGCAGACGTATTCGCCCTGAATATCGTCTATAATCGCATTATAACACTGTGCAACTGTACTTTCTGATGGCATTTTATAATATCGAATATTCGTTGCTGTCTTCCACTGGGTAGATACATCACTTCGATCCAAAACCAACCACTGAATTTGGTCATCCTGCCACATCTCATGAAACTGACTATCCAACCATTGTAATCCTTCCCGGGTATCTATTAATACCACAAATGAAATGTGATACATAAATTTTTCCATCTTTTCCTCCATAGTAGCTTGACTAGATCCTTTTAAACTTGACGGGGTACCAAACCCACTTTACGGTACACCTTAGATAATGTCTTGCGCGCCATGTATTCCGCTCTTTGGGCAGAATCCTTTAAAACACTGTTTAAATACTCTTTTTCCGCAATCAAGGCATTGTACCGTTCCTGAATAGGTTTCAATTCATTGGCAACAGATTCCCCTACTGCCAGCTTAAATTCACCATAGTTTACACCCGAAAATTCCTTTTCAATTTCGGCATAGTTCTTTCCTGTCACAGAAGAATAAATTCCCATGAGATTGCTGATGCCTGCCTTGTTCACAGGGTCAAAGCGCACTTCCCTTTCCGAATCCGTTACTGCACGTTTGAATTTTTTAATAATAGTATCATAAGAGTCCAGAATAAGTACAAAATTGTTTTCATTGGTGTCAGATTTGGACATTTTCTTTTCCGGTTCCTGCAAACTCATAATCTTATTGCCCACTTTGGGAATATAAGGCTCCGGCACAACAAAAGTATTGCTATACAGCTTATTAAACCGGTCTGCAATATCTCTGGATAATTCCAGGTGCTGCTTCTGATCCTGTCCCACCGGCACCAAATCTGCTTGGTATAGCAAAATATCAGATGCCATCAATACGGGATAATCAAATAAACCCGCATTAATGTTATCTGCATGTTTGGCTGATTTGTCTTTAAACTGGGTCATTCTGCTCAGCTCACCCATATAGGTAAAGCAATTCAAAATCCAGGCAAGCTCTGTATGGGCACTAACATGAGACTGAATGAACAACACATTCTTCTCCGGGTCCAACCCTGCTGCCAAATAAAGTGCCAGCACAGAATAAGAACGTTGTCGCAATAATTGGGGGTCCTGCCGCACAGTCAAAGCATGTAAATCCACAATACAATACAGGCATTCATAGTCATCCTGAAGAACGCCGAAATTTCTCAGTGCACCTAAATAATTCCCTATGGTTAAATTCCCGGAAGGTTGAATTCCGCTGAATATCCGTTTCTTTGCCTGCTTAATTTCTTCTCCCATTGTTGAGTTCTCCTTGCCAATCTTCCAATTAAAATATCTATCTTAAATCAAGATTGTATCACGGAAGCAACTTTGTGACAACAGTTTCCATTCAATCTATTAAATTAATTTCTTCTAATATTTCATAATACAAAAGAATCTGCGTATTCTCTGGTTTTATTTTATATAAAAATCCAACACAGTACAGCGGGTCCATCCAGAAATATCTGTTAGTTCTTTTTCTTAACAAATATGCCTTTCCGTTTGCCGACTGTATTTTATCCATATAAATTTGATGTGCCGGTGTACAATGAAACCCGGGTTTTAAAATTGTTCGAAAAATGCTTTCATAAATTCGCTTTTGTTCCAGACCGTACGCTGTAATATCACATTTTGTCTGATAAAACAAACCTGTATTTTCTTTTGCTATGTCGGCATATTTTCCCAATTCTTCCAATTGTGCATTTGTTAATTGCCGCACCAAATCATTGGAGAGAAATGCTGCCCACTCGTATCCTTCCAAATATTTTTCTTCTTCAAAAGTTACAGGGATTTTTCCGGAAAAAGCATGGTAATAATTATGTGCACCCAAGGGTTTGGTTTCATATAAAATATAGCCTGCAAACAAACCTGTATTTTGATAAAACGTGCGCAAATAGGCTTGATATTGTGCAAGCAATTCTTGTAAATCATATCCAAGGGCATACGCACTGACAGAAATGCTACAGCGTAAACTGTAAGTGCCATCATTACAATATTTCCGCCACATACTGAACATAGTATCCACAGGGAAAGCACCTGTAATATAGTCTGTTTCATTTTTACCAAAGGAATCCTTTATCAATTGTACCGCTTGCTGTTGCACCTTTGGAAACAATGGATGTTTTCGAACATGCGGAAACGCAATCGTTCGATTGGCATCTATAAGTAATTTTTCACAAACCCGCTTTCTTTGCGCCCTAACAGATTCATCTGTCCGCACAAATCCTTTAAGATACATTTGCAAGTCTTTTTTCTCTTTCCATGGCAGCTTAAATTTTACGGTGTTCCCCTCTTTTCCATCGATAGTT
>CAYMRI010000121.1:0-5823 GCA_964392835.1 uncultured Eubacteriales bacterium
AAGAACAAAAAGAAACCCTACGCTCTTTCGAAACATAGGGTTTGTCAGCAGTCTGGGCGGTAAGGAGAAATCCTTACCGCTTTTATGTTGTGACAGCTTTTGCGTAAAATGGCGGTTCACCAGGTGCTCTGTGTATCTATATGAAAAAATATCCCTCCAGGATATAAAAATCCTCCCATTTTGTATCTTGAGAGACAATAAAATCATGGGAATACAAAATATAGTGAAAAACCAAGCTTTTCATGCTGTTTTGAGGAAAAATTGTATCCTGGAAGCAAATTTTTATGTATATGTCCAAACGCAGCAATCGCAGTCTCTGCTTAGCTGGGCCGACGCATATTTTTTAACAAAACATTCACTTGACAGAATTGGGCACATGTCATACGCTTAATTTATTACGACAGAAAGGGACATATTATGAGCTTACTTGAAAAAATCTATCATAAAAAACATCTAAATGAAGTTGCGCACACTACTTTCGACCCATATGGACCGGGTGTAGTACGAATTCATATGATTCCACCTAAGTTAAAGTGGTTTAGACATACGCCAAGTGTCGTAATTGTCAATGGCCAGGATGTATTGCCCCTTTCTATGGCGTGGACAGTGCTGTTAAATGAATTTATTCGGCAGGTCAATCGTTATGACGGAAAAGAAATTCAGGAGGAAGAATTAGATTGGATTATCAAGCAGACTACGAAAAGGACACGGAAAGTTTATCCCTTTACCGGTGCAAAGCAAATAAAGAAAGACCTGCAAATTATCATAGATACTTTATGTGATGTGGCTTACGGCAAAGAGCCCCGGGCTGAAATTGGCTATATGTCTTTGGCAGAATATGCCCCCAATATGCAGGCACCCCACAGAATGGATTTGATGGTAAGTGCTATGACGAAAGAAGGAAAATGGCACTGTAATCAAAAATGTATGCATTGCTACGCTTCCGGACAGGCCTTAGCTGAAACAAAGGAACTTTCCACAACGGAATGGAAACAAATTATGGAACGCTGCAAAGAAGCAGGAATTCCGCAACTGACATTTACCGGTGGGGAACCCACTTTACGGGAAGATTTGGTAGAATTAATCCATGCCGCCAAATGGTTTGTTACAAGACTCAATACAAATGGGGCCTTGCTAATGCCTGAATTGTGTCAACAGCTATATGAGGCAGAACTGGACAGTATACAAATTACCCTCTATTCCCATAATGCTGCCATTCATAATCAATTAGTGGGTGCACAGAATTTTGAAAAAACAGTACAAGGCATAAAGAATGCCCTTGCGGCAGGCTTAAATGTTAGTGTGAATACACCACTTTGCAGTTTAAATCAAGACTATGCTGCAACTTTGGATTTTTTGCATACCCTTGGTATCCGATATGTGTCCTGCTCCGGGTTGATTGTCACAGGAAATGCTTGTAAAGAAGATTCCAGACAAACACAACTTACGCAGGAAGCCTTATTTGCAATCTTACAGCAAGCAGTTGCTACTTGTGGGCACAACAGCATGGAGCTCAGTTTTACTTCCCCGGGCTGGTTGGAAGATGCGCAACTGACGGAGTTGGGATTGCCCCTTCCTTCTTGCGGCGCCTGTCTTAGCAATATGGCAGTAGCTCCGGATGGTTCTGTAGTGCCTTGTCAAAGTTGGTTAACCATGGAACAACCTTTGGGGAATCTGTTACAAGATGATTGGAAGACAATTTGGAAAAGCAAAGCTTGTGCAGAAATCAGAAAACGATGTATTACCACCCAAGGTCTTTGTCCCTTGCAGGAAATGGGGGAGGTGTAAGTGGTGAAAAAAGGAATTAGCTTATTTTTAGGAATTATTTTACTGGCAACTTGCATTGGCATCGTTCCTGTGAAAGCAGATGATGGGGATTTGGATGAAATTCTCAGCTATTTGATTTATGTCAATCCACGGGAAGATGGTACTTTGGATATGGAGTTTAAGATTACTTGGAAAGTATTGGATGATACCACAGAAGGCCCTTTAGAATGGGTTAAAATCGGTATTCCCAACAAATTTGTTAACGAAATTACAGCTCTCAGCGAAAATATCAGTGATATCCAATATAATGGGGATGGTGGCTCTTATGTGCGCATTGAATTCAAAGAAGCGGTGTACGCTGAAGAAACCATTACATTTTCCTTTCAAATCCATCAGACCCATATGTATCAAATAAGTGGAAAAAAGTGTACCTATGTGTATACACCGGGCTGGTTTGATGAAATTAAGGTAGATAATATTAGCATTTTTTGGAAAGCGGAAAATGTGTCGGATAGTGATGCGCATTTTATACAAGATGGATATCTGATTTGGAATGGTGGTCTGGAAAAAGGAGAAAAATTCACGGTAACCATTGCATATCCGGTAAATGTCTTTGATTTAAACTACAATGAGCAATATCGAGAATGGAATGAATCTGAAGAGGAAGTGGGCACGGCTGTGATAGCGGTTATTATTGGCGTACTGATTCTTGTGCTTTTGTTTTGGGGGATTTACCGCCTTTCATACAGTATTCACAGTGGGTTCGGTCCAAAAGGACACCGTGGTGGAAGAACAGGTATCAGAGGCGGCGGTGGCGGATGTGTCCGTTCCTGCGCTTGTGCTTGCGCCTGTGCCTGTGCATGTGCCGGAGGCGGAAGAGCCGGCTGCTCACGAAAAGATTTTTACAGTGCAAAGAAAATTCGGTTTGCTAAGAAGGAAGAGGGATTATAGCATGGCAGCTTACATTGAATTTCAGAATGTAAAGAAAATATATAAAATGGGTGAGGTGGAAATTCCGGCGTTGGCAGGGGTGGATTTCCAAATTGCACAAGGAGAATTTGTGGTTATTGCCGGAGAAAGCGGTGCCGGCAAAAGTACCATTTTAAATATTCTGGGTGGTATGGATACCCCTACGGAAGGAAAAATTTATGTAGACGATGAGGAAGTCAGCAGCTTTAGCAAAAAAGAATTGACTGCATATCGTCGCTATGATATTGGTTTCGTTTTTCAATTTTATAATCTGGTGCAAAATCTGACGGTGAAGGAAAATGTAGAATTGGCTACCCAAATCTGTAAAAATCCATTGGATGTGGATGCTACCATTGAAGCTGTGGGATTAAAGGGGCGAAAACAGAATTTTCCCGCTCAATTATCCGGCGGAGAACAGCAACGTGTGGCCATTGCCAGAGCTTTGGCAAAGAATCCAAAATTGCTGCTATGTGATGAGCCTACCGGTGCGTTGGATTATCATACCGGAAAAGCAATTTTAAAATTATTACAGGACACCTGTCGGGAACAGAATATGACAGTGGTAGTGATTACCCACAATATGGCTTTGGCCCCTATGGGAGATAAAGTGATTAAAGTGAGAAACGGTCGGATAGACAATATTACCATAAATGAAAATCCAATACCGGTAGAGAGGATTGAATGGTAATGGGCGTACTGACAAAAGATCTCTTTCGCGAAATTAAAAAATCTTTCGGACGGTTTATTTCTATCTTTTCCATTGTGGCGGTAGGGGTTGCTTTCTTTGCCGGTGTGCAAGGCAGTGTTCCTATTATGAAATACAGCGCAGATAAGTACTTTGATGATACCAATTTAATGGATATTCGGCTTATTTCCACTTGGGGTATTACAGAGGAAGATGTTGCGACCATAAAGGAAATTGAAGGCGTTTCCGGCGTTTATCCAACCCATACCATGGATGTGCTAACCAATAATGAAACATCTCAGTTGGTCATGAAGCTGCTAGGGTTACCAACTGACGTCAGCAAGGAAAATCCGGATTATATCAATCAGGTAATATTAACAGAAGGCAGATATCCCGAAAACAGCGGAGAGTGTTTAATTGAATCCAGTACTTTATTTGAAAATCCTATACAAATCGGCGATAAACTTGTGCTGGAAAGTGGTACAGATACAAATTTGTCAGAATCTTTACACACTTGTGAATATACGGTGGTTGGCAGCGTACAGACCTCCTATTATCTGTCCTTTGAAAAAGGTTCTTCTACCATCGGCAGTGGTGATGTATACAGTTTTCTCTATATTCCGGAAACAGATTTTACCGGAGAACGATATACGGAAGTGTATTTGACCGTAGAAGGCGCAAAGGCAGAAAATTCCTATACAGATGCGTATTTTGAAGTTACGGATAGAATTGTCAGTGAATTGCAGGCTTTGGGTTTGGATCAGGCAGAAATACATTTGGCAGAACAAAAAGAAGAACTGCAGAAAACATTAGAAGAAAACAAAGCCGTTTATGAAACGGAAAAATCAAAATTTGATACGGAAATACAAAAGGCAGAAAAAGAATTAGAAGATGGAAAATTTGAACTGTTAAAGGCTGAAATGACATTGGAAAGCAAAAAGGAGGCCTTTACAACCCAAATGGCACAGGCCGAGGAGACCCTGGCACAGGCAGAAGCCACGTTAAAGGAGTCGGAAGAGACTTATGAAAAGAATTATGAAAATTATCAGAGTTTGCTTCTTTATGGAAAAAATGTTTTAACTCGTCTGGAATCTGCATTAACTGACCTGGAAGCTAGGCTGCAAGAACTGCAGGAACAAATGGCGCAACTGGGGGAAGGCAGTGAGGAATTACAGGAAATACAAACGCAAATTGCGCAGACACAGAAGGATATTTCCAGTACACAAGAGCAAATAACCTTTTTGCAACAAACGACGGATGAAGTCATAGACCAACTGGATGCTACCAAAATACAAATTGAAGAAGGGAAACAAGAACTGGCTGCCCAAAAGAAGCGGCTGGAAGACGAACGTGTCCTTGCCCAAGAAGCGTTACAAGAAGCAGAGGCACAGTACGAGCAAGGAAAAGCGGAGTGGGAAGCCGGTCAAGCAACGTTAGAAGAAAAGCGAGCAGAAGGCGAGGCGGCATTGGCAGAAGCAGAACAAGCATTGGCGGATGCGCAAACACAGATTTCCCAATTGGAAGGTCCTACCTGGTATGTATTGGACAGAAATTCCCATTACAGCTATGTGGACTATGGCAGTACTGCAGAACGGATGGAAGGGATAGCCAAATTGTTTCCTGTTATCTTTTTGCTGGTTGCTGTTTTGGTTTGTTTAACCTCCATGACCCGTATGGTGGATGAACAGAGAGGGACCATAGGAACCTTAAAAGCTTTGGGGTATTCTACCGGTAAGATAGCCGGCAAATATGTTTCCTATGCCGCTTTGGCAAGTATTACCGGTAGTTTGGTTGGTTGTGCTGTGGGAATGGTGGTATTTCCTACGGTCATCTATAATACTTGGCGAATTTTGTATACCATGCCGGATGTGACATTACTGTTTCAACCGGGATTGGTAATTGGTACGATTACGGTAGCTGTTTTGACCACTACTTTGGCAGCCTTTATGGCTTGTTACAAAGAATTGGTAGAAACACCTGCCTTGCTTATGCGGCCCAAGGCACCTAAAATGGGTAAAAAAATATTGTTGGAACGAATCCCGTTCCTTTGGAATCATCTGTCTTTCAGTAAGAAAGTAACTGCCAGAAATATTTTTCGTTATAAAAAACGGTTTTGCATGACTGTCATTGGTATTATGGGTTGTACCGCATTACTTGTGGCTGGTTTTGGCATCAGTGATTCTGTCAAGAATTTGGTGGATTTACAGTATGGAAAGATTCATCAGTATGATGCCTCCATTGTCTATGAATCTACAGTAGGAAAAGAAGAAAAAGAGGCTTTTTTGAAAGATTTAAGTGGAAAAGATTGGGTTGATTCTGTTTATGAAGTAACACAGCAATCTGCAACGATTTATAGTGCGGATGACAGCACCAGTGAATTGACGGCGGTAATTGTAAAAGAC
>CAYMRI010000122.1:0-5810 GCA_964392835.1 uncultured Eubacteriales bacterium
CCAGGGCAGACTCGGGACTTTCACCCGTTAGATTGCGCCCATGCTGGGCGCACTACAAAAGCGGTACAAAGCCCATTTGAGCTTTGTACCGCTTCTTTTCGTTCCTATTTCTTATTTTAGCCGTTGTTCTTGCAACGATAGCTTGCGCACATGGTTTCGTCGCATGCTTTGCCGGTATGACAATTGCCCGCCGGATTTACCGTAATGGAGTCCAACGTGCATTTTTTCTGGCTGTTAAAATCACAGCTGGAAACGCCACAGCCAATAAATTGATGTCCCTTTTGTTCCATTGGAAAGACCTCCTTTAAAAAATAGTACAGTAGTATCTTTCCCGAAAAACCATTTTTTATAGGCCCAAACGCATGGAAGTAATTTCCTTGATTTCCAATTCGATTTCTTTCTCAATACGGACCATGTCTGCCTTAATATCTTCTAAAGTTTCCTCTACAGGCACTTTAGGACGATTGTTCTTATGAAAATTACCCTTGCGGTAATGATTGTTTCGATTTTTGCCATTGTATCGACCACGATTTTGGCCCTGATTCTGGTTCTGGCCTTGTCCCTGATTTTGATTTTTATTTTCGCTCATATCTTTTCTAACCCCTCTATGCGGATATTCTGCCGATTATTTTACCATACTTTTCGAACGGTGACAATGTGATTTCCCGCTGTGCTTTCAAAAATCGCATATTCGCTGTCCACAGTGGTGTGCATGCTATACAGGCCCTTTTCTGCCAGATTGCTGTAGTAACGATAAAGCAGACGTTCCTCAAAATGGCTGTACAATTCCTTGCCCCGTTCCATTTGGGCTGCCACATATAAAGATTCAGAAGAATCGTAAAGTACAGGAACATCCATTAACTTATCCATGACCTCAAAATACCGGCTGCCTACGGTGCCGATGAGCAGACACTCCGGCATACGATAAGTGCCGAAAACATATTTTTCAAGAGGTATGACAGAATCGTTGTACCGCTGGTTTACCCCGTGATTGAATAACGTGTCATCGTAAAAAATGCCCTCTGCCACCAAAGCTGCCTTGGGATTCACATGAATTTTAATCGGCACATACGCATCGTCGTGAAATTTCTGCGAATCATCCAGAGGATTTAACAATGCACGAATGCAACTGTGCTGTACCCCTGACAAAAAAACCTTTCGCTCTGCCCACTCAGAAAGACGCAGACCGCATTCCAGTACTCTATCTTTTTCCTCTTTTGTAATATAGAAAAATACATCCATAATCCATTCGCTCCTGCATTTCAATCCCATACTTGTTTTCTATTATACCATTCCCCTCGCTATTGTCGCAACCTTAGAAATATGCTAAAATAAGAAAGATCTTGCCAAGGAGTGTGATTGCAATGAAAAAGCCAAAAGATTTTTTTCAATATATAAGAACCCATAAATTTACCGTGCTGTTGCGGTTGTCTTTGTTCTTCCTTTGCGCTTCTCTGGTGTTTACCGTGCTGTTCGGTCTGCTGGAGCGCGACGGCGTTTTTGACAAAAGAGCAGAAAGCAGCCCGTCACCTACGGTTACCGCTTCTTCCGATTCTACCGCAATCATCAGAGAGACAGAAAGATATATTTCCGTAAACATGGGTAGTGAGCCCTTCAATTTGAATTCCATTACTGCAGAAGATGCTGTAACAAAGACCATTTTGCGACATATGCTGGAAGGTTTGGTGCGTTTGGATGCCCAAGGCAACCCTGTACCGGCAGTTGCCACCACCTGGACTCCTTCTGCGGACAACCTGACCTGGACCTTTACCTTGCGGGAAAATTCCTTCTGGCAGGATGGCACCCGTGTGGTTGCAGGAGATTTTAAAGCGGCCATTGATTTGCATTTGGACCCGGCAAACCAATCGCCTTACCGCACACAAATAGAAACCCTGTTTGCATCGGTGGAAGTTCCTGATGACAACACCATTATTTTTTCCTTAAAGCAAGCCAACGCAGCCTTTCCTGCCATGCTGGCGGAAACACAGTTTATGCCGATACAGAAGACCCTTTATGAAAAAGCACCTACGCTTTACGGCATTGACCCGGCAGGGCTTTGCTATAATGGTCCCTGGTATGTAGTGCTTTGGACGCATAACCAACGAATTGTTATGCTCAAAAATGAAACCTATTGGAATGTATCCAACATTCTTTTGGAACAACTGATTTTTATCTCTTCCGGCAATGCATCCTCAAAGCTTTCCAATTTTAAGGCCGGAAACTATGACCTGGTATTTGTATCTTCTCAGGAAGCGACTTCCTACCGTGATGCTGGATACACTGTGGTAAATTATCCGGACGGTGCGGTGATTGGTTTAGAATTCAATACAGAAGATTCTCTGTTGCAATATGCTTCTCTGCGGCAGGCCCTTTCCCTTTCTGTTGACAGAACTGCCTTTGTGGCAAACACCTTAAAAACCGGCGCTACTGCCATTGAAGGCTATGATATTGCCGTGGACTTACCCTTGGCGCAACAAGCTTTAACTGCCTTCCAGGCAGAAGCAGAAGTTGAAACTGTTGCTTTGACACTGACCGTAGACGAATCAGAAGCCAGCGTCTTGTATGCAACTGCTTTGGCGCAACAATGGAAGGCAAATTTAGGCATTCAGGTAACAGTAGAACCCCTCGCTTATGCAGACCGGATTGAAAAAATGCAAAAGGGGACCATGCAAATTACCATTACCGTTTCTACGGATGATATTACAGCCCTGGAAGCCCCCTTGTATTACCGTCACAGCCTATATGCTACCAACGGTCGGATTCAGAATGTGATTTCTGCTACCGGCAGAGATTTGGATTTGTATTACGCTACGCCGTAAAATAGTTGTCAATACCCAATTTGATGGCGGCTGCCAACGCATCTTGATAGGTTTGTTGCGAAAGTTTTGCTTCCTCCTCTTTGTTGGATAAGAATCCGCATTCCACAATGGCCGTGGTAGTCTTACAGTTCTTCGTAATAATAATATCCTCTTTCTTTACCAATGCCACACGGGTATTTTCCGGGTCCACATTGGAAACAATTGCCGTTTGCAGGCAGACCGCCAGTTTTTCACTGGATTTGGAATCCTTTACAAAGAAAGTCTGGGCACCGTGTACATCCGGGTCAGTGTATTTATTCAAATGAATGCTGACCACAATGTCCGCACCGCTTTCATCCATCATTTTCTTTCGACGAAGTAAATCCTGCCTACGCATTGCCGTTTCGCCCTTTGCGGTTTCATCGTACACCAAAGCATCCTCTGTCCGGGTCATAAGCACCGTATAGCCGTCTGCCTCCAACAAAGCCTTTACCTGATTTGCTATGTATAAGTTGATATTTTTCTCACTGACACCATTATAATCGCTGACTGCGCCGGGGTCCTCCCCACCGTGTCCGGGGTCTAATAAAACAGTTTTTCCCGTTCCAATCAGATTGGCCGGCGTAGGTGCGGGAGTGGCGGACATGCCGGCAGAGGGATTCTCGCTGGCTTCCCCATTTTTCACAAACCAATTATTGAGGCCAATCAGCGCCAATGACAGCACAAATATCACCGCAATAAAAACCAGATTGCTTCTTTTCATTACCATAATCATAAAAATACACATTCCTTTCGTGACCGTGTTCTTTCATAACAAGCTTATTCACGAAGAAATGTGCATATGCATTTTATTTTTATTTTCAGTTGAGGAGTAAATCGTCGATAATGCCGCCTAATTTTTCAATCACGGCCAAGATAGCATAATAATCGTCATTTGGAATCTTTCCTGCATTCTGCTGTGCAAAGCGACGCAGCACAGGAATGGCTTTCGCTTCCCCGTAATCTCCGAGAAAAACGGCGCCCATCATGTGGTTGGACATCCGCAAGAAACTGGCCTTTAAGCATTTATAAATTGCATCATTTTTGTCTTCCTCTGCGATACTGCTTAAAGCAGACAGCAGATACTCTTCCCGGATGCCGATTTCTTCCACACCGCTTATGTAGGCAATCACAGCATCCTGTGTTTGGGAAATTCTCTTTGCCAGAGTGTGAGAAGTCTGTTCCAAAAACAATTCATTGGCCGTGTTGCATTCGGCCAAAAAAGCAAGGAGCTTTTCCGTCACCGCCTGACTGCCAAATCCGGGTGTGGCAAAGGCTTGAATGGCAGATAAGGTCACTTCAATGGATTGTCTTTCTTCCTCACTCAATTCCTGGGTATTTACATCATATTGGGCTGCTGCCTCCAACTCCATCCTATCCACCAGTTTTTGTGCGGCTGTATCCCCATAGGAAGCAAGTTTTGCAATCAGGCAGTTTGGTGTGGAATCAAAAGTATTGGCACTGATAAACACAAACAGTTCCAGCAAAGTATCTAAATCACTGATTGCATGAATAAATGCCGCCGGGGTTTGATTGTCCAACCCTTCCAAAGTCACATTCTCCCATTCCGTTACCATGGTAGCTCTGGCTTCATCCAGCAGTGCCTGTTCGTCCTGATATACCCCTACGGAGGTAATATAGGAAACATAGCGTTCTTCCAAAAATGCGTTGTAACTTTCCAACAGGCATGTAGCCTGTATTTTCATTTGCTCTGTCATAAAGAGAGTTCTCCTTTAATTTGTATATTAGCTTTTGCGAATCCCGCCCAATTTGTCATCAATGTCGATTTTCCAGCGATAGGCCAGAAAATAACCGAGTTCGCACACCACCGGCAACAGACAGAAGGAAAGCAAATAACCCAGCCAATTGTAGTTTAAGGGAAACATAATGTCAGTATATTGAAGCATGCAAACATTGACGGCATAGTTGCGGAATTCATCAGTAAAAATTTCCGCACTGAAAATCACATATCGCAACACAAACAGAATACCGGTAATTACCCAAAAAGGCAGTTGTTGAAACAGTCCCAGCACAAAGCCTTTCAGCGGATATACTTTCGTGGTAACCACGGTGCGTTTGTCCTTAATCCCCTGGGTGTTTGCCTCGATAAAGCTGACCACGCAAAGCAGCGCCAACATAAAGCCCAGCAGCCACAGCATAGCAGTTCCCATATTGTCTGAGAAAAATACAATTACCGACAAAGGCAACATCAAACTGATAAAAGTCACAGCTAACATATAATGGCGCAATCTTTTTGCCTGCTTAAATTCTGCTACAATTTCTTTCCACATATTCTTGTCCGGCCTCCTGTTTCGTCGTGTTTTTTTTATTTTAGCGAATATGCTCGGAAAATACAACTGTTATTCCTGTAGCAACTCCAATTTTTCTGCATAATAGGCAGCAACAGCACCTGTCCTTGCAAGAATCCTGTGGCCGGCTTTCTGCCAATACTGATGAAGATCCCATCACAGGTAATTTCTTCTTGAGACCCATGTTTTCCCTCCACAATATTCTTTGTACTGCATTTTGTCTTTTTTTGAGGCAAATGCAGTACAAAACCCCTAACATGTACTGCATTTTTGCATTTTTTTAAAAAAATGCAGTACACTCCCGCACAACCTCCCGTACCCGCAGCACCATAGATGGTGCAACGGACAGTTCGTCCACCCCCATACGGACAAATTCTTCCGTCAAAGTCAAATCTGCCCCCAGCTCGCCGCAGATACCGACCCATTTGCCGTGGCGATGCCCATTTTCTACCACCATTTGTATCATGCGCAAAATTGCCGGATGCCGAGGATTGTAAAAATCATCCAACTGCGCATTCTGTCGGTCAATGGCCAATGTATATTGGGTTAAGTCGTTGGTGCCGATGCTGAAAAAATCCACCAACGGTGCAAGTTGGTTGCTGACCATCACCGCCGCAGGGGTCTCTATCATAATCCCCTGCTCCGGAATTTTATAAGGCACACC
>CAYMRI010000123.1:0-5707 GCA_964392835.1 uncultured Eubacteriales bacterium
AGTGAAGCCATTGATATTGCATTGCGTGCATTGGTAGGACCGGGGGACGAAGTGATTATTCCGGAACCTTCTTTTGTGGCATATAAAGGCTGTACCCTGTTTACCGGCGCAACCCCGGTGCCTTTGGCATTGCGGGCGGAAGATAACTTTAAACTGACACCGGAACTGTTGGAATCTGCCATTACTCCGAAAACCAAAGTGGTCATTGTGGCATTCCCTTGCAATCCTACCGGTGCGATTATGTCCCGGGAAGATTTGGCAAAGATTGTAGAAGTGCTGAAAGACAAAGATATTATGGTGATTTCTGACGAAATCTATGCAGAATTGACTTATGGAAAAGCGCATGTTTCCATTGGGTCATTTCCGGAAATGCGTGAAAAAACCATTGTGGTAAATGGTTTTTCAAAGGCCTTTTCCATGACCGGCTGGCGGCTTGGCTATGTGCTTGCACATAAAGTGATGATAGAAGCTATGAAGAAAATTCATCAGTATGCGATTATGTGCGCACCGTCCACCTCCCAGAAGGCCGCCATTGAGGCGTTGCGCAACGGAGAGGAATCTGTACGGCTCATGCGGAATGAATATAACCAAAGAAGACGGGTAATGCTGGACGCTTATAGAAAAATGGGGTTGGAATGTTTTGAACCGGAAGGTGCATTCTATTTGTTCCCCTGTATCCGTTCTACAGGCCTCACTTCGGAAGAATTTGCAGAAAAACTGTTGGCGCAACAACGGGTACTGGTGGTACCGGGAAATGCGTTCGGAGAAAGCGGAGAAGGGTATGTGCGTACCTGTTATGCAGAGTCTATGGAAAAATTAAAAGAAGCCCTGCGGAGAATCAGCGTATTTTTAAAGCAATATCAATAAGTTGCTCTTTGGTATTTAAATTTGGATTTTCCAGCACCGCCTGTAATAATATTTGCAGGACGGTGCCTTTTTTTTGTCCGTTCGTTATGCCGATTTCCTCTAAAGTGTTACCGTTGACTGCCAACATGGAAAGGTTGGTACAGTCGCCGCGCTGCAAAATCCTTTGATACAGTTGGAAGGGGGTGTCTACTGATTGCCCCAAAGCCTGCTGTATTTCTAAATAGTCTGTCAATCCCGGCTGTAATGTTTTTTCAGCCAGGCGTTTGCGAATGGCAATTTCCGTGGCGGGTAAACCAGCCTCTACGTTTTTCAAAATGGAGAGGGTCCGGTTGCAAATGGCGTTACTATAGCGCAGACGCTTTAAAATGTTTTTCACGGTTTCTTGGGAAAGCCCTTCTAGTAAAACTGCCAATCGACAAGGCAGGCTTTTCGGTATTTGATGAAACCGGGGCAAATGAGGGATTTCTGTGATTTCCGGCAGAAAGTGGGAAAGCAGACCGGTGGATAAAAGCAGTTGCAATGCATTTGTATGGTCTGCTAAAAGCATTTTTGAAAACTCTTCCTGAATGCGTTCAATACTTACCTTGCGGATGGTGGGGTGCAATTGGCAGATGGCGTCCAAAATAGCAGCGTCCACAGTAAAACCCAGCACTGCGGAAAAACGAAGGGCTCTGAGCATGCGAAGGGCATCTTCTGTGAAACGAACCAAGGGGTCACCTACACAACAGATTTTCTTCTGTTGCATGTGCAATTGCCCTTCAAACAAATCTACTATGCCGGTGGATGGGGTGTAGGCTATGGCATTCATGGTAAAATCTCTGCGGGATAAATCTTCCTCCAGCGTGCTGGAAAAGGTAACCTGCTTGGGATGTCTGCCATCCTCATAGATGCCGTCCGACCGATAAGTAGTGATTTCTGCTGAAAAACGGTCTTGCCATAAAACAGTTACTGTACCATGGGCAAGCCCTGTAGGAATGCAGTGAGGAAAAATATCCATGACCTGAGTTGGCAGAGCATTGGTGGTAATGTCCCAATCCCCGGGGACTCGTCCTAAAATGGAATCTCTGACACAGCCACCTACCAGATATGCCTCAAATCCGGCACGCTGCAGTTCACTTAGAATTTCCTGAATAAATTGCGGAAGGACCATGGTCATGAACACTTCAACCTTTCTTGTTATTCTTTTGCTCATTTTATCATAAAATTTTATGGTTAGAAACACAAAAAAGATGAAAAAAGGTGTTTATTGTTTTTCAAAAATGTTGTAGAATAGAAATGTATTGTTAGGGTTTATCCTAAAAGAAAAAGAGCGTGAGGTTTTCATTGAGTAAGATATTAGATTGGTTCAATAAAATAATAGTCTTTTTATCGGAATATTTTATGATTACTTCCTTCGGCGATTTGGTAAAAGCTATCGTCGAAGTTGTTTTGATTGCCATTGTGATTTATAAAATTATTGAGTTGGTAAGAGACAGTCGTGCTTGGCAACTGCTCAAGGGCGTGTTGCTGATTGTAGCTATTGCATGGGGGGCCAGCTTGTTTGGCCTTGATACTATTTCTTTCTTGCTGAATAATACGGTGCAATTATTGGCATTTGCTTTGATCGTTGTATTCCAGGATGAATTAAAGAAAATTCTGGAGCGATTGGGGAACAGCAATTTCAAGAATATTTTTAGTGATCATTCTCAAAATGGCAGAAAAGAGGCAGAAGATGCCATTGGGGCACTGGCAGATGCCGCTTGCAGTATGTCGGAAGACAGAATCGGCGCGTTGATTGTCATTGAACGTGAAATTCGGTTGGGGGAAATCATTGCTACAGGTGTCGGTATCGGTTCTGAAATTTCCAAAGAACTGGTGGAACAGATTTTTGTTCCCAATACACCGCTGCATGATGGAGCTGTGGTAATTCGCGGAAACAAGATTATGGCAGCTTCCTGCTTATTGCCGTTGACTTCTAACGTGAATCTCAGTAAAGAACTGGGAACCCGTCACAGGGCGGCCATCGGCATTACGGAAATCTCCGACTGTGTTGTGGTGGTGGTTTCAGAAGAAACAGGAAAGATTTCTGTTACCATGGGAGGAAAGATTCGCCGTGGGTTTGACAAAGAAACATTGTGCAATTTTCTGAAGAATACTTTGCTTTCAGAAGAAACGCCCAAGAAACATATTCTGTTGGATTTGTTCAAAAGGAGGAACCGGGATTGAAAGATAAAGTATTGCATTTTATAAAAAGTAATTCTGCATTAAAAGCGCTTTCTTTGCTGTTGGCCTTTATCATATGGTTTGTGATTGTGTCAGAAACCAACCCTTTGGAACAAACAGATTTGCGTGTTGCTTATATATTAGGTGTAGAAGACCAGCAAGTAGAAACAAGCGGTGGGATTACATTGAAGAATATTACATCTGTAGATACCCGGGTGGAAGTTACGGTAAAGGGACGCCAAGAGAGCTTGACGAATGTCAGCAGTGAGGATGTTACCATTTCTTTGAATTTGTCTGATGTGAAATCTTCCGGCGTACAGGATGTTCCTGTGGAGGTAAAGTCCAATAAAATCGGCGTTAATATTGTGGATTACAGCCCGAAAGTAATTTCTATTAACTTTGAAAAGATTATTGAAGCAACTTTTCCGGTAACGGTAAAAGTGGAAGATGGTGTTTTGCAGGAAGGCTTTGTGGTGGCAGCGACTTCTGTGAATCCGGAGACCATTCAGTTACGAGGTTTTGAAAGTGTTATCAGCAAAATTTCAACTGTACAAGTAGTGGTGGCGGATGTGGATGCCCAGATTGACCATTCCAAGTCTTTTCGTATGATTTGTAAGTACTATGATGCTTCCGGTAATGAAGTGACTGATTTAGATGGGATAGAAACGGTGGATGTGAGCATTATTGCAGGAAGACCGATTTCTTTGAACTACAATATTACCGGTACCCCTGCAGAAGATTGTTACATTGAGGAAATAAGTATTACCCCTAAGAATGTGGTTGTTGTTGGCCCTTCTACCACTTTAATTGACATTGTTTCTTTGGATACTACGGAAATTGATTTGGATGGTATGACGGAAGATTTAACACAAGTCGTAGATGTGGTGCTTCCTTATGGTGTTACCTTGGCAGATCCTTCTATCCGTCCTACCGTTACCATTAAGTTGGGCGGTATTATAGAAAAACAATTTTCCATTAACAATGATAATATAACACTGAGTGGCATGGCGGAGCAGTATGTCTATACATTGAATTCTGTCAGTGCCTTGACATTAAAAGGAAAAGATACTGTTTTAGATGCCATGGAAGCATCTTCTTTAAAGGGAAGAGCCAATGTCAGCGGATTGGGAATCGGAACCCACGAAGTACTGGTTTCTGTTACCGGATTGGCATCCGGCTTGACCATCCCGTCCGGAGGGTATGCGAAAGTTAGTGTTACGATTCGTGCAGCAACGGTGGAAACGCCTGAGCCGTCGGAATCTACAGGACCCACGGACGCTCCGGAATCATCTGCACCCACAGAAACGCCGGCAGAACCTACACCGGAAGTAGTGGCAGAAATTGACGCATAAAAAAAGAACTTGTCCGATTTGGACAAGTTCTTTTTTTATTTGTGTAATTAGTTCACAGAGTCTTTTAATGCCTTACCAGCCTTGAAAGCAACAGCCTTGGAAGCAGGGATGGTAATCTTTGCCTTAGTTGCAGGATTGATACCGGTTCTTGCTGCTCTAACTTTGGTTTCGAAAGTACCAAAACCAACTAATACAACTTTGTCGCCAGCCTTTAAGGTTTCAGTGATTGTGCTAATAACAGCGTTAACTGCTGCGTCAGAATCTTTTTTAGAAAGACCTGCTTTTGCTGCTACTGCAGCTACTAAATCATTCTTGTTCATAAGAATAATACCTCCATAAAATTGATATGATTATTTTAATACGGAAAATGCCTTGTAGTCAAGCTTTTTCCATAGTATAATGTAAAAAACTGGAGAAAAAACGGAGGCAATTCGAAAAAATGACGAAAATTACAAAAGGTATGTTAATTGGAGATATTTTGCGAGCAGATAAGGGCGTTGTCCCCATTTTATTAAACAGCGGGTTGCACTGCCTGGGTTGCCCGTCTGCACAGGGAGAAACCTTAGAAGAAGCTTGTGACATCCACGGAATTGCAGTAGAACAGTTGGTAGAGGAGTTGAATGCGTACTTGCAGAGCAAGTAAGCAGAGCAGAGAAGTGGGTTAACTACAAATTGCCGAAAAGTTAACTGCCGTAGTTAACTTTTTTCTCTTTTGTAGTTAGCTCTAAAAACCTGCTAAAAATTCCTTCACGGAAATTAAAAAAAACTGTTGACAAGTGTAGCTTGGTTTGGTATTATAACAAAGCTGTCACGAATGACAGACTACAACATGCTGGTGTAGCTCAGCCGGTAGAGCAACTGATTTGTAATCAGTAGGTCGGGGGTTCGATTCCGTCCACCAGCTCCATAAATTTAACATGGGGGAGTTCCCGAGTGGCCAAAGGGGGCAGACTGTAAATCTGTTGTCGGAGACTTCAGTGGTTCGAATCCACTCTCCCCCACCAACAAAAAGAGCATTGCGTAAAGCAGTGCTCTTTTTTTAGTTATATTCGCCTTACGGCGAGTTCTATTGGTTTTCGCCAAAGGAGCGGCACGGAATACCATCCGGTCTTCCCATGGCGAGGGGGTGGGTCCACAGCGCCGTCTTACCGCTTACGGTATACACAGCAGAGCTGGGAAAAACGGAACGCTACAAAAGTTGTCAACAAAAAACTCCACAAACAACCCCCAATTGTCAACCATTAGCGAAAATGTCCCAAAATAGTTAAAACATTTGCCCCGGTTCT
>CAYMRI010000124.1:0-5635 GCA_964392835.1 uncultured Eubacteriales bacterium
AGAATGTCCGCAGAAGCTTTGGGTTTTACTTTGGAAGAAATCGAGAATTGGCAGTGTTGCGGAGCGGTGTATCCGTTGGCAAGTGATGAAATTGCCACTAAACTTTCCTCTGTGCGGGCTTTAAATGCTGCAAAAGAGAAAGGACAGGATTTGGTGACTTTGTGTTCTGCCTGTCATCATGTCATCAAAAGAGTGAACGATGATATGCAGCATGTAGAAGATATTCAAACACGGGCAAATAATTATTTGCAGTTGCCGGAGCCTTATATGGGAGAAACCAATGTGCTTCATTATTTGGAAGTACTGCGTGACCGTGTTGGATTTGATGTTTTGAAATCCAAGGTGGTAAAGCCGCTTACAGGCAGAAAGATTGGCGCTTATTATGGCTGTCTGCTTTTAAGACCAAGTGATACTATGCAATTTGATAATCCGGAAAATCCCACTATTATTGAAGATTTTATCCGGGCTATCGGCGCAGAACCTGTGGTTTACGGTTACAGAAATGAATGCTGTGGCGGTTATATTTCTTTGAAAGAAAAGGATTTGGCAGGTAACATGGTAGACAGAATTATGGCATCTGCAACAGAAAAGGGTGCCGAAGAATTGATTACAGCCTGTCCTCTTTGTTTATATAACTTGAAAAATGGCGGTCAGGGACCGAAGCTGAAAGTTTCCTATTTTACGGAATTATTGGCAGAAGCGTTGGGCCTGTTGCCGGAACAGGAGGGATAAGGTATGCATATCAGTCAACAAGAACAAGCAGATAACATCCGCAGAATCAGCGGTGTGAATACCAGAAAGTGCATGAAGTGCGGCAAATGTTCTGCAACCTGTCCTTCTTATGAAGAAATGGATATTCGGCCTCACCAATTTGTTTCCTATGTGGAACGTGGAGAAATAGAGCCGTTATTGGAATCCAAAAGTTTGTGGAAGTGCCTTTCCTGTTTTGCATGTGTGGAGCGTTGCCCCAGAGATGTAAAACCGGCAAAACTCATTGAAGCGGTGAGATTGACGGTAATTCGTCAAAAGGATCAGAATTATCTGTCTCCTAACGAAGTACCGGAACTGTTAGATGAGGAATTGCCACAACAGCTTTTGGCAAGTGCGTTTAGAAAATACAGTAAATAACGAGATAAAGGTTGGAGGTGAATTAATTGCAAAGAATAGGCGTTTTTGTTTGTCATTGCGGTACTAACATTGCAGCAACCGTAGATGTTGCTAAAGTGGTAGAAATGGTAAAATTAGAGCCGGGCGTTGTCCATGCAGAAGATTATCAGTATATGTGCTCTGAAGCAGGCCAATCCAAGATTCGTACTGCAATTCAAGAGAAGAACTTAACCGGAGTGGTAGTTTGTTCCTGCTCTCCGCGTATGCATGAAACCACATTCCGGAAAGCTGCTGAAAAAGCCGGCTTAAACCCTTATATGGTAGAAATTGCAAACATCCGTGAACATTGTTCTTGGATTCATAAAGATAAAAAAGAAGCAACGGAAAAGGCAGTCATCTTAGCAAGAGCTGCCATTGCAAAAGTAAATTTAAATACCCCTCTGCAAGCAGGCGAAAGCCGGGTTGTGAAGAAGGCGTTGGTAATCGGTGGTGGTATTGCCGGTATTCAATCTGCTTTGGATATTGCAGATGCAGGATATGAAGTAGATATTGTTGAAAAATCTCCCACCATCGGTGGAAGAATGTCTCAGTTGGATAAGACGTTCCCTACATTGGACTGTTCTGCTTGTATTTTAACCCCGAAAATGGTGGATGCAGCAGCCAATGAAAAGATTCACATTTACACCTACAGCGAAATTGAAAAGGTTTCCGGTTTCGTAGGGGATTTCAAAGTGGATATTCGTAAAAAGGCTCGTAGCGTGGACATGGATAAATGTACCGGTTGCGGTGTCTGTATGGAAAAATGTCCTAACAAGAAGAACTCCAACGAGTTTAACCAAGGATTGAACACAAGAAGTGCAATCTATATTCCTTTTGCACAAGCAATTCCAAACGTACCAGTCATTGACAGAGAACAATGTACCAAGTTTAAGACCGGTAAGTGCGGTGTTTGTGAAAAGGTTTGTCCTTCCAAAGCGGTAGATTATACCCAAGAGGATGAAATTATTACAGAAAATTATGGTGCAATAGTCGTTGCAACCGGCTTCCAAACGATCAACTTAGATAAGTTTGATGAATATTCTTACAATCAAAGTAAAGACGTAATCACTTCTTTGGAACTGGAACGTTTGATGAACGCAGCAGGCCCTACAAAGGGTGTTTTGCTTCGTCCTTCCAATTTGGAACATCCCAAGTCCATCGTATTTGTACAGTGCGTTGGTTCCCGTGATGTAACCAAGAGAGGAAAGCCGTACTGCTCCAAAATTTGTTGTATGTATACTGCAAAGCATGCAATGCTGATTAAAGATAAATATCCGGATATTGATGTGCATGTGTTTTATATTGATGTGCGTACTCCTGGTAAGAACTTTGATGAATTCTACAGAAGAGCAGTAGAAGAGTATGGCGTGAAGTATATTAAAGGTCAAGTTGGTAAAGTGGTTGAACAGGGCGGTCGTCTGCTTGTGCAGGCTTCCGATTTGCTGGATAACAAGCAATTAAAGATTGAAGCTGACTTGGTCGTATTGGCAACTGCCATTGAACCCAATCCTTCTGTTCGTGGTTTGGCTACCATGTTAACTGCAAGTATTGATACCAACAATTTCTTAACAGAAGCACATGCTAAGTTAAGACCGGTAGAAAGCCCCACAGCCGGTGTTTTCCTGTCCGGCGTATGCCAAGGGCCGAAAGATATTCCGGAAACGGTTGCACAGGCCTCTGCTGCCGCTGCAAAGGTTGTTGGATTATTGAATAAAGATAAGCTCATTACCAATCCCTGTACTGCACAGGCAAATGAACTGCTCTGTAATGGATGTTCTTCTTGTGAAAAAGTTTGCCCGTACGGCGCTATCACATATGAAGATAAGTTGGTAAATGACCACGGTATCAGAGAAACTCGGAGAATTGCTACTGTAAACAGCGCATTGTGTCATGGTTGCGGTGCTTGTACCGTTGCCTGTCCTTCCGGTGCTATGGATTTACAAGGCTTCTCCAATAGACAAATTATCGCGGAGGTGGATGCAATATGCAAATAGAGAACAAGGAATTCAAACCTACCATCGTTGCATTTTGCTGCAACTGGTGCAGTTATGCAGGTGCTGACTTGGCCGGCAGTAGCCGTCTGTCTTATCCTGCTGATGTAAAGATTATTAAAGTACCTTGCTCCTGCAGAGTAAATCCTATGTTTATTCTCCGTGCCTTCCAAAGAGGCGCAGATGGTGTTATCCTTTGCGGATGTCACCCCGGGGACTGTCACTACAGCACAGGTAACTATTATGCAAGACGTAGAATGACTTTGCTTTTCTCTATGCTGGATTATATTGGCGTAGAAAACGGCCGTACAAGAGTAGAATGGGTTTCCGCAGCAGAAGGCGTGAAATTCTCCACCACCATGAATGAATTTGTGGAAAAGATTTATTCCTTAGGTGAGAACGTAAGATTGGGGGATTTGAGATGCAAGAAGTAATTAATCGTGCAAAAGCATTGTTAGCGGATGGTACAGTGGTACGTGTATTGGCTTGGAAAGCAGGCGACTTGGGATGCAACCCGGAACCGGCGTTTTTCAATAGCGAAGCAGAGTTGGACAATTTGGTTTACAACGATTACTGCGGCGCTAACTTAAGTAAGTATATGATTGAAGCCGGTAAGCAGGAAGGAAAGACTTTGGTATTCTTAAAGCCCTGCGACACCTACAGCTACAATCAGTTAATCAAAGAACATCGTGTGGACCGTGAAAAAGCCTATATTATCGGTATTGGCTGTGACGGTAAGTTAGATGTAGATGAAAAATTAAACAACAATAAAGAAGTTACTTTGGAAAAATGCTTAACCTGTAAGGGGAAAGAACACAAAGTATATGATGAATTGTTGATGGCAAATGAAGAAAATACAAAAGGGGAACAGGATCGTTTTGCGTTGGTAGCAGAGTTGGAAGCTATGACTCCCCAGGAACGTTTTGCGTTCTGGCAAAAAGAACTTTCCAAATGTATTCGTTGTAATGCATGTAGAAACGTATGTCCTGCATGCAGCTGCAGAAAATGTGTGTTTGACAGCGACAAATTTGACTCTGCACAAAAGGCAAATGTGGACACCTTTGAAGAGCAAATGTTCCACATTATCCGTGCGTTCCACGTTGCAGGTCGTTGTACCGACTGCGGTGAGTGCAGCAGAGTTTGTCCGCAAGGCATACCCATTCATTTGCTGAACAGAAAGTTTATTAAAGATATTAACACCTTCTACGGGGAATATCAGGCAGGAGAAGATACGGACAGCAAAGCGCCGCTTACAAACTTTACCTTTGATGATGTGGAACCCAGTATTGTGAACGAAAGGGGATAATGCTATGAAAAAAATTGCGAAAAAAGATTTAAACACATTATTCCGTTTCTTGGCAGAAAAGAAGGATGTTTTTGTACCCGTAAAGAACGGAAATCAGGCAAATTTCGGCTTGTGGACAGAAGATGCAGAAGTGGATTTAGACACACTGAAAACCGTAAAATCCGCAAAAGATTGCTTCTTCCCGCAAAGTGAAACTTTGTATCGTGCATACCAAGAAGGCAAGAAAATTACTTTGGACCCGGAAAAACTGGTGGACGAAGATTTTGTTGTATTCGGTATGAGAGGCTGTGATGTACAGGGCTTGGTTGTGTTGGATCAGGTATTTTTAGCGGAACCTGTAGACAACTACTATGCAGCAAGAAGAGAACATGGTGTGATTGTAACCATGGCATGCCACGAACCCAATCAGACCTGTTTTTGCAACGTGTTCGGCGTAAACCCTGCAGAACCGGTGGCTGATGTTACCGTATGGATGATGGGAGATGACCTTTACTGGAATGCTACCAGCGAAAAGGGTGAAGCGTTAACCGCGGAAGTAGCAGAGTTTTTGCAGGATGCAGATGCAGCGACCGTAGAAGCAGAAAAGGTTGCCATTGCTGAAAAAGTGGAAGCATTACCATACAGCAATCTTTCTTTAGAAGGATTTAACGGCGACCGTTTGATGGAGATTTTTAATGACCCTAAATGGGCAGACCTGTATAAAGCATGTTTGGCTTGCGGTACTTGTACATTTGTTTGTCCTACATGCCAGTGCTATGACATTAGAGATTTTAAGACTGCCAACGGCATTCAACGGTATCGTTGTTGGGACTCCTGCATGTATTCCGATTTTACCATGATGGCACACGGAAACAACAGAAATTCTCAAATGGAACGGTTCCGTCAAAGATTTATGCATAAACTGGTATACTTCCCGGCAAATAACAACGGTATGTATTCCTGCGTAGGTTGCGGAAGATGTGTGGCAAAATGTCCGTCTTCTTTAAATATTGTAAAAGTGATTAAGAGTTTGGGGGTGTCCTATAATGTGTAATTGTGGTGGCAATCACGATCATAAAGATGCTTTGGTTCCATTAATTGGTGTGATTACGGACATCCGTACTGAAACACCGGATGTAAAAACATTCCGTGTCAATGCATTAGATGGCGGCAAGTTATTTGAACATATGCCGGGTCAATGTGCTATGGTATC
>CAYMRI010000125.1:0-5561 GCA_964392835.1 uncultured Eubacteriales bacterium
GGCTGTTGATATCAAGTTGAATATCTTTGTCCGGATTTTCCGATTCCAAATACAACAACTGTGCCACTACCAAGCTGGCAGTCACATCATTTACCTCATCGCTCAGCACAATAATTCTGTCATTCAGCAATCTGGAATAAATATCGTAGGCCCGTTCCCCTTTACTGGTTTGTTCTACAACGGTAGGTACTAAACTCATGGTTCTTTCCTCCTAAATTTATTATCTGGCAGTTAATTTCGCATTCTTTACCAGAAAATCGATTGTCTTTTCATATACAATCTGATCCTTAAAGTATGCATAGTCCTCATCAGTGAACATCTTCTTCATTTCTTCCACTGTCTTTTTATAGCTTTCAGCCATTTCAGCAATCTTTGCATCCATTTCTTCTTCGGTTGCTTCAATTGCCTCTGCCTTGCTGATTGCTTCAATGGTCAGCTGTGCACGTACTTCCTTTTCGGAATTTTCTGCAAACTGCTTCTTCATATCGTCTCTTGTCTGACCGATCATGGCTAAGTACTGGTCTAACTGCATTCCCTGATACATTAATCTTTGTTCAATATCACGGATATGTGCATCAATCTGGCGATCAATCATTACCTGCGGCAGGTCAATTTCAGCATTTTCTGTTACCTTCGCAATAATGTTGTTTTCGTTTTCACGATCTGCTTTTTCTTTTGCTTCCTTCTCAAGTTTATCCTTCACATCTGCTTTATATGCATCTAAAGTATCAAATTCACTGATATCCTGTACAAATTCATCATCTACAGTAGGCAATTCCTTGTATTTGATTTCATTTACTTTGCACTTAAATACAGCTTCTTTTCCCTTTAAATCTTCGCTGTGATATTCTTCCGGGAAGGTAACGTTTACTTCTACATCCTGGCCGATTTCTGCACCAATCAGCTGCTCTTCAAAGCCGGGAATGAAAGAACCGGAACCAATTACCAACGGATAGTTCTCACCCTTACCGCCTTCAAAAGCAACGCCGTCTACAAAACCCTCAAAATCAATGTAAGCAGTATCCTGTTCCTTTACCGGTCTATCCGTAACAGATACCAATCTGGAATTCTGTTCTGCAGTTTTTTGAATTTCAGCATCTACATCTGCATCAGTAACCGGGTACTTTGCCTTCTTTACCTTTACAGCCTTGTATTCGCCCAATACCACTTCCGGTTTTACAGTAACGGTTGCGGTAAAAATCAAATTCTGGCCGTTGCCGATTTGCTCTACATCCACTTCCGGTCTGTCTACCGGTGTCAAATTCAATTCTTCCACTGCTTTGTCATAAGCATCGGGAATCACAAAATTCACTGCATCATCATAAAGCACATATTCACCATAGAGTCTTTCTACGATATGTCTTGGAGCCTTACCCTTGCGGAATCCTTGTACGGAAAATTGATTTGCATTCTTCTTAAAGGACTTCTGCATACCCTCTTCAAAGGTAGCTGCATCCACTTCAATTGTCAGTTTCACTACATTCTTTTCTACTTGTTCTAACTTTGCACTCATTTAAAAAACCTCCTAAATATCATCTCCAACGACGTTTATCGCTGAACCAAGTTATTGTATCACAAAAAATCAAGCTTGTACACACGAATCTAACAGTAAAATGGGTTGAAAATCCAAATAATCTGCAGAAACCATAGAAAACAAGATGCCGGTTTGATCGCTCAGCTCTCTTGCCCGGGCTTCCCACAAGGGAAACTGTCCGCTGGCATTATGAATATGTCCAAATACACATTGCTTCACCCCATATCGCTGTAACAATTCCACAAATTCCTGAGGTTCCTCTGCCTTCAAAGAAAAAGGCGGATAATGCAAAGCACCAATAATGTAGGCTGCCCCCTTCTCTGCTGCTTCCTGCAGGGAGCGTTCCAAACGTTGATACTCCCGTTTATAAATGAGCATATCCTCCTGCTTAAACTTCTTATCCCCCGGCATCAGCCATCCCCGTGTACCGCAAATAGCAATTTCCCCTGCCATGTAACAATTATTATGTATGAAAAAAACATCAGACAGGTCCCATTGCAGGCGACATTTTTCCAACTTCGCTGCGGTGCTCCACCAATAATCGTGATTTCCCTTCATAAGCAATTTCTTGCTCGGCAGTGCCTTCAAATAGGAAAAATCCGCTTCCATTTTTTCCAATTGCATAGCCCAGGAAATATCTCCAGGCACAACAACAATGTCGTCGTCTGTACAGGTGCTTCGCCAATTCTCTGCCAGTCGCTCCATATACCCTGCCCAAGTGGCGCCAAACAAATCCATATTCTTATCTTCCACACTGATTGCCAGGTGCAAATCAGCAATTGCGTAAATTTTCATTTCTTTTCCTTCTCCTGCTTCCAAAAATCCACAATGGTCTGTGCCATATTTTTAGAAATACCTTCCACTTTCATTAACTCTTCTTCCGTTGCGTTTTTAATCTTTGCCAAAGAGCCAAAGGTCTTTAACAACGCCAGCTTTCTCTTTTTTCCAATCCCCGGAATGTTGTCCAAAGAGGATTTGGTATACCGCTTGTCCCGCAGTTTTTTATTATACGTAATGGCAAATCGATGGGCCTCATCCTGAATGGCGGTCACAAAGCGGAACAACTCCAAATCTTTTTTCAAATCCAACTCTTGCTCCCCTGCAATCAGCCCTCTGGTTCTGTGTCTATCATCTTTTACCATGCCAAACACATACACTTGCTCCACGCCTTGGCGGGAAGACTGTTGCAACACCTCTTTTACCATGTTCGCATGTAGCTGTCCACCATCTGCAAAAATCACATCCGGCAAGGGAATTTCTTCGTGTGCCAACCTGCGCTGCAATACATGGCGCATGCTTTCCACATCCCCTTTCCAGTCTTCCATTTTCACTTGGAAGCGCCGGTATTCCTTTTTGTTTGGTTTTCCGTTTTCAAACACCACCATGGAGGCCACATTTTCCGAAAGTCCGGTATTGGAAACGTCATATGCCTCAATGCGGGCAGGGATTTTATCCATGCCGGTTAAATCCCGGAATTGCTCCAGTATTTTGAAATCCTTCTGCCGAATACCCTTACAACGAATGGAAAAATTCCGTAGTTGCAACTCCGCATTGGCACAGGCCATTTTTACCAGCCCCAGCTTGTCCCCTCTTTGGGGAACACGACATTCCACCTTGGATTCCCGTTTTTCCGTCAACCAGGTTTCCAAAAGCGGTGCCTCTTCCAGTGCTTCCGGCAGCAAAATTGTCTTGGGGATAAAGGATGCATCCTCATAAAACTGCTGTATAAATGCGCTGACAAGTTCCTGCTTGGGGTCCGTCCCGGTACCTTCCAGAATAAAGAAATCTCTTCCTAAGGCCCTTCCTCCCCGGATGAAAAAAATCTGAATGCAACTGTCCACTTCATTTTGGGCAATGCCGATAACATCTATATTTTCATCTCTGGGTCCTGCCATTTTCTGTTTATCCTGCATCCTGTGAATAATCTGTATCTTATTTCGCAGTTCTGCAGCCCGTTCAAACTCCAGTCTTTCTGAAAACGCCAACATCTGCGCCTCCAGTTTTTTCAAAACATCCTCCATATGGCCGTTGAGAAATGTGCAAATCTCCTGCATCATGGCTCGGTAGGCATCTTTGTTCACCCCACCCTGACAGGGTGCAATACATCGACCGATGTGATAATTTAAACAAGGGCGTTCCTTTCCCACATCTCTTGGTAACACTTTATTACAGCTTTTCAGGGGAAAAATCTTCTGGATGGCGTCAATGGTTTCATTCACTGTCACGCTGCTGTAAAAGGGACCAAAATATTTGGCACCATCCTTTTCCTTCTTTCTTGCCAAGGTAATTTTGGGATATTCCTCCTGCATACTGATGCGGATATACGGGTAACCTTTATCGTCTTTCAGTAAAATATTGTACTGGGGTTTATGTAACTTAATCAAATTGCACTCCAGTATTAATGCTTCCAATTCTGTATCCGTAATAATATACTCAAAATAGGCAATTTTTTCCACCATCGCCAAAACTTTGGGTGTGTGTCCGGCATTATGGCGAAAATAGGAAGTAACCCGGTTTTTCAAATTCACTGCCTTCCCTACATAAATAATGGTATCGGCCGCGTCATGCATTAAGTAAACCCCAGGGTTGGTAGGCAAATTTGCAATTTCCTGCTTCAAATCAAAATTTTTCATAGGTTTATCTTATCACACTTTATATATTTCTACAATTTCCGTTTTATCCGCAATGGAAAAACACAACACAATCGTGTAATCCTTGGTGTTGATAAATTTAAAATCTTTATAGCCAATGGAAATTGCCGCATCCTTCCCTTCTTCAATGTAGCTGACGGGCTTGGAGTGGGGATGCCGTTCTACAATGGTTTCTCCCAGTTCCAAGCAAGCTGCATGCAAGGTAGAGGCCACCTGACAAATACCTCCGCCGATGCCTTTTTCCGTTTTTATTTCTCCATCTTCTGTTTGGATAAACATGGAGGCTTCTTCATAGCCGGTCCTTTCCGAAACTTCTCCCAGGAAAAACACAAAGGAAAACTCTTCCCCCGGCAGCAGACATAGTCCGTTTAGGGTATCATTGGCAATTTGGATGTTATGCATTGCTTGTTCCGTTCTGGAAAGAAGCGGAGTTTGAAACTCCGCTACTTTTTCCAGGCCTTCTACGCTATTTACGCGGTTGCCCTTCAAAACAAATCTGGTACTGGACATATCGTCCCATTCACGCATATTTTCTAAGGTCTTTTCTATATCCACCGTTTGTGCGTTTTCCGTCATGGCCCGGTGCTCATTTCTAATATCATAGACTGTATATCCCTGTTCCCAGGCCATTTGCCGAATCGTTTTTCTAATTTCTTCATCTGTATAAAGGGAGGCGCTTGTATTTCGCGCCTCGCCTGTAGCGGTTGCATTCGGAAGCATGCTTTCCATATCCGGTACAATGCTTTCTATGATCCCTTCAATATCATCTTTTACAGTTGGATCTGTAGGTTCAATATTTTCTACCGTCTGTGTGGGATTTTGGGTTACATCTTGTGTTGTATGCTGCGTTGGATTTGGTGTTACCGTCGGCATCTGGGTTGTTGTTCTGTCCGGTGTCGCTGTATTTCTGTCAGCGCTTTCCTGCATCGTATTTCTACCACATCCCACTAGGACAAAGGCAAACACAACTGCCACAATACATATAAGCAAAATTTTCTTCATTGCTTGTTCTCCTTTCAAAAAACTTTGGCACACGTTTTATTATTTGTTTTGTAATCTGAATTATGAAAGGAAAAATTTTCCTGCTTCAATTGCATAACCGTCGCGGCTGCGGTTGTAGTGCAGTTGGGGTTGTGGTTGTAGTGCAGTTGGGGCGTAATCATGAAAAACCGCCATTCATTCGGCATCTTGCAAATAATGGTGCCCTATTATCGGTCATCTTTCCTTTTTCGCCGGATTGCATGGCGGCATCTTATTTTTAGCACATATAAAAAAGATAAAACGGCATTTGAACAAAAGATGTAGAAAGCATATCCGCCACAAATTGCAAGATGCAGAAGTGCAACCGCCACAATTAGAGAGATAACCGAAAGAGC
>CAYMRI010000126.1:0-5554 GCA_964392835.1 uncultured Eubacteriales bacterium
CCATGACCATTATGGAGAAGAAGGGACTGGTAACACGGGAAGGCGTGAATCAGAATCTTTATCGCGCTTTGTTAAAATTAACAGAGGAAGGAAAACAGGCGGCAGAATTTGTGCGCCGGCGAGCGGCTGTTGCTGTAGAAGTGGCAGGAAAAGACCTTTCCGATGAAAACAGAAAGATTTTTTATGATAGCCTGGAATCCATTACCGCTAATTTGCAGGTTCTTGGGGAAGCAGGACTTCCAGAATAAAAAGAGAATACGAATTTCATTAAGAATAAAAAGGAGAAAAACTTATGAGTAATTATGTGATTTATACGGATTCCGCTTGTGATATCAAGCCGGAAATGCTGAAAGAATGGGGCGTACCCTATAAGAGCCTGACATTCCGTTTCAATGATTCGGAAACCGAATATTCCAATGACGACATGGATGTAACGGAATTTTATGACAAAATGCGGGCAGGCGGGACTGCCAAGACTGCTGCAGTGAATGTAGAAGCCTTTGCAACCGCATTTGAAGAAATTCTGCAAGAAGGAAAAGACCTCCTATATATTGGTTTTTCTTCCGGCCTCAGTAACACATATAACTCCGGACGAATTGCTGCCGAACAACTCCGGGAAAAATATCCGGAAAGAAAAATCATCACAGTAGATTCTTTGGCAGCATCTGCCGGCGAAGGACTTTTGGTGTACTTAACATTGGAAGAACAAAAGAAAGGTGCTACCATTGAGGAAGCGGCTGCGTTTGCAGAAGAAATGAAGTTCCGCCTTGGTATCTGGTTTACCGTAGATGATTTGGTTTATCTGAAAAGAGGCGGTCGTGTCAGTGCTACTACAGCCTTTGTGGGAAATGCCCTTGGTATTAAACCGGTATTGTATATGGACAATGAAGGACATTTAATCAATAGAGCCAAAGTGAGAGGCAGAAAGGCTTCTATTGCTGCATTGGCTGATAAATTCGGTGAATTTGCAACAGAACCCAATGGCGGTATTGCGTTTATTTCTCATGGAGATTGCTTAAAAGAAGCCAAAGAACTTGAAGAACTGTTAAAAACAAGATACAATGCAAGAGTTGAGGTGTTTACCGATGTTGGACCGGTGATCGGTGCGCATACCGGCCCCGGTGTAATTGCTCTGTTCTATGTGGCAAATGAGAGATAATTACACAAAGTAAATTTGTTAAGGAGACTGTTGACTTATGCCTAAATCAACAAAGAAAAAGACAAAGGGGAAAGATGTCAAATATTTGGGCGGTTTGCTTTTTGCAAAAATGGCCTTTGGTGGAGCAGCACAGTTGCGCTCCAATGCGGAGGAAGTCAATAAATTAAATGTTTTTCCTGTACCGGATGGAGATACGGGAGATAATATGCGTATGACCATTGAAAGTGGAATTGCAGCCATTGAAAATATGGACACGGACGACCTTGCAGAAGTGATGAAAGTGCTTTCCCACGGCATGTTGCTTGGCGCCCGTGGAAACTCCGGTGTGATTCTTTCCCAGTTCTTTGCAGGCACTGCCAAGGGGTTTGAGGGCATTGATAAAGCAGATCCTGCTGCCTTGGGACATGCTCTGGAGCTTGGCGTAAAGCAGGCCTATACCTCTGTTATGACACCTACGGAAGGTACTATTTTAACCGTGGCAAGAGAAGCGGTAGAATATGCGGTAGGACGGATTACGCCGGAAAGTACCATTCGTAGCTTTTTTGCAGATTTGGTAAAAGAAATGCATGCATCTTTGGATCGGACGCCGGAAATTCTTTCTGTGTTGAAAGAAGCCGGTGTTGTAGATAGTGGTGGCGCAGGTTTGTTCTATATTATCGACGGGTTTAACCGAGTGCTGAATGGGGAAGAAATTTCACAGGAAAGCTATACCATTGCACCTGCCAAAGCGCCCGCTGCATCGTCGTCTTCTTTTGGTCCTGACAGCGAGATGACATATGGCTATTGTACGGAATTTCTTTTGCAATTACAGCATAAGAAAACGAATATTGACAGTTTCGATATAGAGCCGTTGAAAGTATTTTTGGCGGAAGTAGGAGATTCCATTGTTGCCTTTCAAACGGACAGCATTGTAAAAGTACATGTACACACCTTTACACCGGAAAAGGTACTGGCCCATTGTCGACAGTTTGGGGAATTCTTGACCATTAAAATTGAAAATATGTCAGTGCAGCATACTTCGATTGACGAAGGACAGACGCAGGAAGAGACAAAAAAAGAATCCTCCGTAACACCTACTAAAAAATATGGTGTTGTAGCGGTTTCCAACGGACCGGGCATTGAAAAATTGTTCCGGGAGTTGGGCACTGATGAAATTGTGCAAGGTGGACAAACCCAAAACCCGTCCACCAATGATTTCCTGGACGCTTTTGCAAAGATCCCGGCAGAGCATATTTTTGTTTTTCCCAATAACGGCAATATCTTGATGGCGGCACAGCAGGCAGCAGAGCTTTATGAGAACGCTATTGTGCATGTGATTCCCAGTAAGAATATCGGTACCGGCTATGTAGCAGTTTCTTCTGCAGATTTTGAAAATCCGGACCCGGAAGCAATTATTAAAGAGATGGAGAATGCTATGGCCCGTGTGACGGCCGGTTATGTATCTCCGGCGATTCGAGATGCCCAAATGAACGGTGTACACATTAATAATGGGGATACCATTGGCATTATCGGCAAAGAAATTGTGGTGTCAGAACCGGATAAAGTAACAGCGGCACTGCGCTTGGGACAAAAACTGCTGGAAGATGAAGAAAAATTCATGCTTTCTGTTTTTGTGGGGAAAGATACTACAAAGAATGAGCAGGCAAAACTGCAAGAATTGTTGGAACAGCATTGCGCATTTGCGGAGATTTACTTTATTGATGGTGGCCAGGACATTTATCCGTATATTTTTGTGGCGGAGTAAAGAGAAAGGTGTACAAATAGGATGAAGATAAAAGCAGTATTATTTGATTTAGATGGCACATTGCTTCCTATGGATCAGGAAAAATTTACTTATGGCTATTTTACTTTGCTTTCGCAGAAGTTGGCGACGCATGGCTATGACCCCAAGCAGTTGGTCAGCTCCATTTGGACCGGGGTTACCGCTATGGTACAGAATACAGGAACGCAGACGAATGAAGAAGCCTTTTTGGCAAAGTTTCGGGAAATATACGGTGAAAAAGCCATTTCGGACAAGTACTTGTTTGATGAATACTATGAAAACGAATTCCAAACAGTACAGCCTCTTTGCGGGTTTACTCCGGCAGCGGCGAAAGTGGTGCACTATTTGAGAGAAAAAGGAGTACGGGTGGCCTTGGCTACCAATCCTATTTTCCCCGCTGTGGCAACAAAGAGCCGCATCGCCTGGGCAGGGTTAAAACCGGAAGATTTTGAGTTGTATACCACCTATGAAAATTCCTGTTACTGCAAGCCCAATCCGGATTACTACAGGGCAATTCTAAAGCAGATGGACGTAAAGCCGGAAGAATGCCTTATGGTAGGAAATGATGTGACAGAGGATATGGTTGCTGGGAACTTGGGCATGCAGGTTTTTTTGTTGACAGATTGTTTGATTAATAAAGAAAATAAGGATATTACCGTTTATCCTAAAGGGGACTTTTCTGATTTGATGCAATTTTTGGATGCACTTTTGGCGCAATAATGTGGTATAATAGAAAAATATGATAAGTAGCAAAGAATAGTATCCGAAACGGTAAAAGAGAGGAAGCATTTTATGAACTGGCTGTTGGAGTTAGTGACAAACCCATATTTGATTACAGGTATTTCATCATGGCTTATTGCACAGATTTTAAAGTTTTTTATTCATATTATTGTAAACAAAGAATTGGATATTAAGAGGATTTACGGGGACGGCGGTATGCCAAGCGGGCATTCTGCTACAGTTACCTCTTTGGCCGTTATCAGCGCTTTGATGTATGGATTTGGCTCTTTTCAATTTGCTGTAACAGCTATTTTAGCCAGTATTGTTTGTCATGATGCTATGGGTGTTCGCCAGGAAACAGGAAAGCAGGCAGTTTTAATCAATGAATTGGTAAAGGCGTTTGAAGAGTTGACCCAGGATGAACTTCCGGCAGTAAAGTTGAAGGTCTTTGTAGGACATACGCCCATTCAGGTAATTGCCGGTATTCTGTTAGGCGCCGCAAATGCCTGCGTGATGTATTATTTTGTGTTTACCTAATAAAATAGAAAAATTTTTCAGTGACAGGTTTTCCCTGTCACTTTTTTTGTGCCCCGGGAAATAATAAAGAAGCAATTATTTTTTCGGAAGGGGAAATAAAAAGATGAAAAAAGAAGAAAAAATTGCAATAGAGCTCGCAGAGGACACCACGCAATACGGTGAATTTGTACCCAGTTTTCATGTTTGGTTAACGCCGGAAAAGCAAAAGGAAACTGCAGATAGACTGGCCAATTTAAAAGATCGCCCGGTAAAGAAGAAATCAGTCTAATTTGTCCATGATATCCTGCAGTAAGGTTTGCAAAAGGTCCTGCTCCATGGAAGCGATACCCGAAAATTCGCAGGAAGCATAGGTTTCCAGGGCGTAGGAAATGGCAGAAAGCGCCTGCTTGCGGTTGCCTTTGCCGTAGAAGAAATAGTAGGCACAGGCTCGGTAATAAGATAAATTGCGGTTCTCGGCAGGGAAGTCACGCATAAGGGAAAAATAGGACTTTGCCAAGTGGGTTTGCCCTTTCAGAGTGCTGGTGTAACACAGCTCACAAATAACAGTAGGTTGCAGATGCTGGGGAATCATTGCAAAATTGTTTTCCAGCATTTTGCTATATTTCAACATAATAGAAGCTTTTTGTAAATCCAATGCTTTATAATACAGATACAGTAAGAAAATGCCATCGGAAGCCTGCACCTCTTTCTCTTCCTTGTAAGACTGCATAGGAATCTGAGAGGGCCGATACCCGGCTTTTAAAGCGCCAAGCAAGTTTACGGTAGATGTATAATAGTGGGAAAAATCAGAGCGGAACAACAAACCCCACAATATTTTGCCGTCAGTTGGCGTTCCTTCGTTGAAGTAGGAAACCGACTGCAAAGCGCCGGTTACTAACCAGGTAAGACTTAAAGTAAACAGAAACAGCCACAAAAGAGCGGGTAGTTTTAAAGGTGCCAAAAGAAGAATCAAAAGGGTAACAAGCCCCAAAATCAGATTACAAAGGATACCGGAAGCATAATACCATATTTGCTTGGTAGTATCTTTCTCCTTTTGCAGGGGAATCATAGAAATACCCCGCAAATTGTAAGAAAGCAGTTGGTAGTGCAACAAGGTTCCTGCAAGGAAATGCCCGAATCGGTGGGTTTGTGCTGCAATCAATGTGCTGACTCCAATAAAAATCACAACAACAGCAATAGATTGGAAAGAGAACTCGTTAGATTGCAAAAACTGTGATATAATAAGACCAATAAACAAGATTGCAAAGATAAAAGCAATGCTGACAAGAATTGTAACGGCTGATTTTAAGATAGAACGCAGTTTTGGATTTGCCATAAGTTTCTCCTTCAAAAGTATGCTTGTACCTTGTTTATTATAGTACAGAGGGGGAATGCTG
>CAYMRI010000127.1:0-5411 GCA_964392835.1 uncultured Eubacteriales bacterium
ATACCATATTGACCCTGGGAAACCACGTTTCCTCTGGATGCTGTACCCTTCATTCTGCCTCTGTGAACTCTTCTATATTTTACTCTCTTCGGTAATAACATTAGTTTTCCCCTCCTTCTGCCTTCTTTTCTTTCTTTGCAGCCGGAAGAACTTCGCCTTTATAAATCCAAACCTTAACACCGATCTTACCATAAGTGGTATCTGCTTCTGCGAAACCATAATCGATATCAGCTCTTAATGTTTGCAGAGGAATCGTTCCTTCGTGATAGTGCTCAGATCTTGCGATTTCAGCACCGCCCAATCTACCGGAGCAAGCAGTTTTAATACCCTTAGCACCAGCTTTCATGGTTCTGCTCATTACCTGCTTCATTGCTCTTCTGAAGGAAATACGCTTTTCCAACTGAGCCGCAATGTTTTCTGCGCAAAGTTGTGCATCCAAATCCGGTTGCTTGATTTCTAAAATATCCAACTTCACGGTTCTACCTGTCAATTTTTCTAATTCAGCTTTGATAGCTTCCGTACCTGCACCAGCTTTACCGATTACAATACCCGGCTTTGCTGTGCTGATTCTAACGGTTACAGAATTGTTTGCTCTTTCGATTTCAATTCTGGAAATGCCAGCTGCATATAACTTTTTCTTTACATATTTTCTAATCTTAACGTCTTCTACTAAGTAATCGGAAAAATCTTTGCTATTTGCATACCATTTAGAATCCCAATCCTTAATAACGCCGACTCTAAGTCCATGCGGATTTACTTTCTGACCCATTGCTCTACCTCCTTTTCTTATTTCTTCTCTTTCAATACAACAGTAATATGGCTGGTTTCTTTGTTAATTCTGTAAGCACTACCCTTTGCACGAGGCATAATTCTCTTCAATGTTACGCCTTGGTTTGCAAAAGCTTCTGCTACATACAGAGATTCTCTGTCCAAGCCATTATTGTTCACTGCATTTGCTTCAGCAGACTTCAGTAACTTATAGATTACTTCAGAAGCTGCTTTCGGGGTGTATCTAACAATTCCCAATGCTTCGTCGATTTGCTTTCCTTTGATAAGATTCAAAACGATTCTTACCTTTCTAGAAGAAATACGAATATGGGTCGCAGTTGCTCTTCCTTCATCCTTGCCAATGCCCAGCTTCTTCTTCTCTCTCTTGGTAAGAACGGGAAGGAGTTTGCTCTTTCTGCGGGGAGCATTGTATTGTGCAAGAACTTCATCCTTATTTAAACTTTGTCTTTCAATTTCATTACTCACGGAATTTCCTCCTTTCAGTCATTCTTCCTGTTATCTCTTTACTGAAGATGATTTTTCAGCCTTTGTGTGTCCACGGTAAGTTCTGGTGGGTGCAAATTCGCCAAGCTTATGACCAACCATATCTTCGGTGATATACACAGGTACATGCTTTCTACCATCATGTACCGCAATGGTGTGACCAATCATCTGCGGAAAAATTGTAGAAGCTCTGGACCATGTCTTAATAACAACTTTTTCATTCTTATCATTCATAGCCTCGATTTTCTTTAAAAGGCTGTCCAATACATAAGGTCCTTTTTTCAACGATCTACTCATTAAAATATTCCTCCTTTCAACAAATTACGTCTGAATATGTTGATTTGATTATTTCGCATTTCTTCTCTTAACAATATACTTGTCAGATTTCTTATTCTTCTTTCTGGTCTTATAACCAAGTGTCGGTTTACCCCAAGGAGTAACAGGACTCGGCATACCGATAGGAGACTTACCTTCACCACCACCGTGTGGGTGATCGTTGGGGTTCATAACAACACCGCGGACGGTAGGTCTAATACCCATCCATCTGGTTCTACCAGCTTTACCAATCTTGATGTTTTCATAATCCAGGTTACCAATCTGACCAACTGTTGCTTTACAGTTTACGCTAATCAGTCTCATTTCTCCGGAAGGAAGTCTTACCTGAGCAAATGCACCTTCTTTTGCCATCAACTGTGCAGAAAGACCTGCAGCTCTTACTAACTGAGCGCCTTTTCCCGGCTTCATTTCAATGTTATGAATCAAAGTACCTACAGGAATGTTTGTTAAGGGCAACGCATTACCCGGCTTAATGTCAGCGTTGGGACCAGATTCTACTACATCGCCCACTTTCAAACCGTAAGGAGCAATGATATATCTCTTTTCACCGTCTGCATAGCTGAGCAGCGCAATGTTAGCAGATCTGTTCGGATCGTATTCGATGGATACAACCTTTGCATTGATACCATCCTTATTTCTCTTAAAATCAATAATTCTGTATTGTTTCTTTGCACCACCGCCATGATGACGAACCGTGATTCTACCGTAGATATTTCTACCACCGGTTTTCTTCAGAGGAGCTAACAAAGACTTCTCCGGCTTTGTGGATGTAATTTCCTCAAAAGCAGAAACGGTCATATTTCTTCTAGCGGGTGATGTAGGCTTATACTTTTTAACTGCCATAATTCCTCATCCTCCAATCTTATTGTACAAAACCAAATGCTTCGATTGCTGTCTTATACTTCTTGTTGGAAGTCACAGCCTTTCCGCCCTTGGTCAGATAAGAACCTGCTTGTGCATTTAAGTCAATCTTTACGATTGCTTTCTTCCACTTAGATCTGGTTCCCTGATGAACGCCCATTCTCTTCTTCTTACCGTCGTAGGTCATGGTGTTTACAGACAAAACCTTCACATCAAAAAGCTTTTCAACTGCATACTTGATTTCAACTTTGGTTGCGTTGTATGCAACAACAAAAGTGTACTTGCCCATTGCAGACTCGCTGCTGGATTTTTCCGTAATATACGGCTTTAAAATGATATCTTCATAAGCTTTCATTATGCGTACACCTCCTCAACTTTTGCAACTGCATCCTTTGTCATAATCAATCTGTCATACTTCAAAAGATCAAATACATTGATGGTATTGACATAAGCCAGCTTTACGCCTTCAATGTTTCTGATAGACTTTACTACGTTTTCATCCTTTGCATCAATTACTACCAATGCAGTGGTGTCCACCTTTAAGTTATTCAGAACTTCTACCATCTTCTTCGTCTTGATTACTTCCAACTTCAAAGCATCCAAAACTGTCATTTCATTTTCATTTACCTTAGTTGTTAAAGCAGACTTTAATGCCAGTCTCTTTACCTTTTTCGGCAATGTGTAGCTGTAGCTTCTGGGCTTCGGTCCCAAAACGATACCGCCACCGGTCCACTGTGCAGAACGGGTGCTTCCCTGTCTAGCACGACCTGTACCTTTTTGTCTCCAAGGCTTCTTACCACCACCACGTACTTCGCTCTTTGTCTTGGTGGATTGTGTACCTTGTCTGCGATTTGCTAACTGATTCTTTACAGCAGCGTGCATTGCATCTACGCTTACGTCTACTGCAAAAATATCATCGCTCAAATTTATATCTCCGATCACTTGACCGGCCATATTGTAAACATCTGTCTTTGGCATGATAATTCCTCCCTTCTAAAGCAATTATTTGGACTTTACAGAATTCTTAATGGTCAGCACGCTACCCTTCGGTCCCGGAACTGCACCTTTAATCAAAAGCAGACCTCTTTCTTCGTCAACTCTTACTACATCCAGGTTCTGCACTGTGCATTTTACAAAACCCATATGTCCAGGCATTTTCTTTCCTTTGAAAACTCTGGAAGGAGTTGAGTTCGGCCCCATAGAACCAACACCTCTGTGATACTTAGAACCGTGGCTCATACGGCAGATCTTGTTTCCGTGTCTTTTAACAGAACCTGCAAAACCCTTACCTTTAGATGTACCGCTTACATCTACTCTGTCACCTGCTGCAAACATATTCTGTACCAGAATTTCTGCACCAACTTCGTAAGAATCAGAATCTTCTGCTCTGAATTCTTTAATGTACTTCTTTGGAGAAGCGCCAATCTTTGTAAACAAACCATTATCCGGCTTATTCAATTTCTTTGCTTCTACATCTTGAAAACCTACTCTAACAGAATTGTAACCATCTGTTTCAACGGTCTTCTTTTGCACAACAGTTAAAGGACCAGCCTTTACAACTGTTACAGGAATGCATACACCGTTTTCATCAAAAACTTGTGTCATTCCAACTTTTGTTCCTAAAATAAACTTCTTCATACCTTTCTTACCTCCTATGGTTATTGGTTCATATTTTCTATGAACATGACCCTAAGCACTTGTTTAGGTCTTTTTAATTAGTTTTGCTTGATTTCTACATCTACGCCAGCCGGTAAATCCAACTTCATCAATGCATCAACCGTTTTAGAGTTCATCACAACGATGTCAATCAGTCTCTTGTGTGTTCTCATTTCAAACTGTTCTCTGGAATCTTTGTACTTGTGAACAGCTCTGATGATGGTGATAATCTCCTTCTCAGTCGGCAATGGCACCGGTCCTGATACCTTTGCTCCGGTTCTTTTCGCAGTTTCTACGATTTCCTTAGCAGATTGGTCCAGCAACTGATGGTCAAAAGCCTTAAGCTTGATTCTCATTTTCTGATTGTTTGCCATACATAAATACCTCCTTAATAAAATTTACGTACAACAGTCTTACTTCTGTACACTACTCCGTGTGTGTCATTTACTTCCATAATAAAACCCAGCTCGCTCCCCGCCGTGAGTGCAGTTCGCTTCTGGGCTGTACCTTCGCATCTAACATTCTACTTTGCAAATGCACAGTGACTTGTCGCCCGGTTTCTTGAATCGGACATTCTCAGCCGAAGTTCCCTACTTCTATGAGTAGCAATCTCCAACGTCATCGTATGTCTTGTCACAACATTCCCCATTATAGTACAACGAAAAATAGAATGCAAGTGTTTTTTTTATTTTTTTTTAGGATTTTTTTGCGTTTTTTAGTTGTTTGTGTAGCGCCAATGATATGGTGCCTGGCACTGCACTGGATTATAGTGGCTGTGCAGTGTCCGCAAATTGATTCTTGCGCCGGTAACCATTGGTAGCTTTGCATTTGTACTACAAATTGCTATTTTTTTGTGGTGCTCTAAGTTGCGCTACTACATTTGCCGTCTTTTTGGAAAAAACTGCGTAAATGCTACTGCATTTCAACTAAAAATTGTTCATTTGTAGTAGCGTTTTGCACCATGGTGGCGGGCCCGAACTTCGCTACGCATTCTTGCACACCATACAAGGTTGTAGATGGTTCGAAGAAGCTGCTCAGGACGGTGTGGGTCTACACCCGCTTCACGCTGCAACCTACGGTTTCCTGACTGCGGGGCCCGCATTCCGGATTACATCCTACATGCACTTCACGCTCCGGCTTCGCCTAGGCGTGTAACACCCCGTTCTGCACTACGTACACAGTACTTCGTGCAGTAATAAAACACAGTTCCAAGGTTTCCCTTAGAACTGTGATATAAATCCGGCAGCGACCTATTTTCCCGGGACGTCTCCATCCAAGTATTTTTG
>CAYMRI010000128.1:0-5389 GCA_964392835.1 uncultured Eubacteriales bacterium
ATTGGATGATTGTTTTTTGTCTGGTGGCTGTTATGGTAACCATGTTGGGCATGATTTTTCATCAAAGCAGAAAAGTGCGGTTGTAGAATTTAAAAATTATGTTAGAATAGAGGAAACACACTTTTTTCAAGGAAGGAATCTACATGAGACAAGGTTCGCAGGAAATCATTGAAGGTGCAGTAGAATATATTAAATATGTCAACGAAACCAATGGTTATACCGTCATGGAATTTGCCTGTGGAGACGAGCTTTTGACTGTAGTAGGTATGTTTCCTAACTTGCATGAAGGGGAAAGTCTTCGCCTGAAAGGATATTTTACCAATCACATAGAATATGGAGAACAATTTCAGGCGGAGGATTATGAATATATTACCCCTGTGGATGGAGAAGCTTTGGTAAAATATTTGTCCTCCGGTGTATTTGAAGGCTTAGGCCCTAAGACAGCTATGCGAATTGTGGAACGGTTTGGCGCTGAAACCCTGCGGGTGTTGACGGAATCACCGGAAGAACTGGCGCAGGTCAAAGGCATCAGTTTGGAAAAAGCGGAACGGTACTGTAAGGCGTACAGGGAGAATTTTGCCTATGGACAGGTGATGCTGTATTTGCAACAATTTGAAATAGGCAATGCACTGGCAAGTAAGATTTATAAGAATTACGGTGAAAAAACCATTTCCATCATTGAACAAAACCCATACCGCATGACGGAGGAAGTAGAGGGGATCGGATTTCGTACTGCAGATGCCATGGCACAAAAAATGGGAATGGCACAAAATAGTGCGGGTCGTATCCGGGCAGCATTGCGGCATATTTTACTGGTGGCCTTGCAAAATGGGCATGTATATCTGCCCAAAGATGTTCTTTTCTATGAGGCAGAGAGACTACTGCAAATTTATGAAGGGGACAAACCTTTTGAGGAGGCTTTGTTACAACTGGCAGTCAACGGCATGGTGCGCCTGGACCAAGATGCCGTATATTTGTCCCAATATTACCGCTATGAAACCGGCGTGGCAAGCATGCTTTCCGATATGGTGGCAAGACCGGCTGATGTAATGATTACAGATTTTGATAAGCGCATTCGTCTGTTTCAGCAACAACGTGGGATTATGTTGGCAGAGAATCAGATCCAGGCTGTCAGCCAGGCGTTGGCAAATCATGTAACCATTATTACCGGTGGTCCGGGCACGGGAAAAACCACCATTATTCAGTGTATTATACAGATTTTTAAAGAGGAACAACATGAGGTGCTCATTGCGGCCCCTACAGGAAGGGCGGCCAAAAGAATTACAGAAGCTACCGGTTATGAGGCTTCTACGGTACATAGAATGCTGGAGTTGCAGTATTCTTTTGAGGAAGAAGAGTCCCGATTTGAAAGAAATCATGATAACCCATTAGATGCAGATGTGATTGTAGTGGATGAGGCATCGATGTTGGATCTTTCGTTAATGTATCATTTGTTAGATGCTATGGACACAGGGACCCGGTTGATTTTATGCGGAGATGCCAATCAGCTGCCTTCTGTAGGCGCAGGCACCGTATTAAAAGATTTGATTGAAAGCGGTGTAATTCCTACGGTAAAGTTAACGGAAATCTACCGACAGGCAACGGAAAGTTTAATTGTAACCAATGCCCATAAGATACAGGCAGGGCAAATGCCGGCAGTGAATATAGAAAATGGAGATTTTTTCTTCCTTTCCTGCGAAAACCCTAACCAAATTGCAGAAACTGTGGTAGAATTATGTGCAGAAAGATTACCGAAAAAATATGGATTTCATTCTTTCCATGACATACAGGTGTTGACTGCCATGCGAAAAGGGGTGTGCGGCGTGGAACAGTTAAATGCCAAGTTGCAGGAACGTTTAAATCCACCTTCTAAGCTACGAGCGGAAAAGAGCTTGGGAAGGTGTATTTTTCGGGAAGGGGACAAGGTCATGCAGATTAAAAATAATTACAGTCTGCGCTGGGAAAAGTCCTATGATGCCCACCAAGAAGGAGAAGGCCTATATAACGGCGATGCGGGTTTGGTGGTGCATTTAAACAATGCGCTACGATACATCGATGTAGAATTTGACGATAACCGCGTAGCAAGGTATGATATGAGTCAGTTGGAAGAAATTGAACATGCCTTTGCGGTTACCATTCATAAAAGTCAAGGAAGTGAATTTCCTGCAGTAGTGATTCCGCTGGTATCGGGACCGCAGATGCTTTTGACCAGGAATTTGATTTATACGGCAATTACAAGAGCAAGAGAATTGGTAGTCTTAGTTGGCAGCAAACGAGTATTGCAGGAAATGATTACCAATGTAATGGAAACCAAAAGATATACAGGATTAAAGGAGAGGTTGCTATGAAGGTATTGGATGTTATTTTTCCGAAAAAATGTGCTTTGTGCAAAGACGAGCTATCCCATCCGGAGGCTTCTCTGTGTGATCGTTGTGAAAAGGAATTGCCGGTAATGAAGCATGTGTGTGCCATTGAAAACTTGACCATTGATGGTACCAATGCTTTAACCGTGTATTGTGCTCTTCGGTATACCGGAACGGTAAAGACAGGCATTGTTTCCATGAAATACGGCGACCGCCCACAGGTCTGTGATTTTTTGGGGGAAGCGTTGTATCAGGTACTGTCGGAAAGCAGAGAATGTGATGTGAATTTCTCTGATTTTGATATGGTAGTCCCTGTACCGTCTACACCGGAGAAAATGAAAATGCGTGGGTATAACCAGGCAGAGCTTATTGCGGCAAAGTTTGCAGAGCTGGCAGGACTTCCTATGGAAACCGGCGCTTTGAAGAAGAATACCAATGTGGTCAGTCAAAGTACGTTGGATATGGCGGCCAGACAAAAGAGTGTTGCCGGAGTTTATGAAATTCTGGATGGGTCTGTGGTAGCAGGTAAGAAAGTGCTTTTGGTGGACGATATTTTAACCACCGGTGCTACCGCCATTGCCATTGCCAGAATATTATATCAGGCGGGAGCGGCAAAAGTAGTTTGCCTCACGGCTTCCACCGGCAAGAAAGATGTATAACAACAAAAGTGAAGGAGATTTTGCAATGAAGAAAAGTGTTCGTTTGGTAAGTTTACTGTTGACAGCGGTTTTGCTTATGAGTATGACTTTGGGCCTGACTTCCTGTAATCAGGGAGAGGAAGCACAAGGGGATATCGATTACAGCATGGTAGAAAAACCAATTGTTACTATGGTTATCAAAGATTACGGCACCATTAAAATGAAGCTGTATCCGGACAAGGCGCCCCAAGCTGTGTTTAATTTTATTTCTTTGATTGAAAGCGGTTATTATGACGGGCTGACCTTCCACAGAATTATTGCGAATTTTATGGTGCAGGGTGGTGACCCTGATGGAGATGGTACCGGTGGACCGGGCTATTGCATTGAAGGGGAATTTTCTGCAAACGGACATGCGGAAAATACCATTTCCCACAAGCGTGGGGTGGTTTCTATGGCAAGAACCGGCGATTCCTATGACAGCGCCGGCTCCCAGTTTTTCATTGTACATGCAGATTCCACTTATTTGGACGGACAATATGCAGCCTTCGGCAAAGTCATTGAAGGAATGGAAGTGGTGGATGCCATGGTACAAGTGCCGGTTGGAGAGAATGGCGCTTTGTTGGATGCTTCCACGGCGCCTGTGATTGAAAGTATCACCGTGGAAACATTTGGCGTGGATTATCCGGAACCGACAAAATTGCCGAAAGGGTAAACCATTTATTTGAATTCAATAGGATTTTGGGCCGGGTTGGAAAGAATCCGGCCTTCTTTGTTGAACCGGGAACCGTGACAGGGACAGTCCCAAGATTCTTCCTCCGGATTCCAAGTTAGTTTACATCCCATATGAGGACAAGTAGGGTGTGTGGATGCAATGTGGTCTGTGGTCAGCCCCTTTGCTGTATCAATCATATTGGCTCCGATATTTTTCATAGAAGCCGACAAATCAAAACGATTGGGCGCATACAAGGATTCATACTCATTTTTCTTATTTTGAATCAAATCGGTTATGAGATTTGCAGCAACCAAGGAAGTGGTCATACCCCATTTTTGAAAGCCTGTAGCTACATACATATCCGGTGTGCTTTTGGAAAAACGACCGATATATGGGATGCTGTCCAACGGCATACAGTCTTGCGCGGACCAGGCATAGGCAATTTCCGCTTTGGGAAACAGGGCACGTACCGATTGTTCCAATGCCTTAAAGGTTCCTTCTTCCGGATAATGACCGCAACGGTGTGAAGCACCGCCGACAAACAACAAATCTTGATAGGTGCGGAAAGATAAGCCATTTTTACCACAGTCAATATACATGCCCCGGAAATCTGGAAGGGGATTTTGAATGGCAAGCACATAAGAGCGTTCCTGATACATTTTCAAAAAATAATAACCCGGTGCGTTAATAAAAGGAAAGTGGGTGCACATAACCACATGTTCTGCACGGATTTCTGCGGTTTTCGTTTTTAAAGTGTAATAGCCGTCTTTTTTATCTGTGTCCAGCTCTAAAACCTTGCTGTGTTCATAAATGTTCAGATTCTTTGCAATGCCGTAAAGAAATTTCAAAGGATGAAAGGAAGCCTGTTTCGGAAGCTTTAAAGCAGAAAGAACCGGGAAGGGAAGGCTTGTTTTGGTGGTGAAATCGCAGGGGATTTTCAATTCTTTTAATACATCATATTCTTTTTGCAGAAAATCTGCGTCTTTATTTGTGAGGGCATAAACATAGTTGTCCTCCCAAATCCAGTCACAGTCGATTTGCTCGGCTGCAATGATGGTTGCATATTGCTTTATGGCATCTAAATTGGATTGGGCATATTTAGAAGCAAAGCCCGGTCCGTATGCCTTTTTAATTTTATCATAAATTAAATTATGACCTGCAGTTATTTTTGCGGTGGTGTGTCCGGTGGTGCCGCTACCGATGGTTTCTGCTTCCAATAAAATATTGTGAATGCCAGCCTGTGTTAATAAATATGCTGTTAATACACCGCACAAACCGCCACCGATAATTGCCACAGGCACCTCATAATTTTTCTCTAATTTGGGAAAACTGACCGGTGAAACAGTGGATTGCCAAAGCTTACTTATGGGAAATAATTGTTTTTTAACCATTTTAACCTCCATTTTAAAATAAATATATTGCTTTTAGTATTGCAAAATGTTATGATTTTTACTACAATATAAATTAAAGTTTTATATTAAAAGATATTGTAAAGGAAGATGAACATGAAATTACAATCTGGCTACGGGCTGAAAGAAAAAATTAGAGACGACAGAAAATTGACTTTGCGATTGCAGTGGTATCATTTAACGATCACAGAAGCAAAGGGTGTAAGCGAACAGCTTGCACAGATGGCACAAGATGTTTTTCAAGGACAAGAGATGTTTTTTACGGGA
>CAYMRI010000129.1:0-5287 GCA_964392835.1 uncultured Eubacteriales bacterium
TTTTTTCATGCAAAATCCCCTGCATGTCTCGGTCAAACTGCAAAGAAAAAGCCGCTACAAGTAAAATACCTGCAGCGGCTAACCTATTTCACACGATTTACTCCTCATACTCCAACGAGTCTTCCTGAGACAATTCTTCCTTGACCATATCGCGGGCAACCTCCCGAAACGCAGACCTGTTTCCCATGCGTACAAGCTCGTCGTACACAGTTTGAAACGCCCTGACCTTTCGCAAACATTGCGCACAACTTCTAATGTGGCTATTCACATAAGAAGCCTTTGCCAAGGATTTCGCATCCACCTTATCCAAAGATACAAAATCAATTATCTCATCAACCGTTAAGTGTTTCATTTGCCGTCTCCCGCTTAATTAAATGATTCATTCTATTCACCCAGTCACTGATTGTGGCCTTTCCACCTTTTTTCATAAAAAATTTACTGTAGCACATATTGCCGTACACACATCCCTCTGCATCCGAAACCTGTAACGCCTGCTCTATCTTTGCGCTCTGCTCCGGTGTAATTTGTATCCAAGACACCTTCTCGGCCCAGGCAAATAACATATCCCGCATTTCAAACAAGGACATTTGGGAAAAACGCTCCACCACCAATCCGTTGGATTGAATCTTGGTGACATCCTGCTCCACGATATAGAGGCTTTGTGCAAGCCAAGTCAGCACCTTATACACCTGTACATCCGCATCCAGCACAATGGAAAATGCCTTGGACAGTAATTGTTCCCGTTCTGTAGCAGGGTCATCCAAAATATCGGAAATCCGCAGTAATTTTTCCACCACATCGTCATCCGGCTGATAGGTATGGGCAGACACCTTTCGCACCTGGTTTGCAAAGTCCCGTTTGATATTCATGGCAACTTTAAACATCCAGTTCTTGAAGCCGTCCATATCCTTGTTGACAGGACCATCCACACCGTTTCGCAGAAAGAAAGAGCTGACAGCAGTCTTGATCAGGCGAATATACACCTCCTGCAAAATATCATCCTCATACCCTTTTCCCGCCAAGGCCTCATCCAAAGCACACCACCGGTTGACACTGGAACGTAACGTCTTTTCAGCAATCTGAATGAGCATATCAAAAGAGACCTGTTGGTTGTACAACAGCTGGTCTAACATGATATTGAATTCTTCTGCAGAGAAGGCCAACATTCCTTTTTCCATCCTTTATCGTGACTCATTTCAAATATTATGTCATATTTGAAAAATACCGTCAAGCAGGACAAAATTCAGGGCACAAATAACTCCTCTCCATTTTGGACCAAAGCACATCCTCCCGCATCTGGGTTACAATGCATTCCCCCGGCGCTATCCGAGTAAGTGCACTGACAGGTACCAATGCCACGGTATCTTTCTCATATCTATCTATGGACTCCCCACTGCCGTTTAAGGCGGATGTAGGAGCAATTATGGTTTTTCTTCCGCACTCCTCCGAAAACTCTCTCTTTGTTTCCGGATTGTTGGTGCCGAAAAAAACATGGGTGTTTAAATTATCTTTTATAATTTCTGCGGTTTCCTTCCCATACACATGATAAAGCTGTGCATAGGACTGTAAAATCAGCAAAAACCAAATATTACGACCGCCGCAGGCAGAAATTACCTTATCAAAATCATGGAACTGGGGCAAATTCCCAAACTCATCCAGCAAGAAATAAAACGGACGATCCAGTCGAGAGCCTTTAGACCGGGCAATCCCAATCAGCTCTGCATACAGGTTGCTTAAAAACATGCTGATGACTTCATAATGTAGGCTCTCTTCGTCTTTATAAGAGACAAAAATAACCGTTGGCCGCTCTCCGTCCAAGTCCTGCATTTTAAAAGTATTGGCACTGGTAATTCTTCGCACCGAGGTGTCGCGGAATTTACTCATTTTTGCCGCAAAACTGGAGGAAACACATCGTCTGGTAGTGGGTGCCATTTCAATAATGCATTTATTGGCAAGTTGATACGCTTTGGACTGTTCTAATTTCCGTTTGGTAAAATATCCGCCGTCATAATCGCTGTCTTTATCCGTAAAAGAATCAAAAATGCGCAACACCGTGTCAAAAGAGAATTTTTCCTCCGGAAGGCGGTCCTCCAACATGCCATATAAAATTGCCCGCAGCAAATCTCTGGCAGAATCCTCCCAATAAGGATCCCTGGTATTAAAAGTAGGAATCATACTGCCGGTCAATGCTGTAATTCCTTTTTCCACTTCATCAAAAAAAATGGTTTTTTCTTCTGCTATATCCAAGTCCAGTTCTTTCTGACTGTCATAAATTTTTCCATGAAAAATATTCCGCAAGCCCGCTTTGGTTTCTACCACACCCACTTCATCTTCCACCTGCAAATACTGTTGATAAAAACGGTAGTACTTTGTCAAAGGATTCCAATAATCACTATGCTTGTAGTTGGTAAAATCCAAAAGCCGCACCTGATACCCTGCCTTTTCAAACTTTTCCGCGTTGCCCGCATAAAGCTCCTGCTTCGGGTCACTGATGACAAGACTGGGCTTATTTTTCTTTTGAAGCAAAATATTCAAAGTAGGAATGACATAGCCGGTGGTTTTGCCGCTTCTGGTAGCGCCAATGGCCAGCAAGTGAGTGTCCGGAATAAAGGTCACATCCAAATGGCCTTTTTCATTTCTGGTCACGCAAATGGGAATCCCGTCAATGTCCTGCTTTCCGATTTTATCGTAGGCATAGGTTGTGCCCGGGTGCTGTTCTCGATAGTCCTCCACCGTGGCTATTTTGGCATTTTCATAATCTTGAAAAATATCAATTCTATCCATTCCATCCACCTCCCATATATCCAAATTCTCGTTTTGTGGCTACCTGCTGTTGCTCTTTGCAAACCATTTGCACAGCAGAAAGCGTAATGGCAGTTTCCTTTTCAAAAATCGCTTCTCGCAAAGCGCCATCTACAATTTGTTGTACCTGTCTGGTTCCATAAGCGGTCAAGAACGCCTTGCATCCCTCTTCCATGGTCATATTTTTACAGCCGAATGCTGCACTTCTGGCAGAAAAAACAGAATCAATCACTGCATGTTTTTCCGACGAGCTGACCGGTGCCGTCCATACGGTGTCACAACATTTGGAAAAAGTCATGGTCGCCGCATTTTGTTGTCCTGCAAACAGCACAAACAGCAACTTGGATAAATCCAAAGACACGGTGGGCTCAAACAGCTTAAACTTGCTTCTGTAGGTGTAATCCAGCATTTTTACCATACTTTGCAGATTCTCTCCCTCCAGTGCCTCACAGTGCTTTATGAAAAATACCGTTCCGGTGGACTTTGTTTCCGACAAACTCCGTAAAAATACATTTTCTCTTCCTGCTGAAAAATCCTGTGCCGTCAGGAGGCTTGCATCCAGTTCCACCACCGGCGTTTTTCCAAAGCCCTGTTTTAGCAGTGTAGCGTACATATCGGTCACATAGTCATCCGATGCCACCAGCATAAGAGGCGTATATACCGCACCCGGGCACATGGTGGCCACCGTCAAATTCTGTTTAATTTTCTTTTCTTCCCCCTCCCTTTTTAAGGGTGCCTTTTTCAGGCAATTTGCATCAAACGCAATGGTCCTATTGCATTTTGCGTCAAAGGGAATTTCTGACAGCACGGCTACATTGTCCTTTTGTTTGTGCAACAGTATTTTTTCCTTATCCTCTGCAGAAATCAGTTCTGAGAACGCCACTTTTGCAAAGTTGTGGTCGTAGGCATTTCGTTTTACCAAATTGAGGCCAAAGGCTTTTTCCAGTATTTTTGCCACTGGTTGCTTGCTTCCACCCGCTTGATGGTCGGTAGCCTTGCAAACATGGTTGAAAATTTGTTTTTGGCTGGCGTTTTGAAAAATGGTGTATAATGTGTCATAGTAGTTTTGCCCATTTTCCGTATCGTAGGAGATACCCATGAGATTGCCAAAAAGATGGTTCCACTTGGCACAAAGGCGAATTCGCTTCATGGCATTTTTCCTATCTTTGCAGACACAAAGCCCATGATACTCCATATACGCCAGCGTTGCCATAGCATCTACATTCCCTTGCATGGCCATGTGCAGCAAGGTGGTAGCGATGGTTTCTCTTGTCAGGTTCTTATCCTGCCGAAACAGTCCGGCTTTGATACTCATTGCTTCCCTTTTTTGCGCCAAAACCAGTCTGTCTGCTTCAGAAACCTGAATCTGCTGACCGCTTCTTTCTGCGAACTCTACGGTACGGCAAAAACGTTCATACCCAGCGTAGTCCGTAATTTGCTGAAAGCATTCTTGTTTGGACAGTTCGTAATATTGCTTTATCTCCGGTTCTTGGGACAGGCAAAAAACTTTCGCCAACTCCGTAAACAGTTTTTGCTTTTCCTTTTCCGTCATAAAGTCTCCGCAAATAGCTTCCAGCAAATAAAACTGTGCCAAAAACGGTTCCAGCAAATATGCAAATTCTTTCATGCCGTGTCACGCTCCCTTCTTCCTGCCGCCTTCACATACTGTGGATGCAGCACCCGGTCAATCAATCCATATTTCAGTGCTTCCTCCGGTGTCATGGTATAATCCCTGTCCGTATCTTTGGCAATTTGCGCCACCGACTTTCCCGTATTCATTGCCAATATGGAATTTAGTTTCTTTCTTGTATGTTCAATGTGCTTTGCCGCCAGAATAATATCGGAGGCTTGCCCCTGTGCGCCACCCAAAGGCTGATGAATTAAAATTTCACTACTGGGGAGCGCCAACCGCATCCCTTTGGACCCTGACGACAGCAAAAATGCCCCCATAGACGCCGCCAACCCGGTACAAATGGTTCTCACTTCACAATTCAGCGAATTAATGGTGTCATAAATTGCCAGCCCGTCTGCCACCGAGCCTCCCGGGCTGTTGATAATTAGGGTCAGCACCCTTTCTTCTTCCGGGACATTGTCTTCCGCCATCTTTTGGTCAATAAAATGCATCTGCGGAATCACATATCTGGCCATATGGTTATCAATGGGCCCAAATAGGTACACTTGGTACTTGTTTAGTAAGTATTGCTCTGACAGCACTTCGTTTTTTGGATATGTTTGCATCATTTTTCGTCCCTCCTGTTCGTTTCTCATAGACTATAACGCAGGAGGGGCGGGTTTTTCGCAAGCGCCGGGTATTTGAGGTAGCCGGTTAACTACAATTTGCCTGAAAAGTTAACTACTGTAGTTAACAAATCGCCAGTTTTGTAGTTAACTGGGGGTAAAAAATAAGCAGCGCCCCTAATATAGGAACGCTGCCTAGGAAAACATATCTTATTCCTGTTGTAAAAACATAACATAATAAATAGGC
>CAYMRI010000130.1:0-5162 GCA_964392835.1 uncultured Eubacteriales bacterium
TAACGCCGGGAGATTCGGGAGAAACGGCAGAAACCAATCAATATACCCCCTATAACCAGGTGACCAATATTGATAGTGGTATGGTCTGGCCGGAAGACCAAGCATTTCCCACCTTTGCTACACCGGCGGAAGTGGTGGATATGATTTCTATTGCATATTTTTCCGAAGATGAACAACTGACAGTAACAGCATTGCAAGGGATGATTAACAAAGAGAAACCTCGTATTCTTTTGTTGGATAACAATCCGGACGAAGGCGCAAGAACTTGGCCGAAAACGGATGTTATGCAGCTGAACACCAAAAACTATAAAAAAGCAGAAAGGTTTGACTTTTTGCAAAAATTTGTAGGAGAAGTTTCCGGCGTTGTATTGTATGACAAAAAGAAGAGTGTGCATTATAGAAATTTGGCGTCCAGTATTGCAGCCATTGAAGGTCTTTTGCCTATGGAAAAGTCCGTTTATGAAGACTGGAAGGACGAAGGCGTTTTAGATTTGGAGGTAAAAATAGATATTACTGCGTTGTCTTACAGAAGCGAAATGGATATTTATACATACCTATATGACAATTACTGGGGAAAAGCACAACATCGTTTAATTGTCAGCGCAGACCCCAATGATTGCCAACACGTGAGAGATATGGCGGCAGCAACCGGGGCTATTGTGGTTTGGTTGGATTGTACCCAGAAAAACCAAAGAGAGTTGTTTGATAAATTCTTGGCAGATATGACACCGGGACAAGGTATGGTTTTGGGATGGTTTACCACAGAACGTTCCGGTATTACTACGGTAACAGCACATGGTCTTTCTACGGTGCCGGGGAATTTTTATATCAACTCTACCATTTATTCCGGTACAGATCATACCATACAGATTCCGGTGGTGCCGGATAAGCCGGAATTGGAAAACAAAATTTATATTGCGGTTTATGTCAGCGATGGTGACAACGTGCAATATGTAGAGCGATATATGAGAAAACTTTGGGACCAGAGCAAGAATGATAGAGGAAAAGTGGCTATTAACTGGACCATTAGCCCTGCTTTGGTAGACCTTGGCCCGGGATTGTTGAATTATTATTATACAACAGCTACTGAAAAAGATTGCTTTGTGTCCGGTCCTTCCGGTCTTGGTTATAATATGCCATATAATATGCTAAATGAAGCGGGTGCGGTTGTTACAAACTTTTTGGAAAATGAAGAACTTATGACCGCATATGTAAAATTAACGGAACGCTATTTGCAACGGTCCGGCCTTCGTGTGGTTACCGTTTGGGATAGTTTGTCAAAGATGCAAAGAGAGGTTTATACGGATAATACCAGATATTTATACGGTTTGACGGTAAATACATTTACCGGTTCCGGCGATACATACAGAACGGTAATAAGAAGGAAATTGCTGGTACAAAAGGTGGACCCTTGGTATGGTGGAGATGCCGGTAGTTTAACCGGCGCCTGGTCTTCTGCTATCTCCGGCTGGGATGGAAATTCTCCTTTATTTATTTCCAGCCAGGTTAGTGTTTGGGGTTCTGTAAAACCAGATACCCTTGTAAAATTGGCGGAAGAAATGGAAGAACGCTATGATGGCAAGGTGGAATTTGTAAGAGCGGATCACTATTTTGCTTTATACAATGAAGCCAACGGATTGCCATTTGATTTGTCTATGTCTTCTAAATTAACTGCATCTGCTACCAGCAACAATGAGGCTGTGGCAAATACAGTGGATGGCACACCGGTCAGCATTTGGGAAGCGACAGAACAAGGGCAACAAACTGTAACCTATGATTTGGGTGGCACCTATACGATCAGCAGATATGTCATCCGTCATGCAGGGGATAATGGTATGGACCAATCTCTAAATACCAAGAGCTATTTTGTTGAAGTGAGCAGTGATGGCGAAATATGGACAAAGGTGGATGAATATATAGGCAATGCAGTGAATGTATCCGATATTGATTTAAAAGAGGCAGTAGAAGCTAGTTTCTTGCGTATTACCATTACCGATGCAGGGGCTGACGGCATTGCCAGAATTGCAGATGTAGAAATTTACGGAAGTAAATAAGGAATCAACCAGGAAAGGGGCAGTATTTGCCCCTTTCCGCCATTGAATCGGCATCTTTGGTTTTATGGTGGCCTTGTGTCGGTCATCTTTTAAAAAGTGGTGGTAGTATGCTGGTATCTTAGAGATTATGGCGATTCGGTGTGCAGCATCTTAAAAAGCATGGAACCAATACCGCAGAAAATCTTATTTGGCATAGATGCGGAGTGCAAAAACACCGCAAAAGGCAAGATGACCGAAATTGTTCCGCCACAAAACAAAAGATGCGGTTGAAGTGGCGGGTTTAGAAAAAATGATGCAAACAGGGATGTGGCCGACGGTCCCCACATCCCCTAACGACTTTCTTCTGTCCGACTTGGCTTTTGTCACCTTTCGCTGTTTACGCCTGTGTAACCACTGCTCGTGGTTTTAGCAGCAGCTGTTATTATTGCAACCACAGTTACAATTGTTGTTATTGCCACAACCGTTGTCGCAAACACAGAAAATGATTAACAGAATGATAATCCACCAAATCCAGTCACAACCATTATTGTTACCAAAACATCCCATAATTTGTAGCCTCCTCTATTTGTTTTTCTAATGGTATATCTTATGAAAAATCCCTTGTATTTGTTACACTCGCCTGTTATAATGCGGGCAAAGGAGAACAGTAACAATATGGATATGAATTTCTTTATGAAAGAAGCCCTCGCAGAGGCACAAAAGGCATACGACAAAGGAGAGGTTCCGGTAGGTTGTGTCATTGTCTGTGAGAATAAAATCATTGCCAGGGCACATAATCAAAGAGAGAGCAACCGCAACACTTTGCATCATGCAGAAATATTGGCTATCGATGCAGCTTGTAATGTTTTAAAGGATTGGCGGCTGGACAAGTGTGACTTATATGTAACTTTAGAACCATGTCTTATGTGTACAGGGGCAATCTTAAATGCACGCATCCGCAATGTTTTTTTTGGCGCCTACGACTTGCAGGGGGGGGAGAGTGAACTACTCATAAGACCTCGCTACGGCAAGTTGCGAAATCCTAATGTAAAAGTATACGAAGGCATTTTAAAAGAAGAATGTCAAGCGTTGTTAGATTCATTTTTCAAATCCATCAGAAAGGAACGTGAGAACCTATGAACATCAGTAAAAACAGAAAACAAGAACTGACCGGATTTCAGGAACAGGCAGCCTGGAATTCCAACATTGATTTGCAGACGGACTATGTGATGCCCTATGGCTTTGGTCCGGGCATTCAGGATAGACTGCAAACCTGGAAAGAAAAGGGCTATCAGCTACATTTGATGACGGGTATTTCTTGGGGGCATTATCAAGATTATTTATATGGAGAATATGATGGGACGGACCATTCTGATGAAGGGCAACGAAGAGCAGACGGCGGGGAAATCAATCATGGACCTACCGTTCCGTATATGGTGCCGACTATAGATTTTTCCAATTATATGGTGGAAAAATTAAAACCCATTGTGGATGCAGGGGTTCTTGCCATTCATTTGGAGGAACCGGAGTTTTGGATGCGGGCCGGTTATTCCGAAGCATTTAAGCGAGAATGGGAATTATACTATAAAGAACCTTGGATTGCACCTAACAGTTCACCGGATGCTCAGTTCCGTGCTTCCAAACTGAAAGCATACTTGTATACCAGAATGTTGGACAGAGTATGTAGTGGGTTAAAGGCGTATGCCAAGAAAAAATACAACCGAGATGTGCGTTTTTACGTGCCTACCCACAGCTTATTAAACTATTCCACTTGGGGGATTATCAGTCCGGAATCCAATTTGATTGATTTGCCTTCCGTAGACGGCTATATAGCTCAAATTTGGACCGGCACTTCCCGTAGCGCAAACTACTACAATGGTGTTTGGAAAGAAAGAACCATGGACACCGCCTATTTGGAATATGGCATTATGCAGGAATTGACACGCGGTACCGGCAGAAGAATGTGGTTCTTGCATGACCCTATTGAAGACAATCCTCGTTATGACTGGGCCAATTACCGATATAATTATTACAGAACCTTGGTGGCTTCTTTACTGCATGACAAGGTGCATCATTTTGAAGTTTGTCCGTGGCCCAATCGTGTATATAATGGAAAGTATCCCAGAAATTCTGAAAATCCGTTGCCTATTCCGCAGACCTATGCCATGGAATTGAATATTATTACCAATGCTTTGCGGGACATGAACCAAACGGATGTGGTTGTTGAAGGAAATGCATGTAAGATTGGTGTGATGATGGCGGATTCTGCCATGTATCAGAGAATGGATTTTCGCAATGACAGAAAAGAAGCTTATGAAGGAAATGATTTTTCCGGCTTCTTTGGTTTGGCATTGCCTTTGTTAAAGCATGGGCTGCCTGTGAAGCCGGTACAGTTGGATAACGTGAGACGTTTTTCCTCTTATTTGGATGACTATGAAATTTTGATTATAAGTTACGAATTTATGAAGCCGGAATTTCCAGATGTGCACAATGCCATTGCTCAATGGGTGGCAAAAGGCGGCGTATTGGTTTATGTGGGAGATGGTTCCGACTTGTACCATAATGTTCGCCATTGGTGGAATCAAGGTGTGAACCATTATGCAGATCCATCGGAGCACTTGCTGGAGTCCATGGACAAGCGTCGTGAAAAGGTGCTTTCTGAAAAAGCAAAATTGTATCATGTGGGCAAGGGTATTTTGACTGTGCTCCGAGAATCTCCTTGGAACATTGCCTTGGATAGCGGATTGGCAGATGAATTGCGCAGTGTGGTGTTGGCATCTATGCGGGCATCTTCCAATAAAAATTTAACATGGAAACCTCGTAATTCTTTTGTGCTTCGTCGTGGCCCTTATGTGATTGGTGCTTGCTTGGACGAGGCAGTAAATGCAAAATCCGTTGTGCTAAAGGGTACTTTTGTAGACGTCTTGGAAGCTAGTCTTCCTGTGAAAAAACGTGTGGTATTAAAGCCGGACGATGTGTGTCTGCTTTATGATGTGTCTAAGACACCATTAAATACCCCTGTAGAGGTGGACGAAGGCAAGGAAGCTTGCTTTGACATTTATCCTATTGCGGCATCCTGTCGTTTGTCTTGGACCGGGGAAGGTAGGGCATTCCACGCAGAGGGCCCTT
>CAYMRI010000131.1:0-5154 GCA_964392835.1 uncultured Eubacteriales bacterium
TGGTTCCGTTGGATTAGAAATCGTTACCCGATAAACATCTGGGTCCAGTAATTCCCATCCGCCACATACCCTACCCCAATTTGGGTAAAAGAAGCATTTAAAATATTGGCTCTGTGCCCTTCGGAATTCATCCAGGCATTGACCACTGCTTGGGGCGTTTTTTGTCCTTTCGCAATGTTTTCGCCGGCAGATTTATAGGAAATCCCAAAATTTTTAATCATGGTAAAAGGCGAACCGTAGATAGGACTGGTATGGGAAAAATATCCATTATCATGCATATCCTGCGATTTAATTCTGGCGACCCTTGATAGTTCCCAATTGGCTTTTAATTCGGAAAGGCCGTAATTTTTTCGTTGTACATTTATTAAATCAATCACTTGTCGTTCATAGGAAGTAATGGAAGCAGATACCAACGGTATTGTTAATACTTGATCAGGATAAATTAAATCGGGATTCTTTACCTGCGGATTGGCGTCTATGATTTCTTGCAAGCCAACTTCATATTTTACAGCAATTTTCCACATAGATTCCCCTTTTACTACCGTATGTTCTACAATATCAGAAGCTGCTGATACCGGAACTGCAGCAAATGTAAAACAGATGCAAATAAGACAAAAAACAACTATTTTCTTCATAACAAAACACCTCCTGCAACTTATTGTTACAAGAGGTATTTGAAACTATTCTTTGCAAAATTAACCAAGTTTGTTATAAATTTTCTGTTTTACACTGCCGTCTTTCACACTAATAAAACGGGTTACCAAAGAAACTTTGTTGTCTTCGTTTAAATTTTTCCAAACATTATCAGAAAATGTATCAAAATCATTTTCAATGTCTACTCGTTCCGGTTCTCCTGCAAAAGAAGGAATGGGGTTGCCGTCACACTGATAAGTATGGATAAAGTGGCCTACCCCTGCCAGCGGCTGGTCATAATGGAAGAAATATCGGCAAGCACTGTCCGGATTGCCATCCATGCTCTTTAAAATGGAAAGTTGATAGCTTGATTTGCCATTTTCCACAGTAATAATACCGGAAATTCTGGGGGTAAAGTTTGGTGGGTCCGGTTCAAAGGTACGGGTGGTTAAGGCTTCCTCAAAAGTTTTTCCGTCTTTTAGATAATCGTAAACCGTATCTGTCTGGTCACCGTTGGTTACCACTGTGGTGTTACCCAATACACGAATGGGTGCATAAATAATCAAAGAAGGGTCTACCATTTTGGAAGGGTCAAAAGCCTTATTCATAATGCCTTCCCCATCTTCGATAAAAATACGGTTTCTGGAATTCACGCTTCTGCCCATAGTAAAATATGCCATGGCTATGTTATTTCCATCCGGCGTTAAGCCAATCACAATACCTCTGCCCGGATAGGTGTTAGTTGCTAATTTGTTGTTTAAATCATAATTTGCCATTGTGCAATTCTCCTTTTTATATTAATGGTGGAACAAACGAATCTTGGTAAACGCCATTGCCATGTTATATTTATCACAGGTTTCAATAACATTATCGTCACGAATGGAACCGCCCGGCTGTGCAATATAGGAAACACCGCTTCTGTGCGCTCTTTCAATGTTATCTCCAAATGGGAAAAACGCATCGGAACCCAGAGAAACACCTGTCATTTGCGCAAGCCAAGCCTTCTTTTCTTCTCTGGTCAATGGTTCCGGCTGCTGGGTAAAATATTGCTGCCAGTTGCCGTCTGCAATGACATCTTCATAATCATCAGAAATATAAACATCAATGGTGTTATCTCTGTCCGGACGACGGATATCTGCTTTAAATGGCAAGTTCAATACTTTTGGGTTTTGACGTAAGAACCATACATCTGCTTTATTTCCCGCAAGTCTTGTACAGTGGATTCTGGATTGTTGTCCTGCACCAATACCGATTGCTTGTCCGTCTTTTGCATAACATACAGAGTTGGATTGTGTGTACTTTAATGTAATCAATGCAATCAAAAGGTCAATTTTAGCATTTTCCGGGATTTCTTTATTCTGAGTAGGAATTTCTTGTTCCAACATTTCTCTTGTGATTTTCAGGTTATTTCTGCCCTGTTCAAAGGTAATACCATATACATCTTTGGTTTCAATTTCTTCCGGCACATAGCAAGGGTCGATTTCAATGACATTGTAGGTACCTTTTCTCTTATTTTTCAAAATTTCCAGCGCCTCGTCGGTATAGCCCGGTGCAATAATACCGTCAGACACTTCTCTGGAGATAAAACTTGCAGTCTGTGCATCGCAAGTTTCAGACAATGCAATAAAATCACCGTAAGAGGACATTCTGTCAGCACCTCTTGCACGAATATAGGCATTGGCAATGGGAGATAACTCAATGCCTTCTACAAAATAAACTTTTTGTAATACTTCATCCATAGGCATTGCTACAGCAGCACCTGCAGGACTGACATGTTTAAAAGAAGCTGCTGCCGGAAGTCCTGTTGTTTCCTTTAATTCCTTTACCAACTGCCAGCTGTTAAAAGCATCCAGCAAATTAATATAACCCGGTTTTCCATTGTGAATGGTAATTGGCAATTCTGCTCCATTTTTCATAAAAATACGGGAGGGTTTTTGATTGGGATTACATCCATACTTTAATGCAAGTTCGTTCATTTTTACAGTTCTCCTTCTCTTTTTTGGTATAAAAAAAGCCAACTATCCCGGCTTTTTCGCCCAGACGGTCGGCTGTTTCTTGTTATACTCCATGTGGTAACTCCACTTCCGTCAGTCATATAACAAACCTGTGAAAATGGTATCATGAGAGTGAATTGATGTCAAGGGTGAATAGCAAAAGATCTTGTGCATGGTTGACAGTGATTTGTTGTCTGCATTTTGGTTCAAATTTACTATTTTGCAGACAACTCACTCGCTTTTATTCAAAATATCCAATGCCACAACTTTATTAGCAAAGAATAATTTGCCAAAGATATACTTATTGGAGGCACTTTCGGTTAGCGTAATTACGTTACCATCATAGTAGTCTAAATCCTCACCCATGGCAGGTCCTTTGACCTCTTTGATACAGTTATTTAAATAATAAACAGGAGCACCATCCAACATTTCTCCTGAGTCCACAGCATCTTGTTCGTTATAAACATAATACATAGTATCAGAAAGCCCATAAGAAGTGGAAAGTACCACTTGTCCATCCGGCGTAAAGCAAATTCCCTGCACCTTATCCCGAATGGAATAAATTTTATCCGGCTGTGTTAAATTATCCAGTGTATACCTGGAAACAATGGCGTGGTAAAGGCCATCCGGTGTTTCATAAGGATGGTCGGTTACATATTTGCCGCCGTCATGAAATTCTCCTACATACAGATAGGTTTCGTCGGCAAACACAAAAGAGGCCGAATTATTAACCGGAACCCCTTCCCCTACATCCAGCGCCGCACCGTTCTCTGCATTTAACACATCTTTCAGCGAAATTGTATAAATCCGTTGACCATTTGCTATGTAAACAGCATCGCCGGAAATGGCAACACCACCGGCGTGTCCTGTAAAATCTTCCCCATTCTTTGCTAATGTAACATAATAGGAATTACTTTCGTAATCTGTAACATACAGTCTGCTGGCACTGTCATCCGCCATATAACCGGACACAATAATTTTTTCATTTGCTTCAGAAATGGCAATTCCTTGGCAGACAAAACCATCATTTAATCCCGGATTGGTACAAATATTGGTTTCCATAGAATAATAATCAGAATAAATCGCAAATTTTGCAATATTTAATCCACCGATTACGAAAATAACCAACGCTAAAATAACGCCCAAAATACCAATAAAAATTTTTCCGACTAATTTCAGTATTTTTTTCATTTTTTGCCTCATATTCTGCAAGAAACACTCTTATGTGTTCTGCCAGATTCAAAAATTGCATCCAAAACCTTTAGCACACGTAAAATTTGTTCCGGCTTCACAATCAATTCTTCCTTACCATCAATGGCAGCAATCACATTGCGGTAATAATCCGACCAATGCATATCCACCTTTGGCAACGGTATTTCCTTTGTGGTTTCTACCGGTCTTGGCGCCATAGAGCGTGTGGGTCCTGCCGCTGTATAAACGATTTTTTCCTCCCATGCCATTTCAGAATCCTCATTTAACGCCACCATTTTTCCATTACATTCCCAGTCGTTAATGACCGCAGTTCCTTCGTTGGCAGACACATGCCATCTGGGATGCAAAATAAAACAGTTCATAGAGACTTCCACCAAAGCGCTAATGCCGTTTTCAAATCGCAACGTGGCCTTAAAATTGTCGTCCACTTCATCGGTAAAAATATAAAACAAATCAGCATTCACTGAAATAACCGGTGATTTTATCATCCACATCAATTGGTCTAACAAGTGAACACCCCAGTCGTACACCATACCGCCACCGTTTATTTTTGCACCGCGCCAACCATGTAATACTTGACGGGAACCTTGCACTCTGCTTTCCAGCATATAGACATCTCCAATAGGACGCTCTTCATAAATCCGTTTCACCATATTGAAATCTGTATCCCATCGACGATTTTGATGGGTTGTAAGTAAAACACCACATTCTTTGGCAACCGCCATCATTTCCTCATAATCTGCAGCACACATGGTTGCCGGTTTTTCCGTAATCACATGCTTCCCTGCTCGCATAGCCGCAATGGCAATGGGCTTATGGGAATCGTTGGGGGTTGCAATGGTAACCATGTCAATTTCCGGGTCTGCCAAAATTGCATCTACAGAATCATATACGTAATACCCATCCTGCTTTGCTACCTCTACTCTTTCCGTTCGAATGTCAAACACGCCTTTGACTGTCAATTCCGGAATTTGTGCTTTAATAGAGGCACAATGCCAGCCTCCCATACCGCCGTAACCAATGACTGCTAATTTTTTCATATGTAAACGCCTCCTGTTAGAACAAAGGATTTAAGTGTGAAATAGCAATTTCCAAGCCTTCTTTTACTTTCTCTAAAGAGCCTTCATAGTTGGGATCTTCATGTTCAATGCTAACCACGCCGTCATAGCCGATTTCTCTTAAAGTATCCATCCAGGCCTTAAAATCAATATCCCCCAGGCCCGGCATTACAGGTGCCCAATAACTTTTTCCCGGTTGGCCGTAAAGCTGTTTATTTAACACAAAGTCAGATGGTTGAGCGGATAAAGGAAGAACA
>CAYMRI010000132.1:0-5151 GCA_964392835.1 uncultured Eubacteriales bacterium
CCGCAAATGGTATCACAAATCTTATTAATTGCATTGGGAATCATATCCACTAATTTTTCAATGGTAGAATTGGTGTCCACCGGTAAAATTTGTATGTTTCCATTGCTTACCACCAAAAATCCCACAGGTGCAATGCTAACACCGGCGCCGCTACCCCCTGCAAATGGATATTTCACCGGTGTAATGACCGCTTCCTCTTCTCCTTTTTCATTGACACAGGTACAATCGCAACTCATACCGGAAAAATCAATGTCTCCGCCATATTCTCCACCACCGGCCGCAAACCCAAAAGATACTCTGGAAAAAGGAATAATCACACTGCCGTCCTGGGCCACCACCGCAGATCCCACCACGGTGTTTACATCCACCATTTCCTTAATGCTTTGCATAGCTGTGGTCATAAGTCCGCATATAGGATGTTCTTTCATTTCGATACGCCTCCTTCAAAAAATCAAATAGTACAACCATAGCTTTTCCAAGGGGCAGTTTCACTATGCAGTTTATTTTTACAGAAAAAAATATTTTTTGATATACAGGCACTACTGTAAAATGCACATGCTGTACCACCACATAGGTTTGCAATAAAGCACTGATATGCCCCCATATACTGTAAACCGCTCCGGTGCCCAAAGCTGTGGCTGCCGCATCTTCCAAACCCAACCCAACCTCTGCCTGCAACTGTTCTATTGAAAACAAAGACACAATCCGTTGCCAATGTCGGCGAAAGTAAGTAGGAAATTGTTTTTTTACAATCCGCCGCAATTTGGATTTATATGGTTTCTTTTTTCTAGGATAAAGCTGTCTGACAAACCTTGGTTTTCCAAATAAAAAAATCCCCACCTGCAAGCAGGTGGGATTCACTGTTCCGTCAATCAAAACTCGCATCTGTCCTCACCTCATAATAAAAGTGTGGGCAGAATTTTAAAAATTATACCGTCCCCGGTAAGGTTGGTTCCTGCTCTTCATCCGCAGGAATGGGTGGCAATTCATCCAAAGAAGCAAATCCCAATGCCCGTAAAAATTCCGGTGTGGTACCGAATAATGTAGGGCGTCCCGGTGCATCCGATTTCCCCACTTCACAAATCATACGTTTATCTAGCAACCGGGTAATCACACTGTCACAATTCACACCGCGGATACTTTCAATCTGTGCTCTGGTAATGGGCTGGTTATAAGCTACAATTGCCAATGCTTCCATAGCCGGATTGGACAAATAGCTCATGTGCCGCGGTTCAAAATAAGACTTAATATCTTCGTAGTATTCCTTCCGGGTACAAAGCTGATAGGCATCATCAATACGGCGAATCATAATGCCCCGGTCTTCGTTGTTATACCGTTCCATCATGTGGTGCATGACGCCTGCAACCTCTTTCAGTTGCAATCCGGTCACCTGCGCAATATCATATGCCTTTACTTCATCTCCTGCAGCAAACAGAAGCGCCTCTATAATACATTCCATCTTTTCTAACATTTGCATACTCCTTCAAGTACCCTTTTATGCAACCTCGTCCAAACGATGCACATCAATTTCGCCGAAAGGTTTTTCCTGTTCTAAAGTAACCTTCTTGCCTTTTGACAGTTCTAAAATCGCTTGGAACCCGGTTACCACTTCTAGTTTGGACTGCTTGGACAAATTAAACACCTCAGAAAACCAAAACCGTGTCTTCTTCCGTAAAGTGGATAGTACCTCTTTGATTTTGGAAGACAAGCTTACCTTTTCGTGTGCCAAAATCTTTTGCATCTTCTTAGAGTTGTCTGCCATCTTATACCGATTCCGTTCATTTACATTGTGCATAGCCTTACACAACAATGCCGGATTTAATTCCAAGATTTCATCCTCATACTGAAAAGAAATCGGCTCCGGATATTTATATAAAAGACTGCTCCACTGCTGTTCTCTTTGGGCAAATTCCAAAGAAAGTTCTTTGAACTTCTTGTATTCTACCAATTTTAATACCAAATCCAAACGTGGGTCTTCCTCTTCCACTTCTTCTTTCTTTACCGGTAACAACATACGGGATTTAATATGTAATAAAGTGGCTGCCATGACCAAAAAGGAACTGGACACTTCTAAGTCTAACTCTTGCATGGAATACAAATACTCCATGTATTGGTCTGTGATTTCACGGATTTGGATATCATAAATATCCATTTGATTCTTTTCCAACAAATGAAAAAGCAAGTCAAAAGGACCTTCAAAGTTTTGAATTTTAATATGATACATGCCTATTTCGCCTGCCTTTCCATTTTTACTGTGCTTAGAATAGCACATCTTGTGCAAAAACGCAATAGGCACACAAAATATTGTGGTTTATCTTTTAAAAAATCTTCATTTCTCCATCTGCAAAGTCAAATACCACATGGGTTCCCGGGGTTAATTTCCCGGCTAGATACCGCTCTGCCAGTTCATCTTCAATCTGTTTTTGAATCACGCGGCGAAGCGGTCTTGCACCATTTTTCTCATCATAACCCTTGGAAATGAGATACTCTTTGGCAGCATCCGTCACAACAAAGGTAACCTTTCTTTCTTCCGCTTCCTTCTGCACTTCTGCAATCATTAAATCGGCAATCTGCACCAATTCCTCTTTGGTCAAAGAACGGAATACAATCACATCATCAATACGATTTAAGAACTCCGGTCTAAAAATAGCCTTTAAGCTGTCCTGCACCTTTTCTGCAGAAACTTCCACAGCACTTTGCCCGCTGCCAAAACCGATAGCGCTGTTCTTCCCACCGGTGCCTGCATTGGAGGTCATAACAATAATGGTATTTTCAAAGTTCACCACTCTGCCGTGCCCATCTGTCAGTCTGCCGTCATCCAAAATTTGCAATAACATATTAAACACATCTTCATGTGCTTTTTCAATTTCGTCCATTAAAATCACAGAATAAGGCTTACGACGCACTTTTTCTGTCAACTGTCCGCCATCATCATATCCTACATATCCCGGAGGTGCTCCTACCATACGGGAAACGGTATGTTTTTCCATATATTCAGACATATCCATACGAATCAAGGACTCTTCACTGCCGAACAACTCGCAGGTAATGGCTTTTACCAACTCTGTCTTTCCCACCCCGGTAGGTCCTACAAAAATAAAGGATGCAGGTTTTCTCTTCCGTTTAAATCCGGAACGGCTACGGCGAATGGCACGGGAAACCGCTTCCACCGCTTCATCCTGTCCAATCACTCTTTCATGGAGTCTCTGTTCAAAATTCAAAAGTTTTACCGCTTCTGCTTCTGTCACACTCTTTACCGGAATCTTTGTCCATTGTTCAATGACAGCCGCCACATCTTCTACCGTCAATGTAGTATTCATGCGTCCGGACAAATCTCGCAAGATATCATTAATCTGCAATTCTCTCACTTTCAACTGCGCCAGTCGTGCATAGTCATCTTCCGTAGGGGAAGGTAGCACAGATAAGCGTTCTTGTTCTTGCTTATTGGCATAAATTTCATTGTTTACTTCTTCAATCTTTGTCAGCACTTCATTATTCAAATTATGTCTGGAGGAAGCTTCATCAATCACATCTATGGCTTTATCCGGTAAAAATCTATCGGTAATGTATCTCTCCGACAACATTGCTGCCGCTTCTGCCACTTCATCCGGGATAATTACATTATGGAAATTCTCATAATAATGACGAATCCCCTTTAAAATTTCTACAGTTTCTGCAACGGTTGGTTCTTCCACAATGACCGGCTGGAATCTTCTTTCCAACGCAGAATCTTTCTCTATGTGCTTCCGATACTCATTCAAAGTGGTAGCGCCAATAATTTGAATGTCACCGCGAGACAAGGCAGGCTTTAAAATATTGCCTGCATTCATGGCGCCTTCTGCTTCTCCGGCGCCCATAATGTTATGCAATTCATCAATCACCAAAATTACATTGCCGGCACTGCTGACTTCATCCAAAATTCCCTTCATGCGGGCTTCAAACTGTCCTCTGAATTGGGTACCTGCCAGCATGGCAGTTAAATCCAATTGATAAATCAAAGTATTGTATAGCTTAACCGGTACTTTTTTCTCCAAAATACGCACTGCCAATCCTTCCGCAATGGCTGTCTTACCAACACCCGGTTCTCCTAACAAAACAGGATTGTTCTTGGTTCTGCGGTTTAAAATTTGAATAACCCTATCAATTTCCGTTTCCCGACCAATGACACGGTCCAGTTTTCCACCGGCAGCCTTGTCATTGAGATTGGTGCCGAATTTATCCAAGTATTTAAACTTGGGCTTTTTCTTTTTGTCCTCTTTTCCAATACCGTCCGTATTGATGTTGGAAGCAGGCTCCTCTGCCACCGCCGGGAGATTTTCATCTCCATTGGACATATTTGGCATTAGCGGTGATAAAATGCCGTCCATGCCGCCGTTTTCCACCATGTTATTCATTTCCTCATTGAGATTTTCAATATCCTCTTCCGTAATCCCCATCTGCTTCATAATGTTGTCAATGGGTGCTAATCCCAGCTTTCTGGCGCAGGATAAACAATATCCCTCTTGTGTTGTCTGGGTTCCTTCCATTTTTGTGATGAACACCACCGCCATATTTTTCTTACAATGCACACATAACATTTTATTCATTTTTCTCCAACACCTTTTTCAAAAATTCTCCTGTATAAGATTTTTCACATTGACTCACTTCTTCCGGCGTACCCTTTGCAATCACTTGACCGCCTTGGTTGCCACCTTCCGGACCCAAATCAATGATATAATCTGCCGTTTTAATCACATCCAGATTATGTTCAATAACCACAACCGTATTCCCCGATTCCTTCAGCCGCTGTAAAATATCAATCAGTTTATGCACATCCGCCATATGCAACCCGGTAGTAGGTTCATCTAGAATATACAAGGTCTTACCGGTACTTCTACGGGACAGTTCCGTTGCCAGTTTTACACGCTGGGCCTCCCCACCGGACAACTGGGTAGAAGGCTGCCCGATTCGGATATAGCCTAATCCTACATCCAGCAATGTTTTCAGCTTTCGCTCAATGCGCGGAATGTTCTTGAAAAATGCATAGGCTTCTTCCACTGTCATATGCAGCACATCGGCAATGCTCTTCCCCTTATACTTTACTTCTAAGGTCTCCCGATTATACCGCTTTCCGTTACATACTTCGCAGGGTACATACACATCCGGTAAAAA
>CAYMRI010000133.1:0-4882 GCA_964392835.1 uncultured Eubacteriales bacterium
ATATGAGCGGAATGGGGTGCTGTTTGCCTTTAATTTCAGCCCAACCAATTCTTATGAAGGATATTTTATTCCTACCCGTGGGAAAGGAACCTATGTGCCTATGCTGTCTACGGATGAAGAACGGTTTGGCGGTTTTGAACGGATTGGGATGGACGTGACCTATACCGTTTCTAGGCAGGAAGATGGTCGCATGGGCTTTGGCTTATATTTGCCGGCAAGAACTGCGGTTTGTTTAGGAAAGAAAACTGCGCGCCGCTGATGTTTGAGGATGCTTTTATGGGTTTAACTACAAATCATCTGTTTTAGGGGAATTTGTAGTTAAACTTCTTTGTACTTAACTACAAATCATCAGTTTTCAGGTGGAATGTAGTTAAATCCATTGGCTTTTAACTGCATAATCGAGGTTTTTAAACAAAATGCAGTTAAATCACTTGATCTTTAACTACAAAATTTTATTTTGTGGTGATTTGTAGTTAAAAGTGTACCATTTTTGTGAGTAATATAAAGAATTAAAGACTAGGAGAAAACGGGAAAGATAACTTTATGGAACCAAGAGATTATATCGTAGTAAAAATCGAAGGAGAATATGCGACTTTGCAGGATGTAGATAGTGGAAACACCTTATTCATCGCCATGGCTTTGCTACCACCGGAAACGGATGTGGGCGTGAAGTTGCACTATGAACTGTTCTGCTATTCTGTTGCAACGGGGGGATAATACATGGCACAGTCGAAATGGATTTGGTATCCGGGAGATTACGAGTTATATCACAATTTACAGTTGCATTCCAGAAGAGAAATGTACGGTTGTCAGATTCCGGTTTCCTGGCATTTATCATCTCCTTATCCGGTTTGTGAATTTCAAAAAACCATTACGGCTCCGGAAACTTTTTCTATGAAAATTGTGTCCCGTTCCACCGGATACGGGCGTTTAGACGGAATGTATTTGCCCCTGAATCAGGAGGTTGCCGTGCCTGCGGGAACCCATGGAATTCGGGTCATATTAATTGACCATACGGCGTTTCCGTCTTTTTATGTAGACAGCAAATATTTGGTTTCCGATGAAAGCTGGCAGGTTTGCCATGGGACAGCGGATTTTTTACAGGCGGCATGTATACCTGCATATATGCTACCAACAGATGACCCGACTGTATTTCCATTTTCTTATGAACGCATGGATCCTGTTTCGGTGGAAAAACAGGAAGACGGTGTGCTCTATGATTTCGGCAAAGAGTTATTTGGATTGTTGCAAATTGAAGGGACAGACCCGGAAGATAACTTTTTGGTGAATTATGGAGAATCTAGAGAAGAGGCGTTGGATTGCCAAGAGTCCAATATCAGAGAGTTTTTAAAAGGTAGCGACTCTTATTCTTTGGTAGGCCGAGGATTTCGCTATGTGTTATTAAAAACACCTAAGGCAGAAAACTACCGGGTTTGGGCAAACTATGAATACTTGCCCCTGGAAGATAAGGGAGATTTTTCCTGCGATAATCCTTTGATAAAACGCATTTATGATGTGTGCGCTTACACCTTTCATCTTAATAGCAGAGAATTTTATTTGGATGGCATTAAGCGAGACCGTTGGGTATGGTCAGGGGATGCCTACCAGTCTTATATGATTAATAACTATTTGTATTTTGACCCGGAAATTACCAAGCGCACCATAACCGCTTTGGTGGGGAAACCGCCTTATGAGGTGCATTTGAATACTATTAATGACTACACGTTATATCAATTGATGGCAATCTATGAATACTATTTTTCCACGGGAGATATGGAGTTTGTTCGTTTTATTTATCCCAGAGCCAAGGCGTTATACCAGTTTGTACTGGACCGTTTGGATGCGGATGGCTTCATGGTGCAACGGCCGGGAGACTGGATTTTTATTGATTGGTCGGATATGGACAAAAATGGTCCCTTGGCGGCGGAACAGATTCTGCTTTGGCAAACCCATAAGTCCATGGCGAAATTGGCGGCGATTTGCGGCGAGGCGGAGGCCCCTTATTTGGAAGCGGCAGAGAAGTTGCGTGATGTCATTATGGAACGTTTTTGGAAAGAAGATGTGGGTGCGTTTATTGATACTTATGCTTCCGGCAACAATCATGTAACCCGCCATGCTAACGTATTTGCCATTTTGTATGATTTTGTGGATGAAACTGTACAGAAACGGTTGCTGAAAACGGTTTTGCAAAATGATGCCATTACCCAAATTACTACGCCGTATTTTAAGTTTTATGAATTGATGGCACTTTGTAAACTGGGAGAGTTGGCAACCATGCAACACTTGCTGGAATCCTATTGGGGTGGTATGCTTGCCTTAGGTGCTACTACCATTTGGGAACAGTATGACCCCGATGAAGAGGGAGTAGCCCATTTGGCCATGTACGGTCGCAAATATGAACGTTCCCTTTGTCACGCCTGGGGAAGCGGTCCTATTTATTTGTTGGGAAGATATTGTCTGGGGGTTGCGCCTACCAAGGAAAAATATGAAACTTTTACGGTAACACCAAACCTTGGAATTTATAAGGAAATGAAAGGCACAGTTCCTATTTATGACGGGAAAGTAGATGTAGAATGGAAAGACGGCATGGTAACCGTTTGCGCCACAAGGGATGGGGGTACATTGGTTCTGGATGGCAAATCCTATGTGATTCCTGCAGGGGAGCCCATTCAGATGCCGGCGCCATCTAAAGGATAAGGAGTTTGGAATGAGAAAAAAAGAAAAAGCTTTATTTGCAGTAGAAACATTAAAACAAAGATACCCCGATGCGATTTGCTCTCTGGATTATGATGACCCATTGCAACTTTTGATTGCCACCAGGCTTTCTGCCCAGTGCACCGATGCTAGGGTAAATCAGGTGACACCAGCGTTATTTGCACGATTTCCCGATATATATGCTTTTGCAGCGGCAGAACCTAAAGATGTGGAACCCTATGTATATTCCTGTGGATTCTATCAAACAAAGGCAAAAGATATCGTTATGATGTGCAGAGAAATGATTGCACGATTTGATAGTAAGGTACCAAATACCATGGAAGATTTGACCTCTCTTCCGGGGGTTGGGAGAAAAACGGCAAATCTCATTATGGGAGATGTCTATCATGCACCGGCAGTAGTGACGGATACCCATTTGATAAGAATTTCCAATCGCTTGGGGCTTGTGGATACTAAGGATCCTGTGAAAGTGGAAAAGCAGTTGGTTGCTATTCTGCCACCGGCGGAATCTTCTGATTTTTGTCATAGAATTGTATTGTTTGGTAGAGATGTGTGCTCTGCACGGGCACCAAAATGTGAAGAATGTCCTTTGGGGTCCATTTGCACAGAAAAGAAAACAGGGAGGAAACTATGAAGGAGAATAGTATGAAAAAATATTTTTACAAATGTGTTGTATTGTTGCTTGTACTTAGTTTACTTGTAGGTTGTGATACCAATGGAGGAGAAAATTCCAGTCAAACACCGGAATCGGTGGAACTGGTGGATTTACAAAGCAGTACGCTTTTTTACAATAACAACGATTTTAATGAAGGTCCTTTTATAGGAGACCCCTTTATTTATTATGAGGAGGATACCGGTGTTTTTTACTTGTACGGCACCACCAGAAAATATTTGGGACGGGAAACCTTTGACTATTATTATTCTACTGACTTGGTAAATTGGACCCATGGCGGGATTTGTTTGGAGCCGGCAAAAGGGGATTGGTGTACCGACCGTTTATGGGCACCGGAAGTGTATAAAATAGATGGAAAGTATTATATGTATTATACGGCAGCAAAGGGAACCTCCGGTGTGCTGCACGGTAGCGTAGCAGTCAGCGACAGCCCGGAAGGTCCGTTTACTAACTATATTTCTGAAGAAGTAAATGGGAGAAAAGCAATCTTTAACTTTGGAAATGATTTTCCGACCATTGACGGCAGCCTGTTTATTGATGATGACGGTTCTTTATACTACTATTTTGTGCGAGACCAGATTGGGGATAACGATAGCTCCGGTGGCAGCAATACTACGGTAAGAAGCACTTTGTGGGGCATTGAACTGGAAAATCCTTACACGATTAAGGAAGGTGCGGAACCTGTAAAGCTAACGGAAGTAGGAAGAAGTACGTTGGAAGAACGAGGGGTTTATACTCAAAAATGGGAAAGACAACAGGGGTTATGGAATGAAGGTCCTTTTCTGCTAAAACACAATGGAACCTATTATTTAACTTATAGTGCCAATTACTGGGGTTCTGCTTATTATAGCGTGGGATATGCTACCTCTGACAGTCCTTTGGGTATCTATACAAAAGGGGAAAATGCACAGGTGATGGGTATTGAGCCGGGGAACGAAAGTAATTGGGATTATTTTATCGGCACGGGGCATGCCATGTTTTTAAATATTGGAAGTGAAAACTATATTGTATACCATACCTTAATGCCCAACACCGATAATTATCGCCATGTGACCATTGACAGTTTCGGATTCCGAGAAGACGGAACCTTGTATATTAACGGCCCAACACTCTCTTTGCAACCATTGCCAAGTGTGGTAAGTGGTGTTTCCAATGTGGCATCACAGGCAGAGATTGCAGTTACCAATTGTGATACAGCGACTGTTGGCTATTTGACAGATGGTGAAATCAATACCACAAAAAAATACAGCAGCTATGCTATGAAAACCACAGGAGGAAAAACGGAAATTACCTTTGCCTTTGCAGAACCGGTTTTGGTAAAAGCAATTTTGGCTTATAACAGTGCGGATGGAAATACCATGTTTACGGCAGTGCAAAAAATACAGTTAGATACTGCATATACCTTTGAAAACATAAAAGTGCAAGCAGATTCCTATAATACCGAGGGTACGGGACAAGTATATGCCGGAAGTTGATATATTATGGAATTGGACC
>CAYMRI010000134.1:0-4862 GCA_964392835.1 uncultured Eubacteriales bacterium
TTGGGACATTTTCCTTTGTGGTTTATTGAGACATTATCATAAATGGTTTACACAACTAACTTGCCCAAACAGCCAATGGGTTTACATTCCAATGGATTCCAATTATAATAAATACAAAATTGTCCAATGCAAACAGAGGAGAAAATTATGCGCAGAGTGAACTCTTGGAAAGTAGCAATAGCACTGCTCTTGGCAATCGCAACAAGCCTGACAACCATGCAGGTAACCAACTTGTTTGCCTATCAAAATGGTACTTCCATTGAAAATCAATGGGCCACTGCAACCGTGGAATACGGCATCGGCGATCCGTTCGTTATGAAATACAATGGCATGTATTACCTGTATGTATCTTCCTTGGATGGACAGCAAGGAATTAAAGTGTGGAGTTCCCAGAATATGGTGGACTGGAAGTATAAAGGTTTTTGCAATGAAAATGATTCGGTTATCACAGGCGCTTATGCGCCGGAAGTAACCTATTGGAACGGTACTTTCTATATGTATACGGCGGCACCGGGAGGAGAACAGCATCGAGTACTGACTTCCACAAGCCCTACGGGACCTTTTGTGCGTCAAGGAGACGTTCTTTCTGATCCCAATGACTTGATTGACGGCAGTGTGTATATTGATGATGACGCCGGGGCAACCAAATATTTTTTACATGCCGGTGGTTCCTGCATTGAATATAGTATATTAAACCAAAATATGTTGATCGGTAGCGGCAAATATACCATACCGGCAGCTACAATTGCAGGCTTGTGGACAGAAGGACCTTCCATTTTTAAGCGAAATGGAAAGTATTACATGACCTATACCGGGAATCATGTACTAGCGGATAACTATCGAATTGAATATGCGGTAGGGGACAGCATAAGCAGCTTTCAGGAACCTACGGAAAATCTACTTTTAATTAATACGGAAGAGGGCATTACCGGGCTTGGACACAACAGTATTGTAGTGGGTCCTGACCTGGATACCCGCTATATTGTATACCATTCTTTGGTTTCCAACACCAGCGCACCGGAAAGACGGCTGAACATTGATAGAATTGTGTTTAACGGTGAAAAAATGGAAGTGCAAGGTCCTACCTGGTGGGAAGTGGAGGACCCCAAGCTGCCCGAGTTTTCTGATTACATGAAAAATACTACCAACTGGACCGCTGTCAGCGGCAGTGCCAAAGCCAGCGGGGGCACTATGGAGCTGGGTGCGACTGCGGAAGTGCGCTCCAAACAAAAAACCACGGCTGATTATACTGCAGAATTTAATTTGTGGCTTAGCAGCACTTCTTCCGGCGCAAAAGCAGGTGCGATTGTGTCTTTTACCGACAGCAACAATTATGCCTATGTTTATATAGACCCCCAAAGCAATAAGGTATTTTTCCAAACAAAAGTAAAAGGTACAACCGCAACATCCTCTGCATCCCTTCCTTCAGAATATGCGGGAAAGAATAATGTGCTTCGAAAAATCACGGTGAAAAAAGAAGGGAACACCTTTGATATTTATGTGGATGACCGCTTGCTCATTACCGCAAGCGCTACATTGTCCGGGGGGTATATTGGATTAAAAACAGAAAATTGCAGTACAAAATTCGGTTATACTGCTTTTAGCAGTACGGTAAACGGCAATCAGGACAAAGATACAGTAAAACCTACCGGCAGTGCTATGGACGCTGTGCATGCCAACAGTGCTTCCTGGACCTACCAGACAGGAACCTTAACAGAATCCGGCGCAGGGTTGAAGAGCGAATATGTAAAAGGCATGAGCAAAGGCAATAGCCTTACTTTTAAAATCGATGCACAGGAGACGTCCTATTATTCCGCAGAGATTCGGGCAAAGGCACAAGCCGGCACAACAGTTTCCATTGCAGTGGACGGCAAGGTGGTTGCAAAAGATGTCAGTCTGACCAAGTCGGACGGATTTATGACCGATGTAATTCGGAATGTGAAAATTGCAGAAAGTGCGAACACTGTGACCATAACCGTTACCGCAGGAAGTATGGATTTTTACTCACTGAAACTGGCAAAGGGTGCAGATATTTATGAGACCAAGCAGACCCAGTCTGCTATGGACTTTGAATGGTTGAGCGGTAGCTGGAGTGATAATGGTACTACCATTTCTGCCACAAATAGCGCTACTTGGTCCATTGCTTCTTACGGCAATGAAAACTGGGGCGATTATGAAGTGGAAGCAGATGTAAATTTGAAAAACGGCAGTGATGCAGGGCTCCTGGTACGGTTAAAATATGCTACCGATGCATCCGATGCCACCTATGGCATTGGTGGTTGCCAAAATGGGGACTATCATTATGGCTATTATGCCTATATCACAACCTCCGGGGTTTGCCTGGGGAAACAGATGTTTCACTGGCAATTCTTGACCTCGTCCACACAAAGTTTGTCCAACAATAAAACCTATCGCCTGAAGGTACGGGCGGAAGGGGCTAATATTAAAGTGTGGCTGGATGGGAAGCTGATGATTGATTATACGGATAAAGAGCAACCGCTTCTTTCCGGTAAAATAGGAATGCGCGCCCATATGTCCTTGGCAGAATATAAAAATATGACTTTGACCCATCTCAATACCGCAACACCGGTGAATGCACAGGTAACATTAACGGCAGGGGCAACGGCTATTAACAAAAATAATTTCCAACTGTATTCCAGTGCAGATGGGAAGGGCTATGAAATGAAGGATGGCGGCATTGATTTTAATAATGGTCTGAATCGTAATGTGAAAGGGGTTTTGAAAAATAGTGTTGGCGTAGACGGCACCGTTTCCTGTACCCTGGATTTGCCGGGAACAGGTGGCTTTGGCGTTGGATTGTTGGTGCGGTGTAAACGTTCCTATTTTGGCAACGGTATTGACGATTTAGATGGGTTGGGGGTGCAACTGGAACGCGGCGGCAACGGCAGTGTCAATGTCAAAGTGTATGAATGGTCTAATAAGGCGTGGAAGGGTGTAGTAGCCGAGACCAATATCAAGAATTATTTTGTAAATCAGGCAGATAAAAGGGCATATCTTGCGGTGCAATTAAAAGGCAACGCTATGACGGTTTATGTGGACGGTACAAAATATCTGACAGTAGATATCAGCAAGTGGAGTGGTGACAGCTCCAGAACAGCTATCGGCTTCCGCTCGCAAAACAGCGCCCATGTTATGTTAAGTAATTTTACCTATAGCACACAGACAAACAGCGTGCCTACGGTACCGCCTACAGTGAAACCCACGGCGACGCCCAATGTTACAACAGCAACTCCAAACGGAACAACACCGGGTGCGACAGCGGCGGGAGCAACAACGGCGGGAGCAACAGTGGCGGGAGCAACAGTGGATGTGCCTACCGAAACACAGGCCGGCACTACAGGCCAAGCGTCTACAGCAACAGTAGGCAGTACTGCAGAGGGTGCTACTTCTGCAACACCGACTGCAGGCAGTGGCGGCACAGTAGAAGAACCGCAGGATAGTGGTTGGGTTCTCTATGTCGTCATAGGTGTGATTATACTGGCAGCAATCGGTGGTGTCGTGGTGCTTGTCGTATTGCGGAAACGAGGGGAAAAAACATAAATTTTTTTGGAAAAATCAGGGTTGATTTTTATTGACACCCAACGGCAACTGTGCTATAGTATGTCCGTTAGTCCTTGCTCCGCACAAAAGGGATGCGGGGTCATAAGTCCAGAAGGAGGTGAAAGAGATGGTAAATAAGTACGAAGCCATTTTCATTGTAGATTTGTCCAAGGGAGAAGAAGCAGTTGCAGCAACTGTTGAGAAGTTCAAGAATTTAGTTGAATCTTCTGCTACTCTGGAAAAGTTCGATGAATGGGGAAAGAGAAGATTGGCATACCTGATTAACGATATGCCGGAAGGATACTATGTTTACATGGAGTTTTCCGCTGAAACAAGTTTCCCTGCAGAGTTGGAACGTATCTTCAAGATTACAGAAGGTATCATGAGATTTTTAGTATTTAGAAGAGAAGAATAAGGTGAGAGTATGAACAAAGTTGTTTTAATTGGAAGATTGGTGAGAGATTCGGAAATGCGTTATTCTGCTAACAACATGGCTGTTTTAAGAAACACCGTTGCTGTTGACAGACGTGGAAGAGCACAAGAAGGGCAGCAAACTGCTGATTTTATACCCATTACTGCCTTTGGAAAGACTGCGGAGTTCATTCAGAATTATTTTTCAAAAGGATCCAAAATTGCCATTACCGGCCGGATCCAAACCGGAAGCTATGATAACGCAGAAGGAAGAAAGGTTTATACCACAGACGTTATTGTAGAAGAAGTGGAATTTGTAGAGTCTAAGCGGAACGACGGACAGGCAAATGCGGGCTATGCAAGACCTGCACAGGAAATGCCTGCCACACCGGCACCTGCTGCTGCACCTATGAGCGCACCGGCAGCTTCCGATGGATATTTCCCCATTGATGACGACGGCGATATTCCATTTTAAGATTTGTGAAAGGAGACGTTTACAATGCAGAAGAATAATAGAGATTCTTACGATAAGGGTTCTCGCGGCCCCAGAAGAATGAAGAAGAAAATGTGCAGTTTCTGCCTGGATAAAGTAGAACACATCGACTACAAAGAGGTTGGCAGATTAAAGAAGTTTACTTCTGAAAGAGGTAAGATTTTGCCGAGAAGAATTTCCGGCACCTGCGCAAAGCACCAACGTCAGTTGGCAATTGCCATTAAGAGAGCAAGACATTTAGCATTGATGCCGTACACCGATGACTAATTGTTATTGCTTTGAAAGAGTAACAAGTTAAAAGAGCGGTTCGACCGAGAAAATATTCGGTTGGACCGTTTTTTCATAGTGCGCCCAGCATGGGCGCAATCTAACGGGTGAAAGTCCCGAGTCTGCCCTG
>CAYMRI010000135.1:0-4862 GCA_964392835.1 uncultured Eubacteriales bacterium
CCAATATTGACTATACAGGATATATTGATGATTCTGTTATGTACAAGCTACCGGCTATTGTTGATGATAATCAGGAACTATCTGTTATCGTTACACTTTCCGTTGATAGTTTAATGGATGTTTACGCTAACACAGATAAGGCTGTGTCACTTTCTGAGTTTGCAAAGTCTTCCGATGTTCTTGCAACCATTCAGGAGGAAGTAAACAGTGAGAAGCATAAAATCCTGAACAATCTGCAGAAGTTGAATATTGACTATTCCACCGGTGAGGATTATGCAACAATCTTCAGCGGATTTGAATTGGTCATCAAAGCAGGGGACTTTGCAGAAACCTGTAAAGCTCTTGGTGATGATGTCAATGTGATTGTGGGCGAAGTTTACAATGCAGCAGAGACAGAACTTGTAGAAAATACAGTCAATGTATATGACACGGGTATTTTTGACAGTTCCAATTCCGGCTATGACGGAAGCGGTATGGTAATTGCCGTTTTAGACACCGGTCTTGATTCTGCACACTCTGCCTTCTCCGTGAACAATTTTACCTCCAAAAATCTGGGGTTGACCTACGAGGACGTAGCAGATGCATTCGGTGAAACAACAGCCAGTACAATGGTAGAGGGGTTGACCGTTGACGATGTATATATTAATGAAAAGGTACCCTTTGGTTTTGACTATGCTGATAATGATTCCGATGTATATTCTACACACAACAATCATGGTACGCACGTTTCCGGTGTCATTGTAGGGAAAGATGATACCATTACCGGTGTTGCACCCAATGCACAACTGGTGGCGATGAAGATTTTCTCCGATTCTATGGATACTACTCGTACGGCATGGATTTTGGCAGCACTGGAAGACTGTGTTGTTCTCGGCGTTGATGTCATCAATATGTCTATCGGTACAGCCTGTGGTTTTAGCCGTGAATCAGATGAAGAAATAATAAATGGTGTATACGATAGACTTCGGGAAGCCGGAATTAGTATGGTGGTTGCTGCTTCTAACAGTTACAGTTCTGCATATGGATCTGAAGCAAATGGTAACCTGGGCCTTACCACAAACCCGGATACCGGTACGGTAGGTTCTCCATCTACCTATGAAGGTGTTATGTCTGTTGCCTCCATTAACGGCGTCAAAACACCTTATATTAAATATAAAGATGCAATTATTTACTTTGTAGAATCCACTAATGGTGCCAGCAAAGAAAATAATTTTTTTGATACTTTGTTAGGCGATAAGACTTCACAGGATTTTGAATTTATAGTAATACCGGGTGTGGGTCGTACTGCCGACTATACCGGCATGGATGTAGAAGGGAAGATTGTGCTTGTGCGCCGTGGTTCTAACACCTTTGAAGAAAAAGCTATGATTGCACAGGCCCAAGGAGCTGCCGGTATTATTATTTATAACAATGTTTCCGGTGATATCAAGATGAATGTGGGTACTGCAACTTTGGCAGTTTGTTCTATTTCGCAAGATGATGGTGAAATGCTTGCTGCATTGGGAAGCGGTACTTTGACAATCAGCAAAGAACAGACTTCCGGTCCGTTTATTTCTGATTTTTCTTCCTGGGGACCTACACCCAGTTTGAACATTAAGCCTGAAATTACTGCTCATGGCGGAAATATTCTTTCTTCTATAACAGGTGGGTCCTATGACCGATTGTCCGGTACCTCTATGGCTTGCCCGAATATTGCCGGTGTTACTGCGCTGTTGCGGCAGTATGTAGTGGAGAATTTCCCTGAAATTGCAAATGACAATGTGCAGGTAACGGCAATGGTAAATAAGCTGATGATGTCTACGGCTGACATTATCTACAATAAAAACGGTTTGCCATATGCAGTAAGAAAACAAGGCGCAGGTCTTGCAAATCTTCTCAGCTCCATCAATACAAAAGCGTACATTACTACCTACGACAAAGAAGACAATGCAATGGACAAGACCAAACTGGAACTTGGTGATGACCCGGAAAAGAAGGGTGTTTATGAATTTTCTTTTACAGTAAACAATTTTGGCGACAAAACATTGTCTTATAACCTTTCTGCCTCTGTTTTGACAGAAGGGGTTAGTGAAACCAAGACAAATTCCGGAAAAACAACTGTAACGGAAGAAGCGTACAGCCTTGATGGTGCAACCTTTGAAATCATATCTGTAGAAGGCGGCAGCATTAGTGGAAACAAGTTGACTGTAGAAGGCGGCAAGAACGCAAAAGTAACTGCTAAAATTGTTTTAAGTGACAACGATAAGAAATATTTGAACGAATCCTTTGCAAACGGCATGTATGTGGAAGGCTTTGTAAGTTTAACCGCTGTATCCGGGACGGAAATCGATTTGAATGTTCCGTATCTCGCATTCTACGGAGACTGGACTGTTGCACCATTGTTTGATCTGGATTATTTTGATACCAATGCAGATGAGTTGGATGACTCTATTGCAGTAGAAGACAAGACTTTGGCTGATGCATATGCAACGCGTCCTATCGGCGGTGTTTCTGAAGACTATGTAAGCTATTTGGGCTCTTATTACTTCCTGCAAGATCCGGACGATATGGTAATTTCCGCCAGCAGAGATTATATTGCACTTTCTAATCAGGAAGGAACCATTCACTCCTTGCGTTTTGTATGGGCCGGTTTACTGAGAAATGCGGCAAAGATTGTGATTACCATTACCGACGATACCACAGGAGAAGTTATCTTTGAGTGTGAGGATACCGATGTTCGTAAGTCCTATGGTGATGGTGGCTCCATTTATCCTGCAAACGTAGAAATTGAATTTGATACCATGGACTATAACCTGATGAACAATACAGAATATACTGTAAGACTGGAAGGTTATTTGGATTACGGTGACGGTGGTATAGATACCAACAAGAAGAATGTGTTTGAATTCCCATTGGTAGTTGACTTTGAAGCACCAACAGTTGAAGATATTGAATTCTATTATGAATATGACAAAACTGCAAAGAAGAATCGGTTGTATGCAAAGGTTGCTATTTATGATAACCACTTTGCAATGTCTTCCCAGTTGGGATATGTAACAACAGGAGAGGATGAAAATGGAAATCCGGTTGCAGAAATGAAGAATTTTGAGCAGTATATGACACCGGTTTATTCTCAAAAGAACAGCGTGACATATGTTACATATGAATTGACAGACTATATTTTTGAAATAAAAGAAAATGCAACAAATAAGAACACGTTTACAGTGACATGTTACGATTATGCATTAAATTATGCGACTTACGAAATTGGATTGCCGGATGAGTATATCGATTTCTATTTTGACGGATTGGAAGAAGGCTTGACTTTGAGTCCTAATGAAGTATATTCTTTGGAACCGTTGGTATATCCGGAAACTGCGTGGGCAGAATTGTTAGAATTTACATCTTCCAAACCCAGTGTAGCACGTATTGTGAATAACAAGCTGGTAGCGACTTCTACCGGTACCGCAACTATTAAGGTTCGAGACCCTCAAACCAACAAGAGCATTACCTTTAAGGTAACGGTGCTTGGTGAAAATGACGATGGCTATAAACGGTATGACAAACCGGTAGCCGATGTATTCAAGTTGACAGGGTTCGAGACCACAAAAGCTTTTTATATGGTTGCCAATGCTGATAAAGAACTTGGTGATACCGGTGCTTTGAATTTCTTTGAAGGTACATATTCGCTGTCGATGTATCCATCTGAGTCTGTTCTTTTGAACTATAAGTTGGATGCATACTTTCCTAATGATACTACGGTGGAATTTGAGAGCAGTAATGAAAATATAGTGAAAGTTGACCAGTATGGGAATGTGACTGCAACAGGAGAAGGATTTGCTTCTGTAACGGTAAAAGTCTTACTGGATGGCAAGAGTACTTACTATTCTGAATCTGTATCCATTGAAGTAAAAGATCCATATGTAACCACCGGCGCAAGTTTGACCCATTACTATGGTAATGGCGGTCTGGTTACCGTTCCCGCTGATTTGACTTTGACTGAAATCGGAAGCTTTGCATTCTCTAACTTTGAATATGTTGCAAAGACAGAAGAAGAGCTGGCATTTGACGATGCTGACGCTATGAAACAGTGGTTCATTGGGGATTCTACCATTACTAAGGTTATTCTTCCGGAAGGAATTGAAAAAATCAATGCATATGCATTTGCAAACCTTACTGCGTTGGAAGAAATTGTATTGCCGTCTACTTTGGAAGCAATTGAATATGGTGCATTCTACAACTGTACAGCATTACAGAAGATTACATTCAGCGGGGAGAATAATTTGAAGATTATTAACCAGAATGCATTTGAAAACTGTGATTTACAGGGCACTTTAGATTTGTCTTCCATATGTGTGATTTCTGATTATGCATTCGCAGGTAATACCGATTTGAAAGGTGTTAAGCTTTCTGAAAATCTTTTGTCCATCGGGCAATATGCATTTGCAGGTTGTAAGAAATTGGAAGAAGTGACAATTGATGCAAAATCTGTAAAGTACGGTGCGTATGCATTTACAGACTGTGAATCCTTGAAGTCCTTCTATGTAAATACAGCGGTGCTTCCCACAGGTATGTTCTATGAATGTGAAGCACTTACCAGTGTGGAAATCGGTCCGGAGGTAAAGACCATAGGGGAATTTGCATTCCGGTCAACTGCAATTGACTCTTTCAAAGTAACAGAAGGGAATAAGAATTATAAGGTACAGACAGCGAACTATATCCTCTCTGCAGATGGTACCAAGTTGGTAGCCATAGCACCTACCTTACGAGGGGAATATACTACCGCAAATATTGGTAATGTAAATGTGACCACAGTTGCAAGAGGTGCTTTCTCTCATAATACCAAGATTACATCTGTTGCACTGCCCAATGTAACAATTGTG
>CAYMRI010000136.1:0-4820 GCA_964392835.1 uncultured Eubacteriales bacterium
GCCCGAGACATTTTTCATTTTAGGGGCAAAAATCCCTTGAAGTCTCGGCCAAACCGCAACGAAAATAGAATGATTGTTTCTTAAAAAAATATGTGATATGATCATAAACAAAATATCAGCCAGCGGAAATTGTTTGGGGGAGCGGAAATTATGCGGAAAAAAGATATTATGAATTCTATACCTGTTGTGTTGGGTACAGCCATTGTGGCAATAGCCCTTGGGTTGTTTTTTATTTTTTCACAAGGGGCAAATAAACCCATCCAACGGGAAGAGGCAGTTTCCTATTCGGGTGAGTTTATGAAATATGACTCTTCCAAAAATTATTGTGGGATTCATTTCAAAGATGGTTCTTACTATAATGTTTATGCGCACACCGAAACAAGTGATTTTCGAGACACAATGAAGGCACTTGATGAGGGCACAAAACTGGATATCTTGGTAAACCCGAATAACAACTATGTGGTGGAAATTAAAACCGAGAACGAAGAACTTTTGAATTTTGAATTATCACAGCAAGAAATAGATGCCTATGATAATGGATATGTAGTTCTTGGAATTTTTATCTGTATTATGGGCGTCGCCTTGATTCTTTATGTTATCGGTTCAAGGAATTATAAACGGAAAGAGGATGCGCGCCATGCCGCAAGAAAGGCAAAAGCAGATATGGCTGTCAAAAGCAGAATTCTGTTGGATGCCAATGTAGAAGGGTATGAAATATGTTACCGCCGAGTAAAATCAGTCAATGAACTTGTAATTAATGGACGGGTCTATGATGAAAAGAAAGGTATCTTTGAATTTACACACAAACTCTGCGCTACGATTGATGCACACAATATGGAAGCTGGTTGTGACGAGGAAGGCTATAGCTACATCATGTTTGACGGAGAGGTTATAGACTGTAAAAAGAGAAGTGTTTAAACTGCCATAAAGATTTCTGAAATCGAAGAAAAAATGGAATGAGAAGGTTTTTCTGAACAGCTATTTTCAGAGTTTCAGTTCGCACTTAAGCGGATGCCGAAACATTTGCGTAGTCAACATTGTTATACAACTGCATACGGATTTATGAATATTGTGGCGATTATGAAAATGACGGCAGGACGCAATTCGTCATATTTGCAAGCCTTTCCATGAATATTCTTCGGGCAGAGATGCATACCAACGGATTCTGAAAAGACATAAATACAAAAATGAAGCCCATGCTACCAAGATGGCCATTGATTACTTAATGAAAAACAAAAGATAACCGGTCCGCTATTCCTGCGGACTGTATTTTTTCGCAAGCCCGCCTTCTGCTGTTTCGCGATAAATCACTTTCAGGTCCTTGCCGGTTTCATACATTGTCTCAACGACTGTGTCAAAACGAATCATTCTGGAATCTGCAAGAAAATCTGCAAGGTTCACGGCATTTAAAGCACGCATTGCCGCAATTGCATTCCGCTCAATGCAAGGGATTTGTACCAGGCCCAAAATGGGGTCGCAGGTAAGGCCCAAATGGTGTTCGATGGACATTTCCGCAGAATATTCAATCTGATCCAAATCTAACTCATAAAGTTCTGCGGCGGCTGCAGCAGCCATAGCGCAGGCAGTACCGATTTCTGCTTGGCAACCGCATTCTGCACCGCTGATGGAGGCGTTGGTTTTTACCAGATTGCCGATGATGCCGGCGGTAGCCAAAGCATGAATAATTTGGGTATCGGAAAAATGTCGTTTGGGTTGTAAAAATTTCATGACAGCAGGGAGTACACCGCAAGACCCGCAGGTGGGTGCGGTAACAATGGTGCCGCCTGCAGCGTTTTGCTCGCTGACAGCATACGCATATGCGCAAATCAGACGGTTGGTTTTGGTTTCCTCGCTTTCGTCAATGTGTTTTTGCCGGAAAAGATAACGAGCCTTTCGCTGTAGCCCGATGCCGCCATGGAGCACACCCTGGGCATCCAGTCCTTCTTTAATGGCGTTTTGCATGACTTCCCAAACTTGGGAAAGGTACTCCCAGATTTCCGGGCCCTCACATTCTTCCACATATTGCCAAATGCGTATGTCTTTTTTTCGGCAGTACTCTGAAATTTCCTTAAAAGAGTTAAAACCATAGATTTCTTTGTGTTCGGCACGCTGTTCTCCATGGGCTAAAATTTCACCGCCGCCTACGCTGTAAAATCTGGTATAAGCAATTTCGGCGCCGTCTGCATAAGCGTAAAAATCCAATGTGTTGGGGTGATATTCCGTAGGGGTGTCGCAATCCAGCACAATTTCACAGGGCTTATCGCCAAAGGCCTCTTGTAAAATATGGTCGGTCATGTGGCCTTTGCCGGTCTTTGCTAAAGAACCGTAAAGGATTACCTTATAGGTTTGTGCCGCCGGAGTTTCTGCCAGAAAACGCTGGGCTGCAGCAAGGGGACCCATGGTGTGAGAAGAAGATGGACCTCTTCCGATTCTGTATAAGTATTTTAATGATTGCATGAAAGACACCTCTCAAAAATATTTTTCAAATTTCAGCAATGACTCTGCAAGGCAAACCGGTCATATTTGTATAGCGTAGGGGATAGGTGTTTGCCTTGAATTTTCTGCCGTTATCAATAATCGTTTTTAGATTGCATAAGTTTTCTATCACAAAAGTCCCTTTGTCTGCACAGTATTGGTCTTTTGGGGTGTGTTCCTTCCCACGTCTTATTCCTGCAAAGTCTACGCCAATGATGGAAACACCTTTCTCCAGCAAGTTGTCAATCAGTTCCTCAGAAAGTTGAGGGTGATTGGAAAAATACATCTTATTCCCATATCCCACTTCCTCTATAAATCCGGTATAAAAGGCAACAAACATATCTTGCCCGATTTCTGAAATATCAATATCATTACTGCAGATATCCCGCTCTTTCACAGCGGAAACATCAAACACAATGCCTTTTCTTTGGGTATAGGCAAGTGGAAATTCTTTGTTCATTACATCAAAATGAGTGCCTAAATGACCGACGAGGGATTTTTGCTCGTTTCCCGGTGCTTCTTTTATCATTTGGGGCGTAATTTGCAAAGTAATATCGATCAGCATACTTTGTCCTCCTGGTATATTTTTGGTTATTTTTGGTTATTTTTGTCTATTATAGTACATTTGTGTCGAAAATGTACAGAAAATGTTTGCCAAAAGAAAATGTAGTGTGATAAAATGAATTTCAATAGGGATTTAATTTCATATAAGAAGACCTAAATGATTCCAAGGAGGAAATTTCAAATGGAAAGAAAGTTGGTTTATGACATCAATGACAAACCAAAGTTTGGACAGATGTTGGTGTTTGCTTTGCAACAAGTGCTTGCAATTTTAGCAGCAACCATCGCAGTACCTACCATTATTGGTTTGCCGACACAAATTCCTGCGGCTATTTTGGGTGCAGGTATTGGTACGCTGATTTATCAGTTGTTTACAAAGCGTAAGAGCCCTGTGTTCTTGGGTAGTTCTTTTGCATTTTTGAGTTCACTGGGTGTGGCTCTTGCATATGGCTACTGTGGTATTGTTTTGGGTTCTGTTGTAGCAGGTCTTGTTTATGTAGTCATCGCGGCTATTATTCATTTTGCAGGTACCGCTTGGGTGAACAAGCTGATGCCACCGGTTATTATCGGCCCTGTTGTAGCTTTAATCGGTTTGTCTTTGGCCGGTGCAGCAATGGGGGACATTGTAAAGTCCAATGCTTCTACTATTAATGGCGGTTATAATTTGGTTGCACTTCTTTGCGGTCTTATTACATTTTTCACTGTAGTTATTTGTTCTACCCAGAAAAAATACAAAATGGCTCGTTTGATTCCGTTTATTATCGGTATTGGCGCAGGCTATTTGGCAGCTACTATTTTTACCGTTGTTGGTACAGTGGCAAATCTTGATTATTTGAAAATTATTAATTTCCAACCGATTGTTGATAATTTCTTTGTTGATGGTGTCTTTAGAGGCCTTCCGGCTTTCATAGACTGGCCTAAAGTTGCAGCATATGAAGCAATTATGGAAATTGTAGACGGCAAAATGTCATTAACTTGGGGCGGCGTTGCAGAAGTTGTAATTGCATTCTTGCCGGTAGCATTGGTTGTATTTGCAGAACACATTGCAGACCACAAGAATCTTTCTTCCATTATTGGAAAAGATTTAATTGAAGAACCCGGATTAAAGAGAACATTGTTGGGTGATGGTGTTGGTTCCATTTTCGGTACTATATTTGGCATTTGCCCGAATACAACTTATGGCGAATCTGTTGGTTGTGTTGCTATCACCAGAAATGCATCTGTTGTAACCATTACAACTGCAGCAGTTATGTGTATCGGTCTTTCTTTCATCAGCCCGCTTATGGCTGTGTTGCAAACCATACCGTCTTGTGTCATGGGTGGCGTTTGCTTAACATTGTATGGCTTTATTGCAGTTTCCGGTTTAAAAATGTTTAAGGATTTGGATTTGAATGATAATAAAAACCTGTTTGTTGTTGCAGCTATTCTTATTTCCGGTATTGGTGGATTGACCATCCAAATTCCGTATGCTTTGGCTGACAACGGCGCTGTTGCAAGCACCATTCAAATTACATCCATTGCAACTGCTTTGATTTTGGGTATTATTACCAACGCAGTTTTGACCAAAGTGGAAAAAAGCAAGCTGGGTGTTGACCCGGAAGAAAAGACGGAGGGGAAAGAAGAATGAAAGATTACAACAATGTAGTTATTTTTGACCACCCGTTAATCAAGCATAAAATTGCCATTCTTCGTGATGAAAAAACAAGCATGAAGGAGTTTCGCGAACTGATTGAGGAAATTACCACTTTAATGACTTATGAATGTTTGAAAGAAGGCGTTCCTAC
>CAYMRI010000137.1:0-4799 GCA_964392835.1 uncultured Eubacteriales bacterium
TGGCTGCCGAACTAGGATTTGAACCCAGACAAACAGAGTCAGAGTCTGTCGTGCTACCCTTACACAATTCGGCATCATTTCTGATTGCTTGCCTATAATAGCACACTTTTTTTCTTTATGCAAGCAATAATTTGGTGTATAATGAATAAAAATATAAAAAACTGCTCCGGGTATTCGGACTGAAAGGAACAAGAAATTATGGCGCGAACAATTATTCTTACCGGCGGTGGCTCTGCCGGACACACAACCCCAAATCTGGCACTTTTGCCCTACTTACGGGAGGAAGGATACAAAATTCACTACATCGGCTCCTTAGACGGTATCGAAAAAGATATCATCAGCCAAGTCCCCGATATTACGTATCATGGCATCCCCTGCGGCAAGCTGAGACGGTATTTTTCCTGGAAGAATTTTTCCGACCCCTTCCGCATTATGAAAGGCTACAATGCGGCAAAGAAAATTGTAAAAGAGTTAAATCCGGAAGTGGTTTTTTCCAAAGGCGGTTTTGTTTCTGTGCCTGTGGTTGCAGCGGCACATGCAAAGAAAGTGCCCGTCGTTTCCCACGAATCGGATATTACCATGGGACTGGCAAACAAACTGTCAAAGCGCTTTACCACCCACATCTGCTTAACCTTCCCGGATGTCTTGAAAGAAATTCAACCGCCGGTGGGCATTTATACCGGTTCCCCCATCCGTGCTGAACTTTACGCTGGGGACAAAGAAAAAGGGCGGCAATTCCTGGGGTTTGACCACAAGCCCGTCCTACTAATGATGGGCGGTAGCTTAGGGGCACAAGCAATCAACGTTGCATTGCGTGCTGCATTACCGAAACTGCTAAAAGAAATGAATATTGTTCATCTGTGCGGCAAAGGCAACCTAGATGCATCTTTGAACGATACCAAAGGCTATGCCCAGTTTGAATACATTAACAAAGAGTTGGCAGATATTATGGCCCTCTCCGATTACATTTTATCCCGTGCAGGCTCCAACTCCATTCATGAGTTTTTGGCGCTAAAAAAACCAATGTTGCTCATTCCTCTGCCCTTAAGTGCCAGCCGGGGTGACCAGATTCTCAATGCAAAATCCTTTACCAACCGGAATTTTGCCATGACGCTGGAACAGGAACAATTAACTGCAGAAAGCCTAATCAAAGCTATTCACGAATTGAAAGCAAAAGCACCGTCCATGATTGCCGCCATGGAAGCAGAACCCAACGCAGACGGCACCAAAGCTATTTACGATGTGATTGTGCAAAGTCGCCGCAAATAGGAATGACATTTCGGGCGATTCAGATCGCATCTTACGAGTTACCGCCCTTTTACATGCGTTATCTTTCAATTTGCCGACCGCAAGATATCGTATCTTACTCAATTACATATGACTTGCGTCGCAAAAAAAGATACGGTCCTCTAAAGGTCGATAAAAATAAAGATGCAACCAATCTCGGTCGGCTACTGACGAGATACCATACTTGCCCGGACGATAAAAATGGAGATGCGATTTGAACCGTTCAAAAGCAGGAATAAACCATCCAGACATATTCGAGACCTTCCCTCCATATACTGAACCATCTGGTATATGGAGGTTTTTTTATGTCTATCTTTGTGGTAAATGCACGTCTGGATTTAAAAATATTATTCAAGAATCTGGTTCTCAGCCTGGGTACCGGTATTCTGGCATCCCTGATTGCTTCGAATGCCACCAGCCAATATATGCAGTTGGCAAAACCAAACCTGGCACCGCCGGCGTTTCTGTTTCCCTTAGTCTGGACCATACTCTACCTGTTTATGGGAATTGCCGCATATATCGTAGAAATAAACGGATGCAGGCAAATACTGAAATTGTATTACCTGCATCTGGTTGTAAACTTCTTATGGCCTATTTTGTTTTTCGTTGCCAATGCACCCTTTGCAGCCCTCATTGCTCTACTGGTGCTGATTGTTCTGGTACTGGTACTTACCATCGGCTTTGGAAAATGTAAGGCAACCACACTCTTTTTTATGATTCCCTATTTGCTCTGGTGTCTGTTTGCCTTTTGGCTCAACCTTAACCTGCTATAATACGTTTTGCCGCATCCAACATACCGGAAGGTAGTGCCATATCCAACAACGCAGCGTTCTTCACTACATTTTCCGGTTTCTTGGTGCCAACGATAACAGAACTGATACCCTCATTTTCATACAGGAACTGCAAACCCAATGCCGTCAGCTTGTCCGTATCGCCCTCTACCAAAGCAAGCAACTGTTGCACCTTATTACGATCATTTTCACCCAATCTATCTAAGTTAGAAACCACACGGGAAGTCAGCAGACCATTGCCCAAACCGGAACGAATCAAAACGCCCATTCCCTTTTCGTGTGCCAGACGGATGTTTTCTGCATTGCCCTGATGAATCAAGTTGTACCCCATCTGCATCACATCAAAATCACCGCTCATAATGCAACGATGTGCCAAATCGCCGTCAATGGATGCCCCTAAATAACGCACCTTGCCGGCCTTTTGGGCATCCTGCATGGCACGCAGGGTTTCACCTCTATCTAAAGTACCTTCCGGGTCAGGGCCAAAATGAATCTGCAACAAATCAATCTCATCCGTCTGCAACAATTTCAAACTTCTATCAATAGAACCTGCAATACCCTCATAAGTAAAATCATAATAAGTATGGGGCTCATTGCTGTGCTCGCCGCATTTGGTGGCTAACACATATTCCTGACGACGGGAAGAAACATATTTCCCGATTCTCTCCTCACTTCTATGGTAGGCACTGGCAGAGTCAATCAAATTAATCCCTAAATCCAAAACGGTGTTGAGTACCTTGCCGGCAACTTCCTCTTCCGGCCGCTGGTTGTCGTCGCCCATACCCCAGTTTCTGCCGATTTCCAAAGCACCGAACCCCAAAAAGGTTACATCCGTGTCCATTCTTGCAATGTGTCTCTTTTCTAACGCCCTTTTCATGTTTCCCTTCTCCTTTATCCTAAATAACTTTGATCCACCGTAATGACGGCATAATATTTTTCACTAATATCTGCAAGCTTCTGTTCAAACGCCTGCCGCAGTTCTATGGCTGAAAAACCAGATTCCACCGGGTTTACCATATCAAAAATCAAATTGGTATGGGTAGGTCCGTCCACGATACGAAAGTCATGAATGGTAATGGCAGGATGGACGGACTGGGCAATCTCCTTTGCCAGTGTTTTTAATGCCTCCACCCGCTCGTTGTTGGTTTCCACCGGGTCCATATGAATGGTCAACAGCACCGGATATTTTTTCGCCACTTCCCGCTCTGCCATATCGATACTGTCATGGGCCTGTAAAATATCCGATGACGCATGGACTTCCGCATGGACAGAAGCAATCCACTTTCCCGGCCCGTAATTATGAATCAGAAAATCATGCACCCCTATAATTTCATCATAAGAGAGCAATACTTCCTCCATCCCCGCAATCATTTCTTTTTCCGGCAGTTGTCCCAAAATGGGATTTAACGTATCTTTCATGGTCATGACACCGGAAATTAAAATATATACCGCCACCAAAAGACCTACATAACCATCAATATTCCATGTAGTCAAGCGCATGACAATGACCGAAAGTAAAATCGCCCCGGTAGTCAAAGCATCATTCAGACTATCTTTGGCGGTTGCCAGCAACGTTTCCGACTGAATCTTCTTGCCGATTTTCCGGTTGAAAAAACACATCCACAGTTTCACCACAATGGAACCCAATAAGATGCCGATACTCCACCACCCAAAGCTGATGGCAACGGGATGAAAAATCTTTTCAACAGAATTTTTTCCAAGCTCAAATCCCACCAGCAACATCAAAAAGGACACAATTAACCCAGCTACATACTCCATGCGACCGTGTCCGAAAGGATGCTCCCTGTCCGCAGGCTTTGCCGCCATGCGAAAGCCTGCCAGTGTCACAATAGAAGAAGCGGCATCGGATAAATTGTTAAAAGCATCTGCCATAATGGAAATACTGCCGGATAAAAGACCGATAATCAGCTTTGCTGCAAACAAAAGCACATTACAGCAAATCCCCAATACACCGCAAATAGAGCCGTATTTTGTACGATTCATTTCCTTCCCGTTCCCTTCTCTTGATATTGCTTTAACCGCGCCAACACATCTTCCTGATGTAAAATATGCAAGTCATACGCATTCAGCAACTCCTGTAACGCAGGATATTCCACCGCAAAACTGCGCGGACTGTGGGCATCCACACCGATAACCACATCTGCCCCTTCTTGGGCAACCAATTCCCAAAAAGCATCGTAAGGGTACTGATATCGCAAATTCAAGCCTACCCGCACCAATCCTTTTTTATAGCCATTTAAGTTAATTTCCAGGGGCATGTTGTGTGCTTTGGCAACTGCAATCATCTCCTTTGCAGCACCGGCTGTATAGGAATCCCAACGCTCTTTGGAAGACATAAACATATCCGGATGTGCCACATAAAAGAAAAGTCCGCTCTCAATCCCATCGATAATACCCTGCATTTGCGCCTTGATTTTCTTCTGTACATCATATCGATCCTCAAAGGTGGCCACATAGCCGCCCTCATAAGAAAAGAAATGATTCCCCGCAATCATATAATCCAGGTTGTATTGTTCCTTCATCTCTTGATAAAAACCAAAATACTCCTTAAGGGGCTCACATTCCAACCCCGCCAGAATGCGCATTCCATCCGGCCTTTGCCCCTCTATCTCCTGGTGGTTTCGAATGAGAGAAAAATATTCTTCCACCCGCTCCGGTTCCAATCGAACATTGGTCCATTTTCCATCCGGTAAATAGGTA
>CAYMRI010000138.1:0-4764 GCA_964392835.1 uncultured Eubacteriales bacterium
CAAAGCATGTTGGATGATATTGTTGATTTGGTATCTAAATTAACGGGAGAAGACATAGTTCGCTTTATTTACGATTAGGAGGATTAGAAATGGGTTTAGTTAATTTAATGGGTTCTGCAGGAAGGGGTTCTGTCGAATCACAAATCGGTTATGGGGATTTTGTTTATAGCTTTTTCTCCACTGTTTCATACCATCTTGAGGGACAGGGAAATTGGGGGAAAAGATTCCCTAGACTTTTGTTGGATTTATGTGATGGCGGTTTGGTTAAAAACGAAAACATTGATGAACTAGAGGATGAATTGAAAATCATATATAACGAATTTCAAAAAATGCCGATTTCAGATGCTATCTATGATTTAGAAGATTTGAGCAAACCAATGCCAAAAGATTTGCTGCCTAATGCTGACGAAAATGTAACAAATTTGGCTCAATTATGGGTAACGCCGAGAGGGGCCAAGGTATATTTAGAGGCATTTGGTGAGATTATTGCTACAACCAAGCATTGGGGCGGTTCTTTAGTTTTGATTTATGCGCCAGAAACAATTGATAAACAACTTTTGACAAGGCCGAAAGATAAAGGTAGAAAATATTGGTTAGATATGGTGCCAATTAACTATGGTCAATAGCGATAGTCTAACTCAACCAAAGCGAACGCTTTCTAACGCCTCATAAAAACCTAATATTCAAAAAAATAACTATTTTTCCGCCTGTATTATTTATTAAAATGCAGGCGGTTTTTCTATACGAAAAATGTGAATGCAGGCAACAATGGATAATTTTTCTCTGACTACTCTGATAACAACTCCAGATGAACCATTGCAAAACTGTTATTCATAGTAAAATCTCCTCCGTCATACCATGTTCTATGTGTACAAATTATAGGAAATTTCGCTTGAAAGAGGTATTTTGCGATTAAAATAAAAAAAGACCCTGAGAGGTTTTATACGCTCAAGGTCTGTAAACACATAAATTATGCGATTTTTCTACCTCTGCACAAACTTCTGCACCGATTGGTGTAAGTTTGATGTAAGGTGTAAGCCTCTAGGGCCCTCTAAATCCCCAAAACCCGCATGAATACTAGTCTTTTTTCGGGTTATTTATCGAGGGTCTTCATCGTGGGGAACAACAACACATCCCGGATTGCCTGGGAGTCGGTAAGCAACATTACCAACCGGTCAATGCCGTAACCAATTCCGCCCGTGGGGGGCATACCGATTTCCAATGCGTGAAGGAAATCTTCGTCGGTGTGGTTTGCTTCCTCGTCTCCTTGTGCCAAGAGTGCTTCTTGCGCCTTGAACCGTTCTCTCTGGTCCATAGGGTCGTTTAACTCGGAATAAGCATTACACATTTCACGACCGTAAATGTAAAGTTCGAAACGCTCTACCAATTCCGGATTTTCCGGCTTCTTCTTGGTCAACGGAGAAATCTCAATGGGATGGTCCATAACAAAGGTAGGCTGAATCATCTTATCTTCGCAGAATTCATCGAAGAACAAATTGAGGATGTCACCCTTCTTGTGGCGTTTTTCATAAGCAACATGATGTTCGTCCGCCAGTTTCTTGGCTTCCTCATCGGTCGTTACAGTGGAAAAATCCACGCCGGTATACTTCTTAACCGCATCGGTCATGGTAATGCGCTGGAAAGGTTTTTCCATATCAATCACGGTACCGTTGTAGCTAATGACTGCGCTGCCGCAAACTTTGTTTGCCAGGTAGCGGAACATGCTTTCGGTCAGTTCCATCATGCCTTCGTAATCGGTGTATGCCTGATAGAGTTCCATCAGAGTAAATTCCGGATTGTGTCTGGTATCTACCCCTTCGTTCCGGAATACACGACCGATTTCATATACTTTTTCCAAGCCTCCTACAATCAAACGCTTCAAGTAAAGTTCCAAAGAAATACGTAACTTTACATCTTCGTCTAAAGCGTTGTAGTGGGTGTCAAAAGGTCTTGCTGCTGCACCGCCTGCGTTGGCTACCAACATAGGGGTTTCTACTTCCATAAAGCCTCTGCCGTCTAAGAAATTACGGATTTCCTTTAAAATCTGAGAACGCTTAATAAAGGTATCCTTTACCTCCGGATTCATAATCAAATCCACATAACGCTGACGGTAACGAATATCCGTGTTGGTCAGGCCGTGGAATTTCTCCGGCAACGGATGCAAGCTCTTAGATAACAAAGTGATTTCTTCAGCACGTACGGAAATTTCACCGGTGTGGGTGCGGAATACCACACCTTTAATACCGATAATATCACCCACGTCCATTTTCTTGAATGCTTTATACGGCTCTTCTCCTAAGTTATCTCTTGCCACATAAGACTGTACTTTTCCTTGAATATCCTGTACATGGCAAAAAGAAGCTTTCCCCATAACACGTTTGGACATCATACGACCTGCCAAAGCAACCGTCTGTCCTTCTAAGGCCTCAAAGTTTTCAATGACTTCTTGGCTGTGATGGGTCACATCATATTTTGTAATTTCAAACGGATTATTGCCGTTTGCTTGTAATTCTGCTAATTTATCCCGCCGAATCTTTACTACTTCGCTTACACGTTCCGGCGTTTGTTCCATTCCTTCCGGCATAATTACCAGTACCCTCCGACTTTCTTCTTATTTTGCAATGTCTACAATCTTGTATTGCAACATACCACCCGGTGCCATAACATCTACAACTTCACCCTTGGCTTTGCCCATAATGGCAGCGCCTACAGGGGATTCATTGGAAATCTTTCCTTCCATGGGGTTTGCTTCGGAAGAACCTACCAAATAATAAGTATCTTCTGTGTTATCGCTTAAGTCCTGCAAAACCACTTTTACGCCAAGGCTTACTTTGTTTAAATCAATGGTATCTTCATCAATCAATACCACATTCTTTAATTTTTCCTCTAAGGCAGCAATTTGTTCTTCATTTTCTGCCTGTTCCTTCTTCGCTTCGTCGTATTCAGAGTTTTCAGAAATATCACCGTAGGAAATTGCAATCTTAATCTTTTCCGCAACTTCCATACGGACTCTGGATTTCCGATCCTCTAATTCCGCCTCTAATCTTGCCAAACCTTCTTTTGTTAAATGTGTTGCTTTCTCAACCATTTTTACCACTCCTTATTTCAAAAATATTTATTTCCCGTTCAAGGTGTTCTGGTTCTTTACCACAACGTCATGGGCACCGCCCTCTACGATACTGGTTGCAGATACCAGGGTAATCTTCGCATTTTCCTGCAAGTGCTTAATATTTAAAGAACCGCAGTTACACATGGTGGACTTTACTTTGCCCAAGGTAATCGCTAAATTATCACTGAGTTTTCCGGCATACGGTACATAAGAATCCACACCTTCTTCAAAGGTCAGACCATTCTTACCACCCATGTCGTATCTTTGCCAGTTTCTGGCTCTGTTAGAACCTTCACCCCAATATTCTTTGTAATAGTTGCCGTTTACCATAATCTTATTGGTAGGACTTTCATCAAATCTTGCAAAATACCGGCCCAACATAATAAAGTCAGCACCCATTGCCAAAGCCAGTGTCATGTGATAGTCATGGACAATACCACCGTCAGAACACAACGGAATATATACGCCGGTTCTTTCATAGTATTCATCTCTTGCCTTTGCCACTTCAATAATAGCAGTAGCCTGTCCACGACCGATACCTTTGGTTTCTCTGGTAATACAGATGGAACCTCCACCGATACCGATTTTAATAAAATCAGCACCTGCTTCTGCCAAATAGTAGAATGCATCCTTATCTACTACATTTCCGGCACCGCACTTTACCTTATCTCCGTATTTATTTTTAATAAATGCCAGGGTTTCTTTCTGGTATTCTGTATATCCCTCAGAAGAGTCAATGCACAAAATATCCGCACCGGCTTCTACCAAAGCAGGAACTCTTTGCTCATAGTCTCTGGTGTTGATACCGGCCCCTACCATATATCTCTTTTCAGAATCCAACAGTTCAATTGGATTTTCTTTATGGGCATCATAGTCTTTGCGGAATACAAAATATAATAAATGCTGGTTCTTATCAACAATAGGCAAGCAGTTTAATTTATTATCCCAAATGACATCATTGGCTTCCTTTAAAGTAATGCCTTCTTCTGCATACACTAAGTTTTCAAAGGGAGTCATGAATTCTTTTACCTTCATATCGGCAGACATTCTGGACACTCTGTAATCACGGCTGGTTACAATACCCAGTAGCTTACCATTGCAGGTACCATCATCTGTAATGGCAATGGTAGAATGTGCTGTCTTTTCTTTTAGCGCAACGACATCTGCCAAAGTATGTTCCGGTGTTAAATTAGAATCGCTGATTACAAAACCGGACTTATATTTTTTCACACGACGTACCATTTCCGCCTGCGATTCAATGGACTGAGAAACATAAACAAAGGACAAACCGCCGCTCTTTGCCAATGCAATGGCCATACCGTCATCGGATACCGCCTGCATAACTGCAGATACCAATGGAATGTTGATTTTCATCGACGGCTCTTCGCCCTTTTTAAACTTTACAATAGGCGTAGACAAGTCTACTTTTGCCGGTGTACACTCCTTTGTGGTTAAACCGGGAATTAATAAATATTCGCTAAATGTGCGAGAAGGTTCTTCATAATAATAGGCCACGGTTATGCTCTCCTTTAATCAATATTTATTTGGTATATTATAATTTGAATGGTGGGCTGTGTCAACTAACCTTTTTTATATAAAAAATCGAGTAGGAGGAGGAATTTAATTCCTCCGACCTCTCACACCACCGTGCGTAC
>CAYMRI010000139.1:0-4705 GCA_964392835.1 uncultured Eubacteriales bacterium
GCAGACTCGGGACTTTCACCCGTTAGATTGCGCCCATGCTGGGCGCACTATAAAAAATGCACACCTGCTACTCTTTACAGGTGCGCACCAAAAGAACTTGGTTTACTTTCTTTTCCGAAGCAGATAGCCACCAATTGCAGCAATGCCTGCTAATGACAGGGCAACAATGGAAGTTACTTCGCCGGTTACAGGTATCATAATGGATGCAACGGCCTGATTCGCTACGGCAGCGTTACAGGTCACTGTAGTTGCAAACAGCAAACAACAAATGATAACTGATAAGCAGAATTTCTTCATCATATCCTTGTACATCCTCCAAAAATTTTTAGTACCAAAATTTACTACAACACTTCAATTCTTGACTATCATACCTTATTCGTGTCCAAAACTTGTCGGCATTACTTTTTCCCTTTCCAAATCGCCAGAATCACAACACCAACGACCCCTACTACAGCCACCGCTACAATGGCAATCAATAACCCTGTCTGCACATAATCCACCAATGCAGGTTCTATGGTTGCCTGCGGACCGGTGGTTGGAGCAACATCCAAATCCGGTGTCATTTCTGCAGTTGGCACATCCGGGGTAACCACCGGCGTTACGGTCGGCTCTTTGGTGGTTACCGTAGAAGCAACCCAACTGCCTTCCGGTGCCAGCAACTGCTGTTCCGGGTCCTCGTTAAAGGTATGGTCTGCATCATAACTCTTTTCCCCGATTAGCAAATACTCGGCATCCTGAAAATCATAATCCGCTGTTGCCAATACTACTTTGTCCAACGTACCGATATACGCACCCGTATCCTGCCAGAACCCCACATCAATGTCGGCGCCATCTCTTGGCACATTGATAATGGACACAAAAATAATCTTTCCCTTATCAGCATCCAAAACATCCGAAAGGGTTGCAATGGTATCTGCGGTATACCAGTCTACCCAGCAGCGGAGTTCCGTATTGCGGAACGTTACTTTGGGGCTGATGCGTATCCGTTTTCCATAGTCCGTGCTGTCCAGGGTAATATAATGCGCTATCTTATAAACCCCGGCAGGCACATCTTCAAATTTGTAACCAAAAGCATCTCCCGAATAACACATTTTTAAGCTGTCACCACTAGCCTCTTTGGCATAGTCACCATTCCAATTTCCTTGCGCACCTACAGCGCCGTTTAAAGTCCCCAGGATAGTCGGGCTGCCGTAAACAGCAGTGGTGCTGCTGACAAATACCAACAAGAACAATATGATAACGGCTACTGCTTTTTTCATCGGTTACCCTCCTAAATTTTCCAAAAAACAACTTATCTATGAAACATTATACTGTACGCAAAGCCCTTTCGCAATAACCGGCCAAATATCCGGCGTTTCAAAACCACGCCTCCAAGCTGCACAACCTGCCAGGTCATATTGGGAAACCAATGCCACACGAGCGGCAACGGAAGTGGCATCTTCTATCCAAAGTTTGTAAATTACAGCATCCTCCCGATAAGAAACATAATACTGTCCGCTGTCCTCGTCCCAAACCGGTGTCAGTCCTTTTTCTACCACCAGCGCTTTTGCATCTTCCATATAGAGCACAGAACTGCTGACGGAAACACTGCCATCGACGTTGGTGGTTTCTGTCCAAAGCCGGGTGTAAAACGGCATGCCCAGAATTAGTTTTTCCGTCGGAATTTGTCGTAACAAAGACTGTAAAGACTCTTCTGTCCAAGAAAGCTGGGACACAGAGCCTGCCACCTGACTGCCGGAAGCATGCTGGTCATAGAGCATAACACACATATAATCTACAGAAGCAGACAAAGACGGTCTATCATAACACAAAGACCAATAAGAGCTGTCAGACAACGCTGTACAGCAGGCAGAAACCACAAGACCTCTTTCGTGGCACAAAGCAGACAGCTCTCTGACAAACTGGGTAAACAGCCATTTGTCTTCCTCTATCATGTTTTCAAAATCCACATTGATACCATCCAGTCCATATTCCACGGCGTAATCCACCAACTGCCGAATAAATTGCAATCGCACACTTTCTTTATGTAACATGTCGGATGTCACTTGGGGGTCAGAAAAACAGCTGGTCACCGTTCCCCAAACAGCATACCCTTGTGCTTTGGCCCAAATCACATAATTTTTCGAAGCCATGCAGGACATGGTGCCTTGGGCATCTTTCAGTTCAAACCAGGTTGGCGCAATCACATCCAAGCCTTCCATTTCACCGATGGCGGAAGTATCCGGATTATAAGAATACACAGCCTCCCAGACCATGCTGATTTTTTCATTGGCAAATGCCGTGACAAATTCCGGTGTCCCATAAGTTGCACCGGGGAGTTCTTGATTTACCCCTGCAAGTACACCGGTATAAGCAGTATTTTCCGCGAAAGCCACATGGGATTGCTGCACATACCCCACCTCGCCGGTGGTACTTACAACTTGAAGCCAACCATCTTCTGTTTGCCGTAACACAGATGCCACCACCATATCCCGGCAGTTCTCCACTACCTGTACCCTGGCTGCCTTAATAGACGGTTCCTGCCGAATACACAACACATCCCGCAAGGAAGTAATTTCTCCCAAGCGGAAACCTTCATCCAGCCAAATAGAAACCCTGTTCTTCTCAACATAAGTAGGCGTAATACCATACATGGCTTGTAAAAACGCTTCTGACAAATAAGGGGTTCCATCATACAACCGTACCTGGGACAGGTCCGTTTCTTCTCCTTCTGCCACAGAAAAAACATGCATGCCATCTCCATTGGTGACCGTCAGATGCAAGGTGGTTTCCTCCCACCACAAATAAGGGTCCATGCTCTCTTTCACCAAAGGATAAGCGTAATACCGAAGGCCCTCTATCACAGCCACATCTGTGCGCACCTGCCCATTTATCACTGCCTGATAGGTCGTGTTTTCATAAGGGAAATGATTTTCATTGCTGGGCAAAAAAAGCAATAGCAGAATTGCTGTCAACAACAGCACTCCTGCTACTATTCCACCTAACACACAATACAATTTTTTCTTATCCATAATTAACAGTCAAACATCTTAGAAGGAATACATTTCTTCAAATTTGCTACCATTTTTTCATTTAACTGCAGATACATAACCGTCCGGCCTTTTTCCGTATTGGTCACAATAAAATAAATATCCGTCTCTTCCATGGTGCGCACAAATTCCATACGATTTGGAATTTTCCGATAGGCATCAGAATCTTTCATGCCATCCTTCTTTGCCACAATTTCAAACTCCTTACAATCGCCTTGAAAAATCTCTTTCCGCTTCTTACCATTAATAATCTTGGCAACATTCAGTTCTACTTCCTGTCCTGCCGCCGTCAATTGGTATTCATATTCAATATCCAACCGGGTAATAAACACATAAAGGCCCCAAGCCAAAAGGCAAATTACGCCTAATCCAACGAATGCAAACCCAATGGAATAAAAAAACAATGCAATCATGGGCATGACAATTAAGGAAATGAAAAAAAGTGCTAATACAAGTACCTTTTGTTTTGTTGTTTTCTTGACGCGGACAAATCTCTCTTCATGAAACTCCATAGCTATTTCTCCTCTGTATCTAAATCCTATGAAACATATTTTACCACACTTTTTTGTTTTTCGCATCTATGAAAAACAACCTGCAGGAAAATCCCCACAGGTTGTTGTGTGTTGTGTTGAAAAATTAATACATGCCATCCATGCCGCCGGCCGGTGCTGCAGGCGCTACCTTTTCCGGAATGTCTGCTACCACTGCTTCTGTGGTCAACAGGATGGAAGAAATGGATGCTGCATTCTGCAATGCAGAACGGGTTACCTTTGCCGGGTCTACAATACCCTCTTCCAGCATGTTCACATAAACTTCGTTCAAAGCATCGAAGCCTACCCCTGCCGGAGATTGTTTTACCTGATTTACAATAACAGAACCTTCCAAACCTGCGTTGTAAGCAATTTGTTTTACCGGTTCTTCCAACGCCTTCAAGATAATCTGTACGCCGGTCTTTTCGTCGCCGGTTACGGTATCCAACAATGCTTCCACTTTCGGTAACACATTGATAAATGCAGTACCACCACCCGGAACGATACCTTCTTCTACAGCCGCACGAGTTGCAGCCAAAGCATCTTCAATACGCAGTTTCTTTTCCTTCATTTCTGTTTCGGTTGCAGCACCTACTTGGATCACTGCCACACCACCGGACAGTTTTGCCAGACGTTCTTGCAATTTTTCCTTGTCAAATTCAGAAGAAGTTTCTTCAATTTGTGCTTTGATGGAAGCCACTCTTCTCTTTAATTCATCTGCCTCGCCTGCACCATCCACAATAATGGTATTTTCCTTTTGTACCACTACCTGTCTTGCAGTACCAAGCTGTGCCAAAGTGGTTTCTTTCAATTCCAACCCTAATTCGGAAGTAATTACCTGACCGCCGGTTAAAATTGCAATATCTTCCAACATCGCCTTTCTTCTGTCACCAAAACCAGGAGCCTTTACACCGACACAGGTAAAGGTGCCACGGAGTTTGTTCAATACAATGGTAGAAAGCGCTTCGCCTTCAATGTCTTCCGCAACAATCAACAGCTTCTTACCTTGTTGTACGATTTGTTCCAACAGCGGCAAAATTTCCTGAATGTTGGAAATCTTCTTATCGGTAATTAAGATGTACGGATTATCCAAAACCGCTTCCATCTTATCGGTATCGGTTACCATGTAAGCAGAGATATACCCTC
>CAYMRI010000140.1:0-4432 GCA_964392835.1 uncultured Eubacteriales bacterium
TTCTTCAGGAGCGTTATCAATTTGATCATAAGCTCTGAATTCAGCATCACCCTTCAGTGCAAGAACCTTGGTGATTGCAGCTGTCAAGGAAGTCTTACCGTGGTCAACGTGACCAATGGTACCAATGTTAACGTGCGGCTTTGTTCTTTCAAATTTTGCCTTTGCCATTTTATTCTTTCCTCCTTAATTCATTGTGAACTCTTTCGTTCTTTTAATTTTTACATTCAATGTCAACTATTATAACATACTATTTGCGAAAAACAAAATACTTTTTTTATTATTCTTTTGCTGCTTCGCGTTTTTTAATAATTTCGTCCTGAATGCTTCTCGGAACCATTTCATAATGGTCAGATTGCATAGAGAAATTACCACGACCCTGTGTCATAGATCTGAGTGCTGTTGCATAACCGAACATTTCAGCCAGCGGAACCATTGCATGGATATTTTGAACACCGTTGTGTGCATCCATACCTTCGATTCTACCTCTCCTGGAGTTCAAGCTGCCCATAACGTCACCCATGTATTCTTCCGGCACACTTACGTCTACCTTCATAATAGGCTCTAACAATACAGGATCTGCTTTTCTACAACCATCCTTAAAAGCCATGGAACCGGCGATCTTAAACGCCATTTCGGAAGAGTCAACTTCATGGTAAGAACCATCATACAAAGTTGCTCTGATATCCAATACAGGATATCCGCCCAATACACCGCTTTGCATAGCTTCTTTGATACCTGCTTCGATAGGTCCGATATATTCCTTGGGAACCACACCACCTACGATTTTGTTGACAAATTCAAAACCGGTGCCGGCTTCCAACGGTTCCAATTCCACCCAACAGTGACCGTATTGACCACGACCACCGGACTGTCTTACGAACTTACCTTCGGATTTTACAGTCTTACGAATGGTTTCTCTGTAGGAAACCTGCGGATTACCAACGTTAGCTTCTACTTTAAACTCTCTTAAGAGTCTGTCAACAATAACTTCCAAGTGCAACTCACCCATACCGGAAATAATGGTCTGGCCGGTTTCACCGTCGGTGTAGGTCTTAAAGGTAGGATCTTCTTCTGCCAATTTTGCCAGTGCAAGACCCATCTTATCTTGACCTGCTTTGGTCTTCGGCTCTACTGCAACGGAAATAACAGGTTCCGGGAATTCCATAGATTCTAGGATAACCGGTGCATTTTCGTCACACAACGTATCACCTGTGGTGGTATCCTTCAAACCAACTGCAGCTGCAATATCACCGGAGTAAACCATATCGATTTCCTCTCTGTGGTTTGCGTGCATTTGCAGAATTCTACCGATTCTTTCCTTCTTGCCTTTGGTAGAGTTATATACATAAGAACCTGCAGCAAGTTTACCGGAATATACACGGAAGAAACACAGTTTACCAACAAATGGGTCAGCCATAATTTTGAATGCCAATGCGGAGAAAGGTCCATTATCATCATGCACTCTTTCAGCTTCTGTTTCTCCATCCATTTCCAAACCTTTAATCGGCGGAATATCAATTGGAGAAGGCATATAATCAACAATTGCATCCAACAAGTTGGTTACACCTTTGTTTCTATAAGAAGAACCACACATTACCGGAATCATCTGTACAGAAATAGTTCCTTTACGGATACCGGTTTTGATTTCTTCAACAGTCAGTTCTTCCCCTTCCAAATACTTCATCATTAATTCTTCGTCTGTTTCAGCAACAGCTTCCAACAATGCAGTTCTGTATTCGGCAGCTTTATCAGCCATATCAGCCGGAATTTCACCGACTTCTTCTACTTTACCCATGTCATCTTTGAAGAACAATGCTTTGTTCTCTACCAAGTCGATGATACCGGTAAAATTCTCTTCGGAACCAATCGGCAATTGGAGAGGAACTGCATTTGCGCCCAAACGATCACGTAACATATCTACGGCATTATAAAAATCTGCTCCCATAATGTCCATCTTGTTTACATAAACAAGTCTCGGAACTCTATACTTATCTGCTTGTCTCCAAACAGTTTCAGACTGGGGTTCTACACCACCTTTTGCACAGAGCAATGTAACAGAACCGTCCAATACACGCAGGGAACGTTCTACTTCTACGGTGAAGTCCACGTGACCCGGGGTATCAATAATGTTAATTCTGTTTCCGTTCCATTGTGCAGTGGTTGCTGCAGAAGTAATGGTAATACCTCTTTCCTGTTCCTGAGCCATCCAGTCCATGGTAGCAGCACCTTCGTGGGTTTCACCAATCTTATGAATTCTACCTGTGTAGTACAGAATTCTTTCGGTAGTGGTGGTTTTACCTGCGTCAATGTGAGCCATAATGCCTATGTTTCTTGTGTTTTCTAAACTAAACTGTCTTGGCATTGTAACCTCCTAATTACCACTTGTAATGTGCAAAAGCTCTGTTTGCTTCTGCCATCTTGTGTACGTCTTCCTTCTTCTTGAAAGATTCACCCATGCTGTTGCTTGCATCAATAATTTCATTTGCAAGTCTCTCGCACATAGTTCTTTCATTTCTTCTTCTGGCATAATTTACCAGCCATCTCAAGCCGAGTGTTTGCTTTCTTTCCGGTCTAACTTCCATCGGAACCTGATAAGTAGCACCACCTACTCTTCTTGCTTTTACCTCTAAAAGCGGCATAACATTGTTCATTGCCTGCTCAAATACTTCCAAAGGTTCTTTACCTGTCTTTTCCTTGATGATATCAAAAGCATCATACACAATCTTTTGTGCAGTACCTTTTTTACCATCTAACATAATGTTGTTTACCAACTTGGTTACTACAACATCTTTATAAATCGGATCAGGCAAAACTTCTCTCTTTGCGATAAATCCTCTTCTTGGCACTTTACTTCCCTCCTTTGATAAAAATAATTATCCGGGTACTCGTGTTTTTCTTTCAAAACGACGTCAGTGCTGGTACGAATCTATTAATAATTATATCAATAATGTACTTTGCACTAATTAATTTTGGTATACCCTTTCTTACTTTGCGCCCTTCGGTCTCTTTGCACCGTACTTGGAACGACTTTGCAGTCTCTTTGCAACGCCGGCAGTATCCAAAGTTCCTCTGATGATGTGGTAACGTACACCAGGGAGATCCTTAACTCTTCCGCCTCTGATCAATACAACGCTGTGTTCTTGCAGGTTGTGTCCGATTCCGGGGATGTAAGCTGTAACTTCCATACCGTTGGAAAGACGAACTCTGGCGATCTTTCTCAAAGCAGAGTTAGGTTTTTTCGGAGTACTGGTTCTAACGCTGGAACATACGCCTCTCTTTTGCGGACTGCTGATGTCGGTTGCACGCTTTTTCAAAGAGTTAAACCCTTTCTGCAGAGCAGGAGAAGTAGACTTTGTTACAGAAACCTGTCTTCCTTTTCTAACCAATTGGTTGAATGTAGGCATTCATTTCACCTCCTAAAAATTTTTTAACACTATATATTCAATTATAATGTTTCCTTTAATACCGCTACCACTGCACAGCCCACATCAATTCCCACAGTCTTTCCCAACTGTGCCATGGACTCTATTTGCTTCACAGGAATGTTCTTTGCAGCACAATCTGCCAACATACTATCTAACAAACCCGGCTCCACATCTTCTGCAATTATAAGGTATTCCACATTATCGGCTGCTACCGCTTTTACCGACTGTTTCATACCGATAGCCATTTTCTTCTTATCTATGCCATTTAGCATACTTTTTTATCCCTCCAGCATTTAAAAAACACCAAAAAGCAGGCGTGTGATAATCACACGCCTGCCCATTGTATCTCACTAAAAGTGATTTGTCAACAATTTTTCATCAGAAGATTTTGCAGAAAATTATGCTTCCTCTACAACTTCCTGCATATCATCTACAACATCCATATCTTCTTCCGTTTGTTGGTTCACAACAATGTCGATATCCTTGTATCTGCTCATACCGGTACCGGCCGGAATCAATTTACCGATGAGAACGTTTTCTTTCAAACCTACCAACGGATCTTTCTTTCCTTTGATTGCTGCTTCTGTCAGCACTCTTGTGGTTTCCTGGAAGGAAGCTGCAGACAAGAAAGATTCAGTTGCCAAAGAAGCTTTGGTAATACCCAGTAAGGTTCTGGTTCCCACTGCCGGACGCAAGCCCTTTTCTTCTGCTGCCTTGTTCTGGTCTTCGAACTCAAACAAATCAACCATAACACCCGGTAACAAAGTAGTATCTCCTGCATCATCCACTTTCACTTTACGGAACATCTGACGTACAATCACTTCGATGTGCTTATCGTTAATTTCAACACCTTGTAAGGTATATACTTTTTGTACTTCTTCAATCAAATATTCCTGTACGCCTTCCAACCCTTTCAAACGCAACAAGTCCTGGGGATAGATAGAACCATCATTTAAAACAGTTCCCATTTCTACCAAATCACCGTCTTTCACCTTCAGGTTTGCGCC
>CAYMRI010000141.1:0-2552 GCA_964392835.1 uncultured Eubacteriales bacterium
TTCACTGCCACCTACTGTCACCAGAATTTCATCCTCCGGACAATAGTGCAGATTGTATTTTCTATCCACATATTTTGCAATTTCCCGTCTCAGCTCTATATAACCTGCATTGGCAGAGTATTTGGTTTGTCCTCGTTCCAAAGAATAGATACCTGCTTCCCGTACATTCCAGGGTGTCTGAAAATCCGGTTCCCCTACACCGAGAGAAATGGCATCCTCCATCTCATTTAACAAATCAAAATATTTCCGAATACCGGAAGGCGGGCAATTTCGTATATTGGGTTTAATCATTGCCTCCAGGTTCATAGAAAGATTGCCTCCCTGCCATCAACATCATCATGTCCAAACATACGACCTTTGTCTTTATATTTTTTCAACACAAAATGGGTGGATGTACTGAGCACAGACTCCAACGGCGCCAATTTCTGAGAAACAAACATAGCCACTTCTTTCATGGTCTTTCCTTCGATAATTACGGTCAGGTCAAACCCACCGGACATCAAATAGCAACTGGTCACTTCCGGGAACTTATAAATCCGTTCTGCTGCTCTGTCAAACCCTTCTAACTGCTTGGGGGTAATCTTTACCTCAATCAAAGCGGTCACTTTTTCCCGCTCTGTCTTTTCCCAATTAATCATAGTGGTATACCCTACAATGACACCCTGCTTTTCATATTCTTCAATGACATTTGCCACTTCTTCTTCCGTCTTTCCCAGGCAAACAGCAATTTCCGGCACCGTAATCCGACTATCTTTTTCCAGCAATTCCAATATTTCTAACATATGGTGTCCTCCTCTTCGTTTATCTGCGGGTCTGCAGAGATTTTTTCCAGATGGGTGTAATCCAATTGCTTTACCGCCACATCAATATCGCTGCTCAACCCTTTAATCACTTTTTCAAAATAGGCTTCCAATTCTGTGCTGAAAGACTGCACAGAAAGACGAATGTTGCGAATCGCTTCTTTCCGTTCCACAATAATTTCCCGCAAGCCTTCATTTTCCACCTCATAATTATGGCGTTCAATGGCAATTTCTTTCTTGGCTGCTTCCACCATATCATCCGCCTTCTTTTGGGCATCCATATAGGCTTCTGCAATTTTCTTCTTACTCAGTTCTAACTCTGCCCGCTCTTCCATGAGCCATTGGGCAGTCTTTTCCTTTTCCTCTTTCATAGCAGCAATTTCTGCTTTTAAAGCCTCGTTCTCTTCCCGCAGTTGTGCTACGGTCTCTTGAACAGCCTTCTTTTTATACCCAAACACTGAAGATGAAAATTCTTTCTTTGCCATAACGCTTCTCCTTGCATTTTGATTACTCTTCATTATGCTGTCATTTCAGCCGATTGTCAAGATTGCGTGAGGTACTTTGCAAATCCGCCATTCCATCGGCATCTTTTGAAAAACGGCGGTGTGTTATCGGCCATCTTGAGTTTTGTGGCGTTTTTTCGTCGGCATCTTACTTTTTCCATGGGTTCCCTCGTAGCAAGCAGTAGATACGGATGGCTAATCCGCCACAAAAGCAAAGATACGGAGCACTCACCGCCACTTTTAGAGAGATAGCCGAAACCGAGGCGCCACAAAATCGAAGATGCCGATGAAATGGCGGATTTGCCAGCCGCAAAAAAACAAGGGGCACCTTCTGGGCACCCCACACCATATACTACTCATATATCGCACCATGAAAGGATAATGATATGGAACACGAAATTACTGTTTTGCACGCAGAGCAAATCGTACCGCAAGGAATGTCAAAATCTTCGCCTTTGCGCACATCCAACGACTTTCAATCCTATTTGCAACAGCACTTGGGATGTTACTGCATCTGCGAATTTTCCCTTGGCAACGGGCAATCCCGCACCCAGAAAGGCATTTTGCAGGAAATCGGGCAAAACTATTTTTTACTGTACAGGGAAGACACCGACACAACCACAGCCTGCCTGGGCACTTCCCTGCAATTTATCACATGTTATCGGCCCAATTCCCGTCCTTAAAAATTTCTACCACGGTGCCGTCTTTGGTGTAGCCGGTAATGCACAAATCCGGCGCACCTATCATAAAGTCCACATGAATATTGGAATCGTTAATGCCTTTTTCCATGGTTTCTTCTTTGGACATGGTCTCAAATCCTTTAAGCACATTGGTAAAGCCGGAACCCACCGCCAGATGACAGCTTGCATTTTCATCAAACAGGGTTTCATAGAATAAAATTCCCGTGTTGGAAATGGGAGAATGATAAGGAATCAATGCCACCTCTCCCAAATAGGCCGCCCCCTCGTCCATGCCAATCATTTTTTCCAACGCTTCCTGCCCTTTTTCTGCCGTACAGGAAACCACCTTTCCGTTTTCAAAGGTCATGGAAAAATTCTCAATCAACTGTCCTTGGTAAGACAACGGCTTTGTGGATACCACAGTTCCCTCTGCCCTCCCCTTCATAGGCGAAGTAAAAATTTCTTCCGTTGGCAGGTTAGGGTTAAAAAAGTTGCCGTTCAAGGCAGTTTCCCCACCGCCCATCCATTGGGCATCGTCAATAAGCCCTACGGTAAAATTGGTGCCGTTG
>CAYMRI010000141.1:2562-4293 GCA_964392835.1 uncultured Eubacteriales bacterium
AAGAAGCCAACTGATAGCTGTTGAGTTTTTCACATTTTTCCTTAAAATTCTGATTGTGTGCATCCCATGCCGCAACCGGGTCATTGTCAGCCGTTACATGGACGGTGGTCAAAATGGCATCCCACAGTTTTTTCATGGCCACACTCGTCCGCTCTCCCGGAAAAACCTTCTTTGCCCATTTCGGAGACGGCACTGCTGCAATGGTCCATTGGTATTTATTTTCCATGGCATCTCTGTATGGCTTTAACACTTTCATCTGGGCGATGCGGGCTTTTTGCATCTTTGCCACATTGACACCTTTCAAACCATCCGGGTCTTCAGAGAGAATAAAAATCCGGCAAGGATTTTCATCCACCCAGTATTGCATTTTTTCTTCTTTCCACTTGGGGACCTTACTTAACGTGGTTACGGTTTCATGGCGATAAGCCAGTTTGGTTGCCGGCTGGTGCAGCCATTCCATAGAGACCCATTTTGCCCCTGCTTTGTAAGCTTCATCAATCAGATAGGTAGCAAACTCATGTTGGTCCACAGCCACATTGATGACCACGCCCTGCCCCTTCTGCACATTTACGCCCACCTTCACAATGAGCTTTGCATATTTTCTTAACATGGTTTTGTTCATTTTGTCTTTCCTCCATCATTTTGTAAGATATAAAATCCCGCCAATCAGCAGAATCTGTATTATCAAAATGCCGGGAATGCCCAGCATAAATTTCATGTGTTTTGTTTTGTGGCGGATGGCCAACATGGTCAGATACATGGCCACAGAGCCTCCTAAAGCAGACAACAGCAACAATGTCTTTTCCGGCGTCCGATGCTTGGGCCGTTTTGCCGCCGCCCATTTATCATAACAGGTTACTACCACAGATACCATAGAAATCCCCAAAAAATACCAAATCAATACACAAATAACATCAGGCATTGTATTCCACCACGCAATTCTTCCCTTGTTCTTTCGCCCGATACATGGCCATGTCCGCCCTTGTAAACAATTCGTGATAGGTTCTGCCGTCTCCTGTGTCGTTTCCTTCAAAGTCCACTTCATAATAGGCAATGCCGATACTGCAGCTCACTTCTACCCCACCCGCAGCCTTTTCCAGCGAATGTCCTACCATTGTTCCGAATTCCATGGCTTTCCGGTAACACACATCCCGATTGACATACTTCATAAACACCAAAAATTCATCGCCGCCGATACGACCTACAATATCTGTGTTACGAAATACATTTTTCATGCATTGGGCAATGTTTTTGATAACTTCATCCCCTGACAAGTGCCCAAGCTTGTCATTTACCTGCTTGAAATTATCCACATCTACAAGGAGCATAGCATGCGTACCTTGTCCGGTTTGCTGTAAAAAGCCTTCAATTTCCTGCTGGGTAGTGGTTTTATTGAGCAAACTGGTCATAGGGTCGGACTCTGATTGCTGAATGAGATATTGCTCCCGCCGTTTTTTATCTGTAATATCCAACATGACCGCCCCAAACACAGGGATCGTTCCCTGATAGCCCATAAAATTCACTCGCATTTGAATCCAGCGCACCTGGCCGTTTTTATGATAAAAACGATAGGAATGTTCAAATGTATTTTTCGTCATCTCTCCATATGCAAAATCCCGTTTCATGGTTCTTAAGTCGGAAAGATGAATATGTTGGGTAATGTCTCTCTGTAGATTTTCATATTCTGCTTCTGTGTACCCAAACAGCTTATAATAGCCCGGATTCAAGTAA
>CAYMRI010000142.1:0-4219 GCA_964392835.1 uncultured Eubacteriales bacterium
GAATATATCTGGACAGAATGTAGTTTTCTCCCAAATCAATGGTCAACCACTTATCCCCTTCTCCGGAGCAAACCCAACCATTTGCTTTAGAGAAAGAACCATCTGTCACCTTGGTCGGTGCCACATCGTCACTATCATAACCGGAAGCAGTTACATTTTGATTCTGCAAAGAAACATTGTACATAGCATTTTTATATTCCGCATACAACATAGCCAAATGGTCAGCTCTGACAAATTCTACTCTGTCACCATATGCTTCCTTTAGATCCTTTGCCATTTTCACAATATCACTCACGCCAGCTTCCCAAGCCACAATTTGCGGCATTACAAAAGTAGGCACTCTTACAGATGCATTCAGGCAAATATTTTCCAACGTCTTGTAACATCTATCCATCAAATTCTCATAAGTAGGTTCTGTCTGCATCTTAAGCACACCATTTCCCAGTACTGCATAGGGCGACTGGCCTGCCATGGTGGTTTGGGTTGCGTATGCCAACAAAGAACCCCAGTTGTTAGAAATTAATTTTGCCTGTGCATCATTTACTTCCCACCATACGGAAGCAACACTAAAAGCTGTCCGTCTGAAATAAGAATCGGATGTTTTAATATATTTCAAATAAGCATCATTATTTCCCATGCCCGCTTCCCATTGTACCGGATTGGTATAGCCTACACCGGAGGGTCCTGAAATCAACAAATCGTTGTCCCCGGATTCCTTATAATACCAGTTGAGCAGTTGCGGAGCTGCATCATAAAGGACAGGAGAAAAAGTCCAGCTAATCGGAATTTCTCCTCTTTTTTTACTAGACCACATATTGGAATTTGTTTTCATAAAATGTTGACAATATTGCATATTATCGCCATCGCTGATAGTAAATGCTATGTAAATCTTTGCTTCCAATTCCGGTTTTGCAGGTACCGTCGGAATATCCAACTCTCTGGAGCATCCTGCATATACCGTATAATTATCAAAGAAATCTGCAGGTACAGTCGGCATACCATATTGTGAACTTAATTCTACCCCTTTCGGTTCAGAATACCACCAACCTACCCAGTAGGATTCCCCCGGCGTACAATCTGCCAGGAACTTTCTCAGCAACTCATAATCTCTTTCAATATCGGTTTCTGAAATGGTATTGCCTTCGGAATCCGTTTCTCTTTCTACCATATCCAACCAGATAACTGCGCATTTTGCTGCTACCGCTAAATCTCTGGTATTGCAGGTATGTCCACCGGCATCCGGACTCAGACCTAAAATAATTCGTTTAGAACAAGATTGCCACAAATTATCATACATGTATTCATAGATTTCATACTTATCATTGAACTTGCCTACATAATTTTCTTGGATTTCAAAATTGTAAGGTTCTGCAGAATATTTTGCAGCTTGCTTTTCGGTTACTACCATGCAGTCATTGATACCAGCATAGGTAGTAGCCAGATTTAAGGTATGTCTTTGTTTGGTATCCCAAACCACAAGACCTTTAATCTCATCTTTATATTTTTCAATAATAGCTTCTTCATCCTTTGTTACCGTATAAGTAAGTCCCATATCATCCGGCCAATTTTCATCTCCGGCATCACCGGCATTATACAGAAGAACTCTTGGTTGTGTCCGATTAATAATTCCTTGGAATGACGCCAGCATAGACCTTTCATTTTCCGTTTTGGTCCGCACATCGATTGCATCCAAATTTTCAGTCACATATGCCATAGAAGGCAACGCTTGTCCTTCCGGCCAGGTCAGACCGGTTTCGTTTCGTTCCACTTCCGGAATATCTACATAGCGATTGGGAATTTCTGTTTCTTCCGGTGTGTTATTACACGCAGTTACAGAAAAAAGCATGGCTAAGCATAAAATAATTAAAGTGATTTTCTTCATACCTTACTCCTACTAGAAATAGATATTTATATTATAAGCCTCTCAGTAAGCAAAAAGAAGCGGCAAAAAACCGCTTCTTCCCTTCAAAATCCCTATAAAAACCTGTTAATGCGCTTGTTTTATTTTTTCATTGCTACTAAAAAGAAAGCTCTTTGTGGGTTTGTGCTCCCCCCTTGACGGAAGGTGTTTCCTTTGATACATTGTTTTTTAGAAAAATGGCACCGAAAGGAGATTGCGCACATGCAACGTTTTACCGTCACACAAGAACAGGCAAACAAGAAAATCATTCAAATTATAACAAGCAAATTCCCCAAAGTGCCGCTCAGTGCCATTCACAAAGCCCTCAGACAAAAGGATATTAAAATAAACGGAACCGGAATCCGTGAAGATGTAAAAGTTTCTGCCGGTGACAGCGTCGAAGTGTATATTGCGGACTCCATTTTGTGTCCCAAACAAACTTTGGATATTGTGTACGAAGACAAGCATCTGGTATTAATCAATAAACCCCAGGGACTAAAAGTGCATCCTGACGCAGATTCTACCGAAGTATCTTTAATCGAATTATTAAAAGAACAGTATGGTCCGGACATTGCCCTTTGTCACCGCTTAGACCGCAATACCGGTGGATTGATTTTGGCCGGAAAACACCCTGCCGCCACAGAAATTTTAGTAAAGAAGATACAAAATAACGAAATTACCAAATTGTATCAATGCCGTGTGCACGGAAAACTCCCAAAGGAGACGGAAACCCTAACCGCCTATCTTTCTAAAAATGCCAGAGACAGCCTTGTGTTTATCAAGGATACCCCCTCTGCCGGTGCCACAAAAATCATCACCCGTTATACCCGTCTTTCCTATGATGCTGTTACAGATACTTCCATAGCGGAAATTCAGCTGATGACAGGAAAAACCCACCAAATCAGAGCCCATATGGCCCACATCGGTCACCCTGTGGTAGGCGACGGCAAATACGGTTCCAATGCACAAAAGAAAAAGCTGGGGGAAAGAAAGAAATACCAGGCACTGTTTGCTTACAAGCTGATATTCTCCTTTACCACGCCAGCTGGAATCTTGGATTATTTAAAGAACGAATTCTTCGAAATCCCGGTTATATTTTAATTTTTAATAAACATCTGCACGATGATTTTTCCGTAAATAGGGCTGATACAGACACCCACGCCCATTTCATCATAATCCGGATTTAAAATATTTTCTTTATGACTATCCGATGCCATCCAAGAATAAAATGCCCGTTCCACGGTTTGATTTCCCGCAATATTTTCTGCAGCTGCTTTGAACGAGATACCATAAGAACGCATCATTTCAAAGGGCGTTCCGTAAATTTTTGACTGATGGGAAAAATATCCGTTTTCCACCATGTCTTCCGCTTTATCCATAGCAACTTTCGCCAATTCTTCGCTATAGGTAAGTTCCCCAACACCTGCTGACACTCTGGCGCTGTTTACCAATTCCAAAATGGTTTTTTCATCATCGGAAAGCACACTGATATTGTCGGTAGAAGGCACTTCTTCAGATACACCACCTTCTGCGGGAAGTTTGGTATCATCTATGGTGCTACCATTTACCGGGGTAATATATTCCCCATGCACACATCCTACTTTGCCACTTTGCGCATCAAATACAAAGTACCACTCCCCCGTTTTTCCTAACACCTGTACTGCCTGGGATTTTTCCAATGTGGCAACAACAGGCATGGATGTACTGGGTCCTTGGCGCATATTGAGAATATCCGCATTAACTGTAGCGTCTGTAAAATTTACCGTTTCAACGGTGCGGTTTGCAGCAAAAACGCTGATGCCGATGCTGAAAACCAATGTCAACACAAGCAATCCTACCAGTAATTTTTGGTATCTTTTCATAAAAATCACTCTCCTTACATTTACTGTTATCCACAGTATTTGCAGGGAAAGGAAAAATTATGCGAGGCTACTGGCAAATATGGACTTGGCATTTGAAATCCCAACTTTTAACTGCATTTTCTTTAAAAACTCCATTTTTGTAGTTAATCCTTTTCCTATAATGCACATGTAACAATTTATTTAACTACCAACAGTTTGAGAAACAGCAAAATGTAGTTAACTTTAACTACATTTTGCTGTGAAAATACATTCTTATAGTTAAAAGTCCGCTATAATAATTTTCTCAGCAAAATTTTTAACTACAACTTCCGCAAAAACCATCCGTTTGAAGTTAAAGGAGTACTACACACCACCAGCCTCATGGTCCCAAAAGCCATAAATAAAAAGCCCACTTCTAAGAGTGGGCTTCAGACTGCTGACAAACCCTATGTTTCGAAAGAGCGTAGGGTTTCTTTTT
>CAYMRI010000143.1:0-4176 GCA_964392835.1 uncultured Eubacteriales bacterium
CAACAGGAAAAACTGCTTTACGAAGAACAAGGAGAAATGCTTTTTACCCACTATGGAGTATCCGGCCCGCTGATTTTAAGTGCCAGCAGCCATATTAGAAACTTTAATTACAGCAATTTGAAATTAAAAATAGATTTAAAGCCGGCGTTATCCATAGAACAGTTGGACGCACGGTTACAGAGAGATTTTCAAAAATATGTCAGGAAGAATTTTTCAAATGCACTGGATGATTTGTTACCGCAGACACTGATACCCGTGGTGGTGGCGTTATCCGGGATTGACAAAGAAAAGCCTGTGCATCAAATTACCAAAGAAGAACGATTGCATTTGGCAGAGTTACTAAAACGATTGGAACTCACGCCTATTGCACCAAGACCTATTGCAGAAGCGATTGTGACAGCAGGAGGGGTTTGCGTCAAAGAAGTAAATCCCAAAACCATGGAATCCAAGCTGGTGTCCGGCGTGTATTTTGTAGGGGAAGTACTAGATGTGGATGCCTATACTGGTGGGTTTAATTTGACCATTGCGTTTTCCACCGGCTATACGGCTGGAAATGCTATTTTCTAAGAAAGGATGAAAAGTGCCATGGCAAAGAAGAACATAGTGATTTTAGGCGGCGGTGCCTCCGGCTTTATGGCGGGGATTCAGGCTGCAACCATGCTGCAGAAGCAGATACAAAACGAAGAAGTCCGGATACAAATTTTAGAACGTTGTGACAAAGTAGGCAGAAAAATATTGGCTACCGGCAATGGTAGATGCAATCTGACCAATTCCAATATGTCGTTGGAACATTTTTACAGCGGAAATCCGGTGCTGGTTGCTTCTGTGATAGAACAATTCACATTGGATGACACCTTGGATTTTTTTGCGGAATTGGGACTTTGGACTACAGAAGAAAATGGAAAAATTTATCCTTACAGCCTGCAGGCTTCTACCGTGTTAGATTTATTACGACAACGTGCAGCGGACTTGGGCATAATAGAAGTTTGCAGTTTTGAAGTGGCGGGAATCCAAAGGATGCCACAAGGATTTTTGTTGAAAAATAAGCAAGGCGAGTCTGTCGGTGCAGATATTTTAATTATGGCGGCAGGCGGTTGTGCATCTCCGTCTCTAGGTTCCAATGGCACAGGACATCGACTGATGGCCTCTTTGGGACATCAAGTGACAGATTTGTTCCCGGCGATTACCCAAATTCGGACAGAAACGGATATTGTGAAAAGCATTCAAGGCATTAAAGTAAATGGTATTTTGACACTAAAAGAAGGTGCAACTGTATTGGGTACCGAAGAAGGTGAAATTCTGTTTACAGAATACGGACTTTCCGGTCCACCGGCATTTCAGTTGGCGCGTATTGTAGGAGAAGCGGTGAGAGGTAAGAAAAAAAGAGAGATTTTTGCCTATATTGATTTTATGCCGGAACATGGCACCTCTACAGTAATGAAAATGTTGGAAACCCGTGCCGTTGCCTATAAAGGAAAAACGTTAGAGCAGTTTATGCTGGGTCTTTTTAACAAGCGAATTGGACAGGTAATGATAAAGACAATTAACAAAAAGCTGACGGATAAAGTGGAAGAGATACAATACAAAGAATGGGCTGCGTTAGCCCGTGCTGTGAAAAATATGCGTTTTCACTGTATCGGCACCCAATCTTTCCAAAATGCCCAGGTGACAGCCGGTGGTGTGTCAGCATATGAGTTTGATGAAGAAACATTGGCTTCAAAAAAAGTACCCGGTTTGTATGCTTGCGGTGAAGTTTTGGATGTTGATGGAGCCTGTGGCGGATATAACTTGCAATGGGCATGGTCCAGCGGATTTGTGGCAGGAAGGAGTGCAGCAAACGCATGTATCGCATTACGCAGCTAAAATTGCCTCTAAATTATAAAGAAACGGAAATTCCGGGAAAGATTGCATCCTACTTAAAAGTGCCTGAAAAAAGCATTTTATCTTGGAAATATCACAAGAAGTCTGTAGATGCCAGAAATAAGGAACAAGTAGGATTTGTAGTGAGCTTGGATGTGGAGCTAAAGCCGGGCACCAGATGCAAAGCAACCCCTGTTCGGGAGGAAAAATATGTTTTTCCTGCGCCGTTAGAAACAGGTGGTAATAAGAGGCCTGTTGTGGTGGGAAGCGGACCTGCTGGCATTTTTGCAGCCTTAACCTTGGCACATGCAGGTTTAAAACCAATTATACTGGAACGAGGCAGACAGGTGGAACACCGCATCAAGGATGTGGATACCTTCATGCAAACAGGTATATTGCAACCAGAGTCCAATATTCAATTTGGGGAAGGTGGTGCCGGCACCTTTTCTGACGGAAAGCTGACCACCGGTACCAAAGATGTTCGTATTCGGAAAGTGTTGGAAGAATTTTATGAAGCAGGGGCAGCAGAATCTATTTTGTATGATGCCAAGCCACATATCGGTACGGATGTATTGCGCAAGATTGTGGTTAATTTACGACAAAAAATTGTTGACTTGGGAGGAGAATTTTTCTTTGAGACCAAGTTGATAGATATTCACGTAGAACAAGGCAAACTTGCGGGGATTACCACACAAACTATGGATGGTGTAACAGCAGAACTGGAAACAGAATGCTTGATTCTGGCAGTAGGACATAGTGCAAGAGATACCTTTGAGATGTTGTTAAAACGAGGTTTTTCCATGTGCCAAAAGCCTTTTGCCATGGGGGTTCGCATTGAGCACAAGCAGTCTTTTATCAATCAAAGCCAATATGGCGGATTTGCAGAACATCCTGCTTTAGGGGCTGCGGATTATAAGTTGTTTACCCATTTGAAAAATGATAGGGGAGTCTACACCTTTTGTATGTGCCCCGGTGGTTATGTGGTGCCGGCTGCTTCGGAAGAAGGATTGCTTTGCGTCAATGGTATGAGTACCTTTGCCAGAGATGGGAAAAACGCCAACAGCGCTGTTTTGGTCAGTGTGGTGCCGGAAGATTTACAGTCAGAACATCCTTTGGCAGGTGTTGCGTTGCAACGGGAAATCGAACAAAAAGCCTATGAGTTAGGTGGGGGCGGATATCGCGCTCCGGTGCAATTGGCGGAGGATTTTGTAGAAGGTCGGCAGACCACTGCATTAGGAGAAGTGGAACCTACATATTCCATTGGCTATACCTTTGCTGATTTAGAAAAATTGTTTCCAAACTTTATGTCTCAAGCATTGCAAGAAGGCCTTGTAAATATGAATCGCATGATTCCTGGATTTACCGGAAATGGCGCTGTGTTGACCGGGGCAGAAGCCAGAAGTTCATCACCGGTGCGGATTATAAGGGACAGTATTAATATGCAGAGCAATATTGCCGGCGTGTACCCTTGCGGCGAAGGTGCCGGCTATGCAGGAGGCATTATGACGGCGGCTGTGGATGGGATAAAGGCGGCAGAAGCACTGATTGGAATGATGACAGCAACAAGTTGATTTCTGCTATGTAAATTGCTATAATATGATTTATGAAATTTATAACTTTATTTTGGCACAGATTGAGGAGTTTTGACTGATATGCAACTATTAAAAAATATATTAGAAAAGCGAAGATTGTCCTTGATTTTGGTGTTGGCTCTATTGATGACGATAATCCCTTTCGGAATAGCAATCAGCATTCCGGTTGTCGCAGAACTGGATACCGGATATAAAGCTTCCGATTTTGGAACTTTATTTGAGGAAGCTACGCAATTTATTGTGGTAAAGCACTTTCAACTGGGTGGTTCTCACTATGCCTATACAGATGGCCTTAGTGATGAAACAGGTTCTCCGGAAGGAAATGAAGTAAATTTTACCCCCGGTTCTCAGATGGTTCTGGTAACACTGGAAGAGACGCCAACCAGTACCGATGATTGTGATACAACAACTTCTGTTACTTCTGTGAAAAGCAGTGAAGAAGTATTGCTGGATTCTGCTGATGGTGTGATTCGTGATCCGGACGTGTCGGAAGATGGCACCAAAGTGTTGTTTTCTTGGAAACAGAGTAGCACAGATGATTATCATTTATATGAAATGAATATTGCAACCAAAGAATATACTCAATTAACATTTGGGAGCGGCATTGCTGATGTAGAACCCAAATATTTGCCCAACGGTAAAATTGTATTTCAATCTACTAGATGTATTTCCACTGTGGACTGTTGGAAAATTGCAGTTATGAATACATACATTTGCGATGCAG
>CAYMRI010000144.1:0-4140 GCA_964392835.1 uncultured Eubacteriales bacterium
GATTTACCGCACCATAAGCATAAAGCTTTGCATCGTAGATTTGGAAAAATACAACCGTATCAATCTGCATGGTTACATTATCCTTGGTAATTACCGGCTGTGGTGGTGAATCAATTACCTGCTCTTTCAAGGTAACCCGTCTTGCAAGCCGCTGGAAAAACGGAATAATATAATGGGGTCCTGCCCCCAATGTTTTTTGGTATTTTCCCAAAAATTCAATGACATATTCCGTAGCTTGCGGAACAATGCGGAACCCCGCAAAAAACAATACAACCAATACAACAATTCCAATAATTGCAAATTCCATAATTTGTTACCCCCTTTTTCACAAAAAGATATGTTGTATTTCACCATTTGAGTATACTATATTCAGGTCCCTGGCGCAAGAAAAAGGTCAACACGATTGTAATACTGTTTTTTATATTTGAAAACATGTTATATTCGTAACGAATTGTCAAAGTTTTTACATGTATAAAAAATCCCGCCGACAATACGACGGGACTTACAACAAAACAATATGAGATTATCATGCTACAAGCATTAAAATAAACGCTATTACTACTTCCAAAACCGTAGATGTAACTCCACCTACCAAGCCATCCACAAACACACCAATCAGGAATCCCACTATCGTTACACCGCCGTCTGTGTATTTTGCATTCTTGTGAATAAAAGCTCGATAAATACAATCCCCAAACAACAAGAATGCCACGCGCACCAAAATCTCTGCCACAACCACACCAGTCACAAGATTCATATAGATAGCCGCAACATCTGTCGTAGTCCTTATTGTCAAAATACCCAGCCAATACAGCCCAACGACTGAAAACATTCCAATATAAGCGATTAAGTACTCCAAAAATAAGGCAATGGTCCCCCAGGCATACATGCTCCGGTAAAACATCCATCTTGGTCCAAAAAGGAATGCCGCCCAGTTGGCACTTACGAAGATTTTCTTATTCTCATTTTTCTCAAAAATTCTACAGTATCTTTCCACATTCGCTGCAATAAAAGACTGATACTGTAAATTTCGTTCCACTCGTTCGTCCATAAACTAACCTCCATATTTTTCAAGCAATACAAGTAATGCTTGCGCATTTGCCTTTTCAAGGGTATCAGAGATGTACATCTTGTATGGCTCCGTAGTCCCTGTTCCGGTCACAATGCTCCCATCTTCCAGCACAGTTACCTTAATATTGTTATCCTCTCCACAGCAGATTGTAAGACTCCGTGCCGCTGGAAACAAATACAATTCATGCAATCTGTCCCCCAGAAATTCCCCTTTGTAAACATAGTCAAACAGAAAGGCAAAATCATTTTGGTCAGTAATTTTAATTTCCTGCATTTGATTGTTTGTAACTAGCACATAATCAATCGCATCTCTGCTGATTTGCAAATCGGAAAGCAAACTGTTTTCCGGCTCTTTCGTTGCATCATCACACGCAGAAAAAGCAAAAATTGTAACAAAGCACAACAACAGACATAATCCCTTTTTCATTTAATCTCATCCCTTCTTCGTTGCACCGCTGTCACCCGGAAATCCGCCGGTGGCCGACCCGTATGCAGTTTAAAAATTCTGGAAAAATGCTGCACCGTCTTAAATCCACACCGTATGGCAATATCTTTAATGGGAACTTCTGTAAATGCCAGATGTTTTTTCGCAACTTCAACCCTATAGTACATTAAATATCCCATAGCTGTAAAGCCGGTTTCTTCTTTCATGGAATTTGTTAATGTGGTACGATTCAGTTTACTTGCCACCACAACTTCCCCAAGGGTCAGATTTTCAGCATAATGGCCTTCTATAAAAAGGATTGCATCTTTTAATTTTGGATTCTTTAACGTAGAAACTCTGTCAGACATATGTTCCAGCACGCCGTGCCCTATCCGCCCGTAAGTACGTTCCAAGGCAATCATAATTTCCAAAAAATAGGAACGACCACGGCAGGACCAGTACCAATCCCGTTGCTGGCACAGTTCATATTCCATGCCTTCACAGGCAGTTTCAATTTTATGTAAATGACTTTCGGCAATTTGCACCACATGGCAGCCATCCAAAAAGGGCTTTAACAAAAACATATCATGCACATGTGCCACATCTTCATACCCGCCTGACCGAATAAAATCAAAGGTCATATTGACATTTAAAAAAACAGGATGGAAATATATGGAAAAGCATTTGCATATTGCATCAGAAATTTGCTTCGGATTTTCCTTTTCGTCAAAGCACAAAAAACACGGTCCCACAGCATCTATGCGTTCCCCCCGCAGTTCGAAAGACAATTTTCCTTCAAGTAATACAATTAGCAAAAAACACTGGTTTTTTATTTCGACATTTTTGAGCGTGTCATCTTTTATGCACTGAACAAATGCCACTTTCCCCTTGTTATGTATTCGTCCCATGGTGATGTGTTCCATATACCCCTCCTGTATATGTATAATTTTACCATAAGTAATGCACTTTACAACACTTTAGGTTTATCTAATTTGCAATTTGTTTTATCTGGAATGCAGTTGCATTTATCTTTTTCACTCAGACCTGGCCCAACACATCCTCCAAAATCGGCACATGGGTTTCCGCCATCTTAATCCCTTGCAATTCTTCCTTTGAGAAGAATCGAAGCTCCTTTGATTCCGCACTGCAAACTAAATCAGGACATTTTTCCCTCTAACTTATCCAAAACAGCACCGTAACCTGAATAAAGCAGCGCTTTAGCTTCCTCTGCCGTTGCCCAGCGATACTCTTGTATTTCACTTGGACTAATTTGCGGTTCAGCGCCTGTTTCCGCCGCAAACAAAGCCACTCTCTTTTCTATAAGATTGCCAATAGTGTAATGGACTTCCTCACAAAAATCATCCAGAGATTCCACTTTGATACCCACTTCTTCAAAAACTTCTCGCAAGGCTGTTTCCTCTTCCGTTTCTCCCTGCTCCATATGTCCTTTGGGAACACTCCAAGTTCTGCAAGTTTGCAAAAGCAACAAATACTCTATACCCTTGATAGTCCGGCGATATAAAATCACACCTCAAGATTTATGGTACAAGGCATCAATTTTTGTTTGATAGTATTTTTCCTGAAAATCTACCGCAGCCTCCAGTTCCGCCTGATGAAATTCCAGCCCCACAGGCGCGGCAATCAGCTTGTCCTCCACATCATTTTTCTGTAGACAATGCCGACAATCCGGCAAGTATATTCCTTCACCGGTTCATTCACACCCAGCAGATAGACATCCAACTCTTCCCCATCGCCACTTTGCGTGCCGGGGATATAGCCATAATTGACAGGATAGATGATATTGGGGTGCTTGGGATGCACACTGCCCAACGGGTGGTCCACTTGGATGGTTACAATTGTTCCAAGCATAGAGGATATGTTGCTACGAGACTGTTTCATTTTAGGTACTCCTTCATGTCTGTTGCAAATTGATTACATTCAACTACTGAAACGCCACACAAAACATATATGGTGGTATCTTCACAATTTCGCCATCTACAAATAAGTTTTTCGGATGAATAATGTATTGCGTTGCAATCTTCTTACCAAACAAATTTTTAAACTTATCTAAAGAAATATTTGTATAATTTTTAGATGATTTTACTTCAATTGGAAACACTCTAAAATTTGTTTTACTTTCATTGGAAAGCAAAAAATCGATTTCAATATCATTGCGATGCTTTTCTTCACTATATCTGGTATAAAAATACAGCTTTCTTCCTTTTGCGGATATCATCTGAGAAATGACATTCTCATAAAGCATACCGGCATTTAACGAAAGCTTTCCATCCATAATTTGTCTATAAAGTTGCTGATCCATAATTTCGTTTTCGCTGAATGCTAAACTTACCAACAACCCCGTATCACCCATGTAACATTTTACCGAAGAAGCATTTTTATTAAGTGCAAAGCCTACATTGGGGTCATTGCATTTATAGCACAAATTGCAAATCATAGAATCATCCAACCAAAACAGTGGATCATCATATTTATCAAAGGTTGCGCCCGCTTCAATGTCTTTCAACACTATCTTTTTTTCATGCGTGGATAAATAAGCAGGAATATTCTCAAACAATGCAGATACTCTTGAATGATACCTCTTAGCAGCCTTTTTTATATCATCCCGGTACAAATCCAGAATGTCT
>CAYMRI010000145.1:0-4094 GCA_964392835.1 uncultured Eubacteriales bacterium
GGTACCTTCTGCAGCCGGCTTAATCAACACTTTACCGGCACCGTAAGTACCAATTACTTCGTGAGGTACTGTACCATCCAACAGGGGCACCTTTACCAAATTCTTCTTTGCATCCTCTACACCTTTTCTAATTGCTTCAGGTATTTCAGTTGCTTTACCGGTTCCTGCACCAACATACCCGTTTTCGTCACCAACTACAACTAATACGCTAAAACGGAAATTTCTACCGCCTTTTACAACCTTGGTAACACGACCAATGTTAACAACTTTTTCTTTCAGTTCTAATGTACTTGCATCTATACGCTGCACGTTTATTCCCTCCTTCAATTAGAATTCAAGTCCGCCTTCACGGGCAGCTTCAGCCAAAGCCTTCACTCTTCCGTGATAAACATATCCGCCTCTATCAAAAACAACCTGCTTGATATCTTTTGCCAAAGCCTTTTCAGCAATCAACTTACCAACAGCGGTTGAAGCTTCAATATTTCCGCCAAACTCAATCTTACCTTTAAGAGCCTCGTCCAGAGTTGAAGCAGCCACAAGTGTAGTTCCTGTCGTATCATCAATGATTTGCGCATATACATTGGATAAGCTTCTGAATACGCACAATCTTGGACGCTCCGGTGTGCCGGAAATCTTTTTACGAACTCTATCATGCTTTCTAAGTCTGATATCATTTTTACTTAACTTATTTGCCATATCTTCTCACTCCTTCCTTATTTCTTACCCTTACCGCCGGTCTTACCTTCTTTACGTCTGATCACTTCGTAATCATACTTAATACCCTTGCCCTTATACGGTTCAGGCTGTCTCTTACTTCTGATCTTAGCCGCAAATTCGCCAACAGCTTGTTTATCAATACCCTTAACAACAATCTTGTTTTGTGCCGGAACTTCAACTGTTACGCCTTCTGGCTCTTCCATCTCTACAGGATGTGAATATCCTAAGCTTAACACTAACTTCTTACCGTTCTTTGCAGCTCTGTAACCAACACCGTTGATTTCCAAATTCTTTTCATAACCTTGGGTTACACCAACAACCATGTTGTTAATCAAGGTTCTGGTCAAGCCGTGCAGAGATTTGTGTCTCTTATCTTCAGACGGTCTTTCCACGATGATCTGTCCGCCTTCTACGGTGATCTTCATTTCACTACTCAATTGTTGTGTCAAAGTCCCTTTCGGTCCTTTTACTTGCACTTCATTATTGTCTGCAACTTTTACTTCTACGCCGGCAGGAATTACAACCGGCATTCTGCCTATTCTAGACATGTACGTAACCTCCTGATCTTTAAATTATGGACAATATAGTCCTTTTCAGATATTCGTTCTTACCATACAAACGCGAGAACTTCTCCACCGATTCCTTCTTTACGAGCCTGACGGTCTGTCATGATGCCCTTAGAAGTAGAGATAATTGCCACACCGGTTCCGTTTAAAACCTTGGGCAGCTCATCTTTGGAAGAGTAAACTCTAAGTCCCGGTTTACTAACTCTTTTAATACCTGTGATAACATGCTGTTTTCCTGCAGCATATTTCAAGGTAATTCTAATAATACCCTGCTTACCATCGTCAAATTCTTCTACTGCTTTGATATAACCTTCATCGAGTAAAATCTTAACGATTGCACGCTTTACACTGGACGCAGGAACATCAACAGTTTCATGTTTTGCGGAACCAGCATTTCTGATTCTTGTCAATAAATCTGCAATAACGTCACTGATTTGCATGTAGTCTACCTCTCTTTCCTAAAGTAATCTTACCAACTTGCCTTCTTCACGCCGGGAATTTGACCCTTATAAGCCAATTCTCTAAAGCAGATACGACAAATACCAAACTTTCTAATATACGCATGCGGTCTTCCGCATAACTTACACCTGTTGTGTGCTCTTGTGGAGTATTTAGGTGCTCTTTGTGACTTAATGATCATTGATTTCTTTGCCACGAAACATTCCCTCCTTATTTAGCGAACGGCATGCCCATCAGTGTAAGCATTTCTTTTGCTTCTTCATCGGTTTTCGCCGTTGTAACAAACATAATATCCATTCCCTGAATATCACCGATTTTATCGTACTCAATTTCCGGGAAAATCAACTGTTCCTTCAAGCCGAGTGCGTAATTTCCTCTGCCATCAAAAGCGGTATTGGAAACACCTCTGAAATCTCTTACTCTTGGGAGTGCAATATTAAATACTTTATCTACAAATTCATACATCTTTTCGCCGCGCAGGGTTACTTTGCAACCGATGTTCATGCCTTGTCTGATTTTAAAGTTTGCAACAGACTTTCTTGCTTTGGTAGCAATCGGCTTCTGACCGGTAATAATACCCAAATCTCTCATTGCATTGTCTAAAGCCTTAGAATCATCCTTTGCTTTACCAACGCCCATGTTAATTACGACTTTTTCGAGCTTCGGAATTTGCATTACATTCTTATACTGAAACTTTGCCTGCATTGCAGGTGCCACTTCAGAAATATACTTATCTTTCAATCTTGCCATTTGACTATTACCTCCTTTCAAGGGAAACTATTATTTCTCTTTCTTATAAGAAGCAGTCTTCAATTCTGCGCCGCACTTCTTACAAACTCTTACTTTTACTGCATCCTTACCTTCGCCGGTAACCTTAGCACCAACCTTAGTAGGCTTCTTGCAGCTATCGCAAACAACCATTACGTTGGAAGCATCGATGGGAGCTTCAATGTGAAGAATACCACCCTGTTCTTTCACGCCTCTGGGCTTCTTGTGCTTTGTTGCCACTGCGATTCCTTCTACAATGACTGTAGAATTCTTGGGATTTACGCTCAGCACTTTACCGGTCTTTCCTTTGTCATTTCCGGAAAGGATATATACATTATCACCTTTTTTTACTTTTAAACCTGCCATAAATATAATTCTCCTTCCTTAAAGTACTTCCGGAGCAAGAGATACAATCTTCATGTAATCATTGTCTCTCAATTCTCTAGCTACAGGGCCAAAAATACGTGTTCCTCTGGGGTTCTTGTCATCTTTGATAACAACTGCTGCGTTTTCATCAAAACGGATATAAGAACCATCATTTCTCTTAATCCCTTTCTTAGAACGAACGACAACGCACTTTACTACATCGCCTTTCTTTACAACGCCGCCCGGTGTTGCTGTCTTTACAGAAGCAACAATGACATCACCGATGTTTGCATATCTTCTCTTGGAACCACCAAGAACTTTTATACACATAATTTCTTTGGCACCAGTATTATCAGCAACCTTAAGTCTTGTTTGTACTTGTATCATTCCAGTACCTCCTTCTAATCGCTTATTGCGCCTTCTCTACGATTTCAACCAGTCTCCAACGCTTATCTTTGCTAAGCGGACGGGTTTCCATAACTTTTACTTTATCCCCTACACCACATTCATTGTTTTCGTCATGTGCCTTCAACTTGTATGTGGTCTTAACGAACTTCTTATAAATTGGATGCTTGACACTTGTCTCTACTGCAACGACAATGGTCTTATCCATTTTATTACTGATTACTTTACCAACTCTTGTTTTTCTCAAATTTCTGTCAGCCAAGTCGGATAACCTCCTTTCAAATTCAAGTACATTACTTGTTCAGTTCTTTTTCCTTGATTAACGTCTTCACTCTTGCAATATCTTTCTTAACTTCTCTAATCTTTACAGGATTGTCAAGTTGATTTGTAGCAAGCTGAAATCTTAACTTAAACAATTCTGACTTTAATTCTTTTACTTCGCTTTCCAGCTCAGCAACAGATTTAATTCGCAAGCTCTTTAATTCTTCAGCCTTCATTTGCTTCAACCTCCTCTTCCTCGCGTTTTACAAACTTTGTTTTAATGGGAAGTTTGTGCATTGCAAGTCTCAATGCTTCTTTTGCAGTTTCTTCAGGAACGCCTGCAATTTCAAACAGAACTCTTCCCGGTTTTACAACTGCTACCCAGTATTCCGGAGCACCTTTACCACTACCCATACGAGTACCTGCAGCTTTTTGTGTTACCGGCTTATCCGGGAAAATCTTAATCCAAACCTGACCGCCTCTTTTAATGAATCTGGTCATTGCAATTCTGGCAGCTTCAATCTGGTTGCTGGTGATCCAGCCCGGCTCTAC
>CAYMRI010000146.1:0-4059 GCA_964392835.1 uncultured Eubacteriales bacterium
AATGAAAGAAGAAATCAAAATTATCACTGGGGAAGAAACCTTGATTTTACAAGAAGCCCGGACAGAAACAAAAGAAATTGCCGTAGAAGAAAGAAATATGCGGCAACCAAACAAAAAAGTGTTCCAAATGAAAAACGCAAAGCAGGCGGTATTTTACGGAACACCGGTACACTTCCAACAGGCAGAAACAAACAGCTTGGAAGAAATTGACAACACAGTGGTAGAGGAAGAAGACGGCAAGAACTATGTAAATGCAAAAAACAGCTTCCGGGCGCGCTTCCCAAAAGAAGCAGACGGTGAAGAACTGTTTTCCATGGAAAAAGACAATTGCCGCGTTACCCTTTCTTTACCCAAGCAGGGGAAACAGTCCAGAAAAGGCATTTTCCCCTTGCAAAAAGCAAACAACAAAGTGGTATTTTCAAATGTAGGACAGCAGGAAGATTTGGAGTATGTGGTAAGGGACAACGGTGTCAAGGAAAATATTGTATTAAAGGATAAGACAGCCCCTTCCCAATATGCGTTCCGTCTACAGTATGAAAATCTGACTATGGAATTTTGCAAAGAGGAGAAAGCGTTGCGTTTCTTCTCCAAGGAAACAGGCGCAGAAGTCTTCTGTATTCCGGCACCCTTTATGACGGATGCCAATGGCAATGATTCGGACAAGGTTGCATATACCGTGAAAAATTTGTCGGAAGAAGAAATCCTCTTAACCGTTACAGCAAACAAAGCCTGGTTACAGGCAGAGGATAGGGCATATCCGGTTGTGATTGACCCGCAGGTAGTTGTGGCAGGTGCAGCCCAGATGACCACATACAGCTGGCAGAATGGCACCATGACCAACAGTACCACCCATGTCGTAGGTACGACAGGCGGCGCAAACAGTGCCAAGAGAATGTATCTTTCTTTGCATATGCCTACTATGCGGTCAAATCCTCGTATCCAGAAGGCGGAATTGGTGTTGACACAGAAAACCACCAACTGCTCCGGTGGTAGCACAGCAAAAATCGGTTTGTACCAAGTCACAGATGAGATCACTGCCGGAACTTGTACACCTACAGAAAGCGAGCAGTTGTTGGATTATGAAGTGTTGCAGTGCGGCAGCGGTGTAAAGTATACCTTTGATGTGACAACCCTTTTAGACCAAACCTTAAATGACGGAACGGAACCCGTAGGGCTTGTGGTAAAATCTTTGTTTGAAGATAACACCAGCGCACAAAACATTACCTTATACGGGGTAGGCAATGGTTCCAATCAACCCCAATTGGTGGTTACCTATACTTCCTCTTACGGCTCCAACGGTGGTGCACAAGGGCATACCCATGAACTTGGCAGATTGGGAAGTGGTTCTGTTGATTTGAAAAATGGTAGTCTCACTTTAACCGCAGAAGATTTTGCTTGGGGTGGTAACCGTATGCCGGTAACATTACAACACACCTACAACAGCGCGCTGTCACAACATCTGTATACCAACAACGAAGCAATCGCTTTGTGTACAGGAGATTTTTCCAATATGCATGTGGGAAAGGGCTGGAGAGGTAACTGGATGCAACACTTCCAAAGCAAGACCTTTACCCATGAAGGAACCAACTATGCAGGTTATCTCTATGTAGACGAAAATGGAGAAGAAATCTACTTAAAAGAAGGAACCGATGCAGAGTTGCAACGCTGCTTCTATCAAGAAAACGGACAATGTTGTAACTACTATCTGTTTGAAGCAGTTAATGGAGAAGGCTACACCTATGACCCATACAAGGAAGAATTGTATTTGGGCGAAGAAATCAGACGATTTGATGCTACAGGGAAACTGGTACAGGTGGAAGATGCACATGGTAACTGCCAGAACTTTACCTACACAGAAGGCAGATTGACTTCCATTACCGATGGCGCAGGCAGAGTATTTACCTTGGAATATACCGATGGTGCCCTTACAAAAATCACAGCACCGGATGAAAGTGAGATTGTATATGGTTATGATGACCAATGCCTGACACAAATTACCTATCCGGATGGCAGAACCGCTAACATTACCTATGATGCCAATAACGGTTATTTGCCTACGGAAATTTTGTTATCCGATGCTGCCAACAACCCGGTTTACAAGGTTACATACACGCACAACGGAACCAGAGTCAGCGGCGTAACAGAATATGGCTTTGACGGCACCGATTGGGTACAGGGACAAAGGAGTGCCTTCCAATATTCTCTTGCGGCAAGAAGAACAGTTGTTACCACCATAGAACCGGAAGATGAAGAGACAGAAGAAAATGTGTTGAAAACTGTATATACCTTTGATGCAGAAGGAAATACCTTAGGTAGCTATTTGTATACGGAAGAGACCGGTAATCAGTCTGTAAACGAAGGTGGCAGTGGCATTCATCCCTACAGCGGGGATGGCGGCGCTTCTGTGGTCAGCAATATTAACAATTTGTTGCTGAATCACAACTTTGAATCCCTGGACAACTGGACAGAGGCACCGGAAAATACCGGAGATTTTGCAGTACAAGCATATAACTACAAAAATGGGGCTTTGTTTGGATATAAAATGCTTCGTATTAGTAATGGAATAAATGGGATTGTTCCCAATGGTATCTATCAGTTAACCGATGTGTTGGCACCAGGAAGCTACACCTTCTCTGCTTATACAAAGGTATTAACCAATGTACAAGGAACGTTCATATCAAATCCGGGTTTTTATCTGCAGGTAACCACAGAAGATGGCACCGTTTTGGCAAAAAGCGAACGCATTGCCCAAAAGACCAACGACTATCTCCGCTTGGTAGTGCCTTTTGATATTACAGAGGCCCAAGCAGTAAAAGTGGGTATCTATTTGCAAGGCAGGGGAACTGTTTATGTAGACGCAGCTCAATTGGAAAATAATCCCTATGCCAACAGCTATAACATGTTAATCAACGGTAACTTTGAAAAAGGTTTAGCCGGCTGGTGTCCATGTGGCAGGGAAGAAGTGGTAACGGATACCAAGTTTAACATGGAAAAAGCCTTAAAGATGCAAGGTGATATTTCCGCTTCTTGTATGGTTTATCAGGAAGTACCGGTAAAAACATACACCAATGTACGGGAAACATTTACCTTAAGCGGCTGGGCAAAAGCTTGCAGTTTGCCGGAAAGAACCAGAACAGATGCGCAGGAAAGCAAATTCCAATTGCGCGCGGAAATTACTTATACCGATGGCACCAGAGAGGACGATCATATTGCAACGTTTTCTCCGTGCACCCAGGAATGGCAATTGGCGTCTGTGCAGTTTGCAAAAGAAGCATACAAAACCATTCGTACCTTAAAGGTTTACTGTGACTACAGCTATAACTTTGGATATGTCTACTTTGATGATATTCAGTTGGTAAGAAACAGTATTGAAAAAGGTTTATCTGCTTCTGATTTTACAGGAACAACAGAAACGACAGTTGGCGAAGAGGAAATGTGCGAAGAAGAAAACGATACAACAGAAGAAACCCCATCTTTTGAAGAAATGATGGATGACTTTGGTAATGCATTGACCCAAACCACCTTTACCGACGGAGAATTTGGCACCATTTATGGAAGTTTCCAATACCAAAACGGCAATGACCTGATTGCAGAAGTGGATGGCAGAGGAAATACAACAGCATATATGGTAAATGCAATCACATCCCAAAATGAAGAAGTGACAGACCGTTGTGGCAACAAAACGGCATACGAATATGATGCAGCAGGCAGAACCACCAAAGTTACCAGCAAGGATGCAAATGACAATACTCTTGCAGATGTGTCCTATACCTACGATTCTTTTGATAACTTGACCAATATCACCCGTGGGGATGAAATGCAGTATACCCTTTCCTATAACCCATTCCATAATCTGGAATCCATTGGGGTTACCGGCAAGGATGAAAAGCTGGTAGCATATACTTACAAAAACGGCAATGGTCGATTGAAAGCAGTTACCTATGCCAACGGCGATACCATGCAGGTTACCTACAACAGCATCGGTCAGATTGTTGCAGAAAAATGGTATGACAAGGCAAATACGCTGAAAGCCCATTACAAATATGTATATAATGGCAG
>CAYMRI010000147.1:0-4032 GCA_964392835.1 uncultured Eubacteriales bacterium
TGTACGGTATTCCCCGTTGCAAGGAAGCAATGGAGGCCTACACGGAGCGGGCAAAGAAGCGCTTGGAGGGCTACGGCGAAAAAGCCACCTTTTTGCAAAGCTTGGTCGAGTATTTGTTACGACGTGAAAAATAGTATTGCAATGTTCACGTGGTTGTGATAAACTAACATCTAGTATTGAATACTAGATGTTAGTTTATTTATGAGCGAAAAGGAGAATGACGGGATGGAAAAAGATGCAATAAAAAGGTATACCCTTGGGGAGGAAATTTTTAATGCGGTAACCCACGGCGTAGGGGCAGCGCTTTCTATTGCTGCGTTAGTTCTGTGTATTGTGCAAGCAGCTGTTGGAACAGGAACCGCTTTGGCAGTGGTCAGTGCTGTGGTTTACGGTGTTTCTTTAATTGTGTTATATCTTTCGTCTACTTTGTATCATGCCCTGACCAATCCGACGGCGAAAAAAGTGTTTCGCATTTTTGACCATTCTTCCATTTTTCTGTTGATTGCAGGTACCTATACCCCGGTGACTTTGGTTGGCTTTGGGGGCGTGCAGGGGATTGTGTGGTGTTCCATTTTGTGGGCATTGGCCATTATCGGTATCGTTCTCAATGCATTGAGTATTGAAAAATTCAAAAAACTTTCCATGGTATTATATGTTGCCATGGGTTGGGCGGTTGTCTGGAACATTGGGCTCTTTATTTCCAATGTGCCTTTGGGCGGTATTATTTTAATTGCAGCCGGCGGGGTTGCCTATACAGGCGGTATTGCCTTTTACGTCCAGAAAAAACATCGCTACATGCATTCCATCTGGCATTTGTTTGTGCTGGCCGGCAGCATTCTGCAATTCTTGGGCATGGTGCTATTTGTGTATTGATGAAATATGATTTGGCAGAAACCGCCACTCAATCGGCATCTTGCCATTTGTGGTGCCTTTGCGTCGGTCATCTTTGCTTTTGTGGCGGTTTTTCAGGGGGCATCTTGTTTTTTCATGAATCCCCTTTTGGAAAATTGCAGATACGGATGAAAAATTCGCCATAACCGCCGAGATGCGGAAGCGCAACCGCCGCTTTTGGCGAGATGACCGAAAGCACTCCGCCGAAAAACGAAAGATGCCGGTGAAGTGGCGGATTTACACAATTAGTATAAAAAATAAAGCATTACATATTGCATTTCCAAATATAGTATGCTACGCTAGGTAATGTAAAAGTCGGAAACAGTATCCATGAATATTCATTACAAGTAAATAAGGGGGAATGCAGTATGAAAACACATATCAGTTACAAAGTTCTAGCAATCTTTTTGGTAATTACCATGCTTTTTCAGGTGATACAACCTGTGTATGCACAAACTTCGCAAGAAACGGAAGAATCCAATTCCATTTCAACTGTGCAATCAGAACTGGATGGCGAAGAAGAACCCATTCCTACCATTCTAGCTGAAGTGGAGGAAAAACGTACCGCCGACACCAAACATTTCCGCCTATCTGACGGCAGTTATTACGCTGTGCAATACCAAGAACCCGTCCACTATCAGGATGAAAACGGCTCCTGGCAACAATATGATAACTCCGTCACAGAAGAAAATGATGAGTTGAAAAACAAAAATAGTGACAAAGACATTCGCCTTTCTAATAAAGCCAAAACCAACAATATGGTAAAAATGACCGTAGACGGATATGCCATCAGTTGGGGTTATGAAAATGTCAACGGCACAAAAGGGCAAGTCATTTCCAACGACCAAACCTACGAAGGCAACGATGCCTATTTAAACCTTACCAATATTCAACAAGAAGTCTTCTATGAAGATGCTTTTCTAGATGCGGATTTACAATATTTTATTCAACCCGCAGGTGTCAAAGAAAATATCATCTTAAAAACACCACAAGCGCAAAATACATATACCATTCAATATCGCATCGATAAATTGACTGCATACCAGGCAGATGCCCAAACCATTCATTTAAAAGATGGTGATGGTAATATCGTTTACATCTTGTCTGCTCCCTGTATGACAGACGCAGCAGGGGAAACCAGTACCGCCGTTACTTTGACGCTTGTTAGTCAAAAGAATAAAAAAGTGGAAGTACTTCTAACTGCCGACAAAGACTGGCTACAGGCAGAAGAAAGAGTTTATCCGGTTATGCTAGACCCCGCAGTCCAAACCGAGCAAACATGGAACACCGATCACGGAGCATTTATATCCTCAGCAAATCCTTCTTATGAATATGGTGTTGGTGGGAACCATCATGAAGGTACTTTCTATGTAGGTCGTGGGAATGACTATGGCGTGACAAGAACCCTTATAAAACCCGGAACATTACCAACCTTAAATAAAGGAGATATGGTAGTGGCAGCATATATTTCCTTGGTACAAAGAGTAAATGATGCTACCATGCAAATCAATGCGCATCAAATTACCAAAAGATGGGAAACTGACAGTGTCTGCTGGAACAGCAATATCACCTATGACCCTGTTGTTCTTGACTACATTACATCTACATCAGGGGATGGAAACTATCAACTAAACTTTAACATTACCAGTCTTGTAAAAGCATGGTACAACGGTACCCCAAACTATGGAGTTATGTTCATCTCTGCCACAGAGAGTGAAAGCAGAAATCAACAAATGCGATTTTTCTCCACTGCCTCCTATGAAATCAATGATGCATATCGTCCTTGGTTTACCATTATCTACCGTAACAACAAAGGGTTGGAATCCTACTGGACGTACACCCAGGTAAGCGCCGGAACAGCAGGGATGGCATACATTAACGACTACACCGGTAACCTAGTATTTGTTACCAACGGTGTTTCCACCGGCGGTAATCTCATGCCTGCCAGCCTGTATGCCATATACAACGGCTACATGGCAGGAGAAGTCTATAACGAAACTACGCCCACCATTGGAAAAGGCTTCCGCCTAAATATTCAGCAAACTCTGCTACCATCTACAGAATATGGATTAGAAGGCGAAGAAGCCACACAATATCCCTATGTCTACACTGATGCCGACGGAACAGAACACTATTTTTACAAAAAAACAGAAAACGACACTACCACCTATTGGGACGAAGACGGCTTAGGATTGGAACTGCTCATTGATTCTTCCAGTACCACTGAGAAATATAAAATCACAGATGATAAGGATAATATTATTGCATTCCATTCCACCGGTCTGCTCAACTATATCCGAGATAACAATGGCAATCGAATGACCGTCAATTATAGCAGTAGTGATGCAAGTCTCATTACCGGTGTTACCGATGGTGCAGGAAAAATTTTGCAAACCCAAGGATACTCCAGTACCTACAATCTTCGAGATGCCGCTGGCAGAGCCACATATTTTAATTTTGATAGCAACGGCTACATGGTAAAAGCCTACTACGATACCGGTTACACCTACTATAGCTACGATTCTGATGGTGCCCTTTTCATAGTTACAGATAATGATGGATACCAAATCAAGTTCTACTATACCTCTCTGGCCACCGGGAAAATGGTCAGCAAAGTAGAAGAGTATGGTACAGACGGCTCTTTAGGACAGGTCATTACCTTTGATAGAAGCAAATACAATACAACCATTGTCCGTACCACAGGATTGGATGGTATCTATGGCAACGCTGATGATATTTACACAACCTATCAATTTGATAATTACGGCAGAACCATATCCGTAGAAAGTCATACAGAAGAACAGGATATGGGAGCTGCTGCCTATAGCTATACCGCAGCAGAACCAAACAGCACTGCCAGCAATATCAAGCAATTAAACAGAGTCAGCAAAGCCCACGCCCTGGGTATCAATACTGTCAACCTTTTGAAAAATTCCAGTGCAGAACAGTCCGGCAATTGGACAGCAGCCCAGTGGATAGCCGATTGTACCTTTACCAGTAGTTTTACCACAGCCCAGGCATTTTTAGGACAAAAATCCTTTGAACTTGCCGTGACAGAACATGTAGAATACGGAAGAGCCAGATACTATCAGGATTTGGATAAGACTATTTTAAAACCCGGACATACCTACACTTTGTCAG
>CAYMRI010000148.1:0-4030 GCA_964392835.1 uncultured Eubacteriales bacterium
ACCAAACCATCAAACTGATGTGCCATAGCAACAGCTTCTGTGGAGTCTGCTACTAATTCTCTGGTACACAGAGAATATTTCATACCGATATGTCCCATAGCAATCCCGTCACACACAGCAATTGCCGGAAATACCAGCGGAGTTCCTCCCGCCATGGAAACCCCTGTCTTTACCGCTTCCACAATTTTATCCAGATGCATATGTCCCGGAACAATATCATTTTGAGAACTGACAATACCGATAATCGGTCTTGCCAGTTCTTCATTTGTCAATCCCAGTGCATTAAAAAGTGAACGGTGCGGCGCCTTATCGACACCAACTTTTACTGTATCACTCCGCATTTCTTAGTTCTCCTTATTCCAAGAATAGAATTTTCTGATTTCCTGACCAACCTTTTCCAATTGGTGTTCAGACTTGTTTCTTCTGGTAGCAATAAAGTGTGCTCTGCCGTTATTGTTTTCAGCAATCCACTTGCTTGCAAAAGTACCATCCTGAATTTCTTCCAAAACCTTCTTCATTTCCTTCTTGGTTTCTTCGGTAATCATTCTCTTACCTGTTTCATAGTCACCAAATTCAGCAGTATCAGAAATAGAATAACGCATTCTGGAGAAACCGCCTTCGTATATCAGGTCTACAATCAGTTTCATTTCATGGATGCATGTCTCGGGTCATAACCGGCTTCTACCAAAGTTTCAAAACCAGCCTGCATTAACGCAGTCACACCACCGCACAAGACTGCTTGTTCACCAAACAAGTCTGTTTCCGTTTCACATTGGAAAGTAGTTTCCAATACCGCAGCTCTTGCGCCACCAATACCCAAAGCATATGCCAAACCGGTTTCCAACGCTTTGCCGTTTGCATCCTGTTCAATAGCAATCAAGCAAGGAACACCTTTTCCTGCAACATATTCAGAACGAACTGTGTGTCCGGGTCCCTTCGGCGCAACCATGATAACGTTAACATCAGAAGGAGGAACGATTTGCTTAAAGTGAATATTAAAACCATGTGCAAATGCCAAAGTCTTACCTTCTGTCAAGTACGGTGCAATGCTCTTCTTATAAACAGAAGCCTGCTTTTCATCCGGAATCAAAATCATGATAACATCAGCCATTTTGGTAGCTTCTTCTACAGTCACAACCGTCAAACCCTGGCTTTCAGCCTTTGCTTTGGATTTGGAGCCTTCATACAAGCCAACAACAACGTTTACACCGGAATCCTTTAAATTCAAAGCGTGCGCATGTCCCTGGCTACCGTAACCGATAATTGCCACGGTCTTTCCGCTTAATACTGCTAAATTACAATCCTTTTCATAATAAATGTTTGCCATATCTTTCATAGCCTCCTGTAAAAATAGTTATATAAAAATTATTATATAAAACGTCTGTTAATCATCCACACCGCCTAAACTCAAAGCACCTCTGGATGTTCCGGTCAAACCGGTTTTAATCAATTCTACAATACCGTAAGGTTTCAACAATTCAATCATGGCATTGGTCTTACCACGGTCTCCGGTCATTTCAATGACCAAGGTTTCTGCTGCAATATCAATGGTCTTTGCACGGAATACATTTACAATTTCCAAGATAGATGCCCGTGTCTGATTATTTGCTTTGACCTTAATCAGCACCAATTCACGAAAAACGGAATCCACCTTTGATAAATCAATAATTTCAATGACATCAATCAGTTTAGACACCTGTTTCTCAATCTGTTCCAGAATCAGTTTATCACCGGTACAGGCAATGGTAATTCTGGAAACATTCTTGTCCATGGTTTCCCCCACGGTCAAACTATCAATGTTATAACCACGTCTGCTGAACAAGGATGCTACTCTGGCCAAAACACCGGAGGTATTCTTAACTAAGACTGCCAAAACCATTCTGTTCATGTTGTTTCCTCACTTTCCAAAATCGTTTATTCTAAATATTCTAGCATCATCAATTTTGTTTGTAAACCCTTATTGTCCCAAAAGCGGACGAATCACACCCATTACATTCTCAATCAAATGTTCTCTTGCCTGTTCTGCTTCTTCTTTTGTGCTCCGTGCTACCCCAAGATACACTTTAATCTTAGGTTCCGTACCGGAAGGACGAATGCAGAACCAATCAGTTTCATTGATTTCAAAATAGAGCACATTGGACTTATGAGAATCAATGTCTGTCACTTCTCCGGTTGCCAAGTCGATACGCTTACAGGTTTGATAATCCCGCAGTGCCGCAATTTGAATCTCACCGAATTTTGCAGGTGGATTGCTTCTTAATGTGGTCATGGCATTGCTGATGGTGGCAATCCCTTCCAAACCGGCTAAGGTAAAGGCAATGGTTCTTTCAAAGCAGTACCCGTATTTTGCATAAACTGCCTGTAATGCATCATACAAGGTCATTCCCTTCTTTTTATAGAACGCTGCCATTTCTGCAATCATCATACAGGCAACCACTGCATCTTTATCTCTTACAAAGGTGCCGATGAGGTAGCCAAAACTTTCTTCAAAGCCCATGACATAATTCTTTAAGCCATTGTCATCATATTGATGAATTTTTTCGCCGAAGAACTTAAAACCGGTCAACACATTCATATATTCCACGCCAAAGTGCTTACAAATCACTTCTGTCAAATTAGAAGAAACAATGGTGGAAATACAATACGGATGTTCCGGCATCATGCCTTTTTCCGTTCTTTGAGACAAAATATAATCCGCCAGAAGCAAACCTGTCTGGTTTCCTTCCAACACAAAATATTCTCCGTCATCATCTTTGACCACTACACCTACACGATCGGAATCCGGGTCGGTTCCCAACGTCAAATCTGCATCAATTTTTTCAGAAAGGGCAATGGCCAGTTTAAACGCAGCCTTTTCTTCCGGGTTAGGAGATGCCACTGTGGGGAATTCCCCGTCCGGTTCCACCTGTTCCGGTACAGACGTCACATTGTGGAAACCGATTTCTTCCAATACTCTGGTAACCAGCTTGTACCCTGCACCGTGAAACGGGGTATATACAATTTTCAAATCTTTTGCAACATCCTGCAATTCCTTTACATTAATCGAAAGGGTTTCCAAAGAAGCAATATATGCATCATCCACTTCTTTTCCGATAATGGTCAGCAACCCGCTCTTAATACTCTCATCGTAATCCGCAATTTCGATGCCTGCAATATTTTTCACAGAAGCAATGTCAGCCAATACTCTGTCACTGTCTTTTGGGGGCAGTTGTCCGCCGTCCTCCCAATACACCTTATAGCCGTTATACTGTTTGGGGTTGTGGCTGGCAGTAATCACAATACCGGCAGCAGTCTGCAAATAGCGCACCGCAAAAGAAAGTTCCGGTGTCGGGCGCAATTCGTCAAACACATAAGCCTTAATGCCGTTGGCGTTTAAAGTTAAGGCAGTTTCAAATGCAAATTCTTTAGACATGTGTCTGCTGTCATAAGCAATCACAACGCCCTTATCTGCAAATTCCTTTCCTGTTTTTAAAATAGAAATTGCAAGGCCTTGGGTTGCCTTTCTTACCGTATATTTATTCATTCTGTTGGTACCTGCTCCCAGCACGCCACGAAGTCCGGCGGTACCAAATTCTAAATCCTTATAGAATCTGCTTTCAATTTCCTTTTCATCATTCTCAATTCCACGCAGCTCTGCTTTGGTTTCCTCATCGAAAAAAGGATTTTCCAGCCATTCTTTGTATTTTTCCATGTAACTCATTCTGTCTTACCTCCGTCACAAAAAAATTTCGTTTTCTATTCTACCATATTTTCTTGTAACTTGTCACAAATTATTGTAAAATACTTACAAATATTTTTATAGAAAGAATGAGGGCTTTGATATGCAAGAGAGAAAAGACATGTTACAGAAGAAATTCCAGGAGATTTTTCCTGATAATAAAAACGAAATTCACTTCTTTGCCGCACCCGGCCGTGTAAATTTAATCGGTGAACATATTGACTATTGCGGCGGTTATGTATTTCCCGCAGCGTTGACTTTGGATAATGTGGTTGCTATCGCATACAACGGCACCAGCACCATGCGTATGGC
>CAYMRI010000149.1:0-3931 GCA_964392835.1 uncultured Eubacteriales bacterium
CTCCTTTTGGAAAAGAGTATAATTATCTACAGCAGTAAATAATTACATACACGGAAGGTTGCGCAGAATGAAAGACACAGAGTTGCGAGTATTTTGCGAGGGAAACTGCTATGCGGCATATCAGTTTCTGGGATCCTTTCCACAGGAAAAAGGGGTGCAATTTACGCTATGGGCACCTAACGCACTGCAAGTGCAAGTAGTCGGTACGTTTAATCATTGGAATGGATCATTACATACAATGCATTTGATAGACGCCTACGGAATTTGGACATTAACGGTTCCGGAGGCATGTGTGGGTGACGCTTACCAGTACCGTATTTTAACCCGGAAGGGACAATGGGTACAAAAGGCAGACCCCTTCGCGTTACAGGCTACTTTGCGGCCCCAAAGACATTCCGTTGTCAGTAATTTTTTAAATGCTGCATATACTTGGAAGGATGCCGATTGGATGGCAAACCGCAAAAGCGCCATGGCTCCCAATCAACCGATGCACATTTATGAAATGCATTGCAGCACATTCCCTAATATGGATTTTCAAGCCCTGGCCCAGCAGTGCCTTCCTTATTTACAGCAGATGCACTACAATTTCATTGAACTTATGCCCATTACGGAACACCCGTTGGACGAGTCCTGGGGATACCAGACCACCGGTTTTTATGCGGTAACTTCCCGCTATGGCACGCCGGAAGATTTTCGCGTGTTTGTGGATACCTGTCATCAGGCCGGTATCGGTGTCATTTTAGATTGGGTGCCTTCCCATTTTGCAAAGGATGCCCATGGCTTGGTGCAGTTTGACGGAACCGGTCTTTATGAGGGTGATGAAATTGCCAAAAGTCGCAATGCATTGTGGGGAACTTGTAACTTTGATTTTTCAAAAGGGGAAGTGCAGAGCTTTTTGTTGTCCAGTGCATTTTATTTTTTAGAAGAATTCCATGTAGACGGACTGCGCGTAGATGCAGTTTCCAATTTGCTTTATCATGGAAGCGACAATGGTGGTAACCGGAATTATCGCAATCCTGCATTGTATAATGCATATGAGGGATTGGAAAATATTGATGCCATTGACTTTATGAAAAAGTTAAATCGGGCAGTGGTGCGCAATGGCAAAGGCGCTATTACCATTGCAGAGGAATCCGGTGGCTGGGAACGGGTAACCCGTCCGGATTATTTGGGAGGCCTTGGGTTTACTTATACCTGGAATATGGGCTGGATGCATGACACATTGTCCTATCTGCAGGTGCAACCGGAGTACAGGAGTCCGCGCCATTTTTTGATTAAGAATTCTTTGCTGCGGGCCTTTGACGAACGATATTGTTTGCCCATTTCTCATGATGAAACTGTCCACGGCAAAGGCTCTTTGCTGAAAAAGATGTCCGGTGAGCAGTTTGCACAGCTTCGTGTGTTGTTGGGATATCAGATGACCCATCCGGGAAAGAAGCTGACCTTTATGGGAAATGAATCGGGTGAGGCATCGGAATGGCAGGTGGGACAGGTGCGGACGCCGGCTGTGGAACAGAAGCGAGAAACCCTTTTGCCTATGCAACAAGCAACTTTGCGGTATACAAAGGAACTGAACCGCATATACATGGAAGAGGAAGCACTTTGGAGCATGGAACATAGCTCGGCAAGTTTTTCCTGGGTAGATGGGGATAACAGCGGACAAAGCATTGTGACATTTTTACGCCACGGAAAAGAACAAAATGACTTTTTACTGGTGGTTTTGAATTTTTCCAATGTGTCTTATGAACACTATAAAGTAGGCGTGCCCCGCTTTGTGGATTATAGAGAGTTGTTAAACAGTGATGCTGCTATATTTGGTGGCAAAGGAATTACAAACACCGGTAGGATGAAACCGGTTTATGAAACTTGGAACGGACAACCGTTTTATATAGAAATGAAAATACCGGCAAACAGTATGCTTTTGATAAAACCGATATTTGAGAAATATACAGAACAGGAAGGTGGAGAAGGATGATAAAAAAGAAAATCATCGCATTGATTTTAGCAGGAGGACAAGGCAGCAGATTAAAGCTGTTGACCCAGAATGTGGCCAAGCCTGCAGTTGCTTTTGGCGGAAAGTACAGAATAATCGATTTTGTATTGAGTAATTGTTCCAACTCAGGGATTGATACCGTTGGTGTTTTAACCCAGTATAAACCTCAGAAACTGAATTTACACATTGGAATTGGTTCCCCCTGGGATTTGGATAGAGTGCATGGTGGGGTGCAAATGTTGCCGCCTTATCAGACAGCAGCAGGTGCGGACTGGTATAAAGGAACAGCCAATGCAGTGTATCAAAACCTACAGTTCTGTGACGAATATGACCCGGATTATATTTTGATTCTTTCCGGTGACCATATTTATAAAATGGATTATTCCGAAATGTTGGAATATCATGTGGAAAAGGGTGCAGATGCTACCATTGCGGTGATTCCGGTGCCAATGGAGGAAGCCAGCCGCTTCGGTATTATGAATACGGATGAAAATGCCAAGATTGTAGAATTTGAAGAAAAGCCGGCCAACCCCAAGAGCAATTTGGCCTCTATGGGTATTTATATTTTTAACTATCAGAAGTTGAAAAAATATTTAATAGAAGATGCAAAAGACCCCAAGTCTGATTACGATTTCGGCAAAAATATCATCCCCAAAATGTTGCAGGACAAAGGAAAGATGTATGCATACACCTTCAAAGGCTATTGGAAGGACGTGGGAACCATCGAAAGTCTTTGGGAAGCCAATATGGATTTGATTAATTCAGATGGAAAGACGGATTTGCTCAATCCTAAATGGCCTATTTATTCTCAAAACATGAGTCGTCCGCCGCAATTTGTGGGAAAGACTGCCAAAATTGAAAATTCTATTATTTCCGAAGGGTGTATCATTCACGGTCAGGTTTCCAATTCGGTTATTTTTCCCGGGGTGCAGATTGATGAGAATGCCAGAGTGGCAAATTCCATTATTATGTCCGATTGCGTGATTGGGAAGAATGTCATTGTGGACAAGGCGATTTTGTCTTCTAATGTAACAGTAAAACCGAATACGGTGGTAGGAAACTCCAAAGACATTGCCTTAATTGATGAAGGCGTTGTGATTGAATCCAATTATATAGGGTAAGAGGTGAATAAAGATGAGAGAATACATGGGAATTATTAATGTGTGTGAAAACGAAAGCGATATCAGAAGCCTGACCACAAACCGGCCGATTGCTTCTATTCCTTTCGCCGCCAGATATAGAGTGATTGACTTTATTTTGTCCAACATGGTAAATGCGGGCATTCGAAATGTGGGTATTTTTGCCGAAAGCAAATCCCGCTCTTTGGTAGACCATGTGGGAACCGGAAAGCCATGGGATTTAAACCGTAAGATTGACGGTCTTTATCTATTCCATCAGAGTCTCACCGGCATTATGATGGGGGATTCTAAAATGTTCCGGAACAATATGGAATATCTCTACAGAAGCCATAGTGAATATGTAGTGCTGGCATCCTCTTACATGGTTTGCAATATGGACTTAAACGAAGTTCGGAAATTTACGGAACAGTCAGAGGCGGATATTATCGCGATTTATAAACCTATTTCCAATGCGGATAAGGATTTTATGAACTGTACCACACTGAATATGGATGAAGACGGAAAGATCGTAGGGGTCAGCAAGAATATTGGTATTGCAAAGAAAGCCAATATTTGTGCGGAAATGTTTATTATGAAGAAGGAAATTCTAATTGACCTGCTTTATCGGAATCTGCAGGCGGGAAATGAACCTTCCTTTAATGATACCCTTTATCATAATATCAATCGCTATAATGTAGTTGGTTATGCATTCCACGGTTATATGGCTTGTATCAATTCCATTCATGCATATTATAAGGCGAATATGGAAATGCTGAATCAAAAGATTACCAAGGAACTTTTCTTTAAACATGGAAATATT
>CAYMRI010000150.1:0-3880 GCA_964392835.1 uncultured Eubacteriales bacterium
GATGATGTCCATCAGCACCAGATGCATTTCTTCTCTGCTGATTACAGCCGATGCTTCTATCCCGTTGTTGGCTTCATAGATATGATAATTTGGGTCAGCGAAATATATTTTTAATGCGTTTATAATGTCCTGGTCATCATCACAGATTAAAATATTGTACATACAGACTCACCTCATTTGTTGTTCTGTCTATACTATATCTGTTTTTTCATGAAGAGAAAAGATAAAAAATGTTTAAGAATTGATGAATGTAAAAAAAGACCTCAAAGATTTTTTCTTTAAGGTCCTTCCTGTAGCTTTTGGGGTTTGTTCTCTAAAACCACTATCCTTCTATTGACAAAAACTCTATCTTAAGTTTCATTCCCATGCCGGATGCAAGTCGTTGCATTGTTTTTAACGATGGATTGGCATTTCCACTTTCCAATTTGCTGATATCTGCTTGCGCAATACCGGTTCTTTCAGAAAGTTGCTTTTGCGTCAAGCCAGACCGTTTTCTCGCATCAATCATTGCCTGAATAATAGCAAATTCAGGTTCTAGCGCTTCGTATTCTGCTTTAAACGCAGGATTCTTCATTTGTTCATTTAGAGCATTTTCAAGTGTTTTCATATTACAGACCCTCCCTTTGCTTATATTCTTCCCTATAGGCTTTTGCTTTATCAATTTCCCCTTTTGGTGTTTTCTGTGTCTTTTTCACAAACCCATTGGTAACAATAATTTTATGTCCCGAGAAAAAGAAATATAACACACGTGAAAGATTTGTTCCAACCTTTGCACGTAATTCAAAAATACCATCATCTAAGTGTTTTGAATACGGTTCTCTCAAATCCGGTCCATTTTCGGATATCATCACAAGCAGGCGATAAAGTTTCGCAGATAGTTTAACATCAAGTGAGTTGACAAACTCTTCCACAGGGCATTTCCCGCTACTGGTTTCAAAAAATATCACTTGATATTTTGACATCTGTCCTCCTTTCCCAAATATATGATTTATCCTATATTTAGGATATGCAATATAAGATAAATTGTCAAGTATTTGATTTTATTTTTCCACTTTCTTAAAATCAGTCAAATTCAACTCTTTACGTAATTCCTCGACCGTAGGCATATACGGCAAATATTTTGCTGCATAAATTTGGGTGTTGTCTTCCGGTAAAGTATATTGCACCAGAGTGTCGCTTTTGTCTGCACATAGCAAAATGCCGATAGGTGGATTGTCCCCTTCGTTCATCAGTTCCCGCGTGTAGTAATTCACATACATCTGCATTTGCCCAATATCCTGATGAGTCAAGTCCTCCATCTTTAAATCCACCAGCACAAAACACTTTAATATGTAGTTATAAAAAACAAGATCAATATAAAAATGTCTCCCATCAAAGTTGATGTGCTTTTGCCGGGCCACGAAGGAAAAACCGCGTCCCAGTTCCAACAAAAATTTCTGTAGATGGTCAATGAGTGCCTGCTCCAAATCTGTTTCGTAAAAATGTTCATTTGCCGGCAAATTCAAAAATTCCAACACATATGGGTCTTTGATGATTTTTTCATATTCCGGTTTTGGCACCGTCTTTTCAATTTCCGCCGCCACACTTGCTTTGTCTTGACTTGCCAAAATACGTTGATAATACATGGTGTGAATTTGCCGTTCCAGTTGACGTGAACTCCAACCGGCTTTGGCGGATTCTTCCAAATAGAACATCCTTGCCTTCTCATCAGACACTCGCATCAGCAAACGATAATGCGTCCAACTCAATTCGGAACGCAGTGCGTTCCGAATTGGAAACGTTAAATAAAATTGACGCATATACCTTAAATTACGTTCATTAAAGCTGGTTCCAAATTCTGCCGTTAACTTTTCCGACAAGTACGCCAATAGTTGCTTGCCATAAGCAGCACGCTCATTTTCCCCGCAGACCAGATAAATCTGCTGACCAATTTCCCAATAGGCACTGACCATTGCAGCATTTACAGCGGTGTAGACCTTTTGCTGCGCCTTCATGACAGAATTTCGAATAAACTGATAGGTTTCCTCCTGTCTTTGCACCGATAAATTGTTTTCTTGATTTTTTTCAAACATAAAAATACCTCCTTCGCAACATGCGTAATCACATTTTTCAAGAAACGTGCTACATCATTTGCTAGGTAGGTATTGCATATACTGGTACGTTATGTTTCTTTTTATTTATTTTACCATAAAAACATCAACTTGTTTACCAATTTTTTGATAGATTTTATTTGTAAAATCAAGAAGGCAACCCCTGCTCCAAAAAAATTTAAAATCAAATCATCAATGTCGCAGGAGCCCACTGCTAATACAAGCTGTAGCAGTTCAATTGCCATTACGATACAGGCTGTGGCAAGCAAAAAGAATCTACAATTTTTACAGGGTTTGAAAAATATAGGCAGAAACAAAGCCAACGGTATGAAGTTAAAGGCACGTACCCCATTTTCTCTTCCAAACAAGGGGTCAAACAAAGTAAGGGTTAAGCGCAATGCCAAATAGAGCAGGAAAAAGACAGCAAAGGTGCGTTTCATAATTTTGGTTTTACTTCCTGCAAATCTTTTGCAAAGTATGCGACTGCCAATATAACAATACCCATTTAAATTCTTCTTGCTTACAGATAATAAACCTTGAAATTTATCTCCCAGAGTAATTATAAATTTCGATACTACATATAACACTTTTGGATAAGGTACCATTTAATAGCAACTTATCTCGGATGAGTTGGAAAAAATTTTAAAAATATTAATCTATAACTTATATTCAACAAATAGTTGTATGTAAACCAGCAAATAAATATGATAAGGTACTTAAAAAATAAGTTAGAGGTTATATATGGAAAAGTTTGTCGATTATGTGCTGCTTGGAAGAAGAATTAAAGAGGCTCGTAAAAAATGCCACTTGACCCAAGACCAATTTGCAGAGCAATTGGATATTTCCACTGCGTATGTGAGTCAAATCGAAACAGGCAAAGTCGCTGTCAATTTAAACCGCTTGGCACAAATTGCTTTTTTGTTGCAAGTAGACATCAGCTATTTCCTTACCGGTGTCACCATTTGTGACCATTATTTAATCGAGGAATTTAACTCCATTTTATCCGACCGCACACCTGAAGAATTGAATCTAGCCTATCGGGTGCTGAAAGAATTGTTAAAATAAAAACTTCATAATCCAATTTCTTTTCTAGCTTGGGGTTCGCTGGCAACTGCGCCCCTTGTGGACTTTCACCACAGACGAACGGCATGCCCGTCATACTAATCACAAGAAACGCACGCGTGCGTTTTCGTGCGTTTCTTTGCCTATATAAGCTCCCTATCTAACAGGAAATCAATCAAATTGATATTCAAAATACCCTTTTCATCATACCAACGCTTGCCGATATCTTTTCGCACAACAATCTTTGGGAAGGAATCTCCGGTTAATGCAAAAGGTCGTAGTTCAACTTCTGCCTTTTCCTCAGTTGGCATCGAATATGCGGATTGAATATAAGTTTTCTTTCCACCGGATGTTACAACGAAATCAATTTCTCTCGGTGTGCGTACAGAATTACCGTTTTGATTGATGGTCCTTGCATATACTACACCTACATCCACAGAGAACTGTCGAATCATTAGCTCGTTATAAATTATATTCTCCATGATATGCGTCATTTCCTGCTGTCTGAATCCGATACGGGCATTCCTCAGTCCGATATCCTCACTATAATATTTATTAGGCGAATCAAAATAAGACTTACCCTTAACATCATATCGCTTACTCTCCGAGAACAAAAATGCATCTTCCAAATGTCCTATATAGGAGCGTATCGTGTTTGCAGCCACACCCACAATCTGCTTGCTCCGCAGTGTGTCTGCAATCTTAGTAGGATTCGTCAAGGAACCAAT
>CAYMRI010000151.1:0-3862 GCA_964392835.1 uncultured Eubacteriales bacterium
AAACTCGTTTACTACCTTTGCCGGAGCAACAACATCAGTTGTGCTGTATGCAATAGCAGTAGGTCCTTCTAAGAAAGAATCCAAACCGTCTACGCCGATTTCCTTCATTGCCAATTTTACCAATGTGTTCTTAACAACCTTATACGTTACACCAGCTTTTCTCATAGCTGCTCTGAACGCAGTGTCGTCTTCTACGTTAATTCCACGGTAATCTACCAAAACAATTGTCTTTGCATCTTTTAACTCTTCAATTAAACCTGCAACAACAACCTTCTTTGCTTCTAAAATATTAGCGCTTGGCATATTCCTTACACCTCCATCCTTATTTATTTTCTGTCATAAAAAATCCCTTGCGCCAAGACACAAGGGATTACAAATCGTTTGAAACGTTTTCTTTACCTCGGCGGGACTTATTGGCTGCCTGCTGTCTTAAGCAAATTTTCTTTTATGCAATTCAACTTTATTAATATAACACAACTACGTCCCACTTGTAAAGCCTAAATTAAAGAGAAGATGGATTCACTTTAATACCAGGTCCCATGGTAGAGGTTACAACAACGCTCTTCAAGTATTGGCCTTTAGCAGCTGCCGGCTTTGCCTTAATAACTGCATCCAACAAAGTCTTAAAGTTTTCTTCCAACTTTTCGCCGCCAAAAGAAACTTTACCAAACGGGCAGTGAATAATATTGGTCTTATCCAATCTGTATTCAATCTTACCTGCTTTGATATCAGCAATTGCCTTGGTCAAATCCATAGCAACGGTTCCTGCTTTCGGGTTCGGCATCAAGCCCTTAGGACCTAACACTTTACCTAATCTACCAACAACACCCATCATATCCGGGGTTGCTACTACAACGTCATAGTCAAACCAGTTTTCATTTTGAATCTTGGAAACCAGTTCCTCTGCACCTACAAAATCAGCGCCTGCTGCTTCTGCTTCTTTTGCCTTTTCGCCTTTTGCGAAAGCCAAAATACGAATGGTCTTACCGGTACCGTGTGGCAATACAACTGCACCTCTTACCTGTTGGTCTGCATGTCTGGAGTCTACTCCCAACTTGATATGCACTTCTACTGTTTCATCAAACTTTGCCTTTGCAGTTTGTGCAACCAATGCAAGAGCTTCGCTTACAGTATACAGTTTAGACCGATCAACTAATTTAGCACTTTCAACGTACTTCTTTCCTCTAAACATAATTTTCACTCTCCCTTTCGTGGTAATTGTCCGAAAGCATCGCTTTCTCCCACAAACCGCTGTCTTAGTCTTCTACAACGATTCCCATACTCCGTGCAGTACCTGCCAACATGCTGGCAGCTGCCTCAACACTTCCTGCATTCAAATCAGGCATCTTCTGTTCTGCAATCTTCATCAAGTCTGCTTTTGCAATCTTAGCAACCTTATCCTTGTTCGGCTTGCCAGAACCGCTCTCAATTTTGCATGCCTTCTTCAGAAGAACAGAAGCCGGCGGAGTCTTTGTAATAAAAGAGAATGTCTTGTCCGCATACACTGTAATTACTACAGGAATAATAAGACCTGCATCCTTTGCTGTTCTTTCATTAAACTCTTTACAAAAACCCATGATGTTAACACCATGCTGTCCTAGAGCTGGTCCAACCGGTGGAGCCGGTGTAGCCTTGGCTGCTGGAATTTGCAACTTTATATAGCCGGTAATTTTCTTAGCCATATATTCCACCTCCCAAATAAATTAAAATAAATTTTATCAAAATATCTTCTGAACCTGATTAAAATCAAATTCAGCAGATACTTCTCTACCAAACATAGAAACGGTAACTCTAAGCCGTTCCTTTTCCGGATTGACTTCTTCCACAATTCCGGTAAAGCTTTCCAATGGGCCGGAAAGCACACGGATACTGTCTCCTACTTCGATGTCAACCACATATTCAACCTGTTCAATACCAAGAGAGTAAACTTCTTGTTCCGTCAACGGCACAGGCTTTGAACCAGGTCCTACAAATCCTGTAGCACCTCTGGTATTCCGAACAATAAACCAGGTATCGTCCGTCATAATCATTTTAATCAACACATAGCCCGGAAAGACTTTTTTCAAGGTGGATTTCTCTTTTCCATCTTTCTTTTCAATTTCTTCCATCATAGGGACGACAATATCAAAGAAATAGTCATGAAGACCTCTGTTCTCAATAATCTTCTCCAAATTCGCCTTTACTTTATTTTCATATCCGGAGTAGGTATGTACCACATACCATTGAGGTACAGCAGATGTGTTTTCTATTTGCATTATTCAATCCTCCTTCTCTCATCTTTCGTAACAGTAGAAATAATCATCCAATCTTAGCGCAAACCTAAAAGTTTTCCAAACAAAAGCTCACCGATTACCAAGTCCAACAAACCGATAATGCAGGCAAAAATCACGCAAACGACAATTACAGATACGGTACTAACCGCAACCTGCTTCCAGGTAGGCCAACTTACTTTCTTCATTTCTACCCACAGGGATTTAAAATATCTCCCTGCTTTCTTAAAAATGTTGTCTTTCTTTACTTTCTCAGCCATTAGAACATCTCCACTTCATTATTTTGTTTCTCTGTGAGCGGTATGCTTACGACAGAATTTACAGTACTTATTAATTTCAAGTCTGTCCGGATTATTCTTCTTATTCTTCATTCCGGTATAATTTCTTTGTTTACATTCTGTACATGCCAGTGTAATACTTACTCTCATCTTTTACACCTCCAAAAGGACACACTAATTACACGCCAAGCAAAGCGCATCAACTAATTTACCACAAATAAAAACCAAAGTCAACAACAATTTATATCTTATTACTCAATAGTGCAATCAGTAAATTGTCTTGGTAAAAGAACTTTGCAAGGAAGGTACTTTCTACTGCACCAATCACACCGCTGTCCACATTGCCTCCAAACATCACAAAGATAGCACCTACAATTGTAAGTAATACAAAAGCTTCTATCAAACCGAATGCCAATCCTCCCAGTTTATCCACCTGATGCAACAAAGGCAACTTGGTAATGCTTTTTAAAAGGCCCTTAGCAAATAGTAAACCAACCTTCACAATCACAAACAGCAAAACGAGGCAAACGATTTCCAAAATAAATCCTGCCACTTCTGCACTTACTGCTTCTGCCAGTTCCGGCAAATTACCGGAACCCTCGCCCACCGTATGGAGAAGGTTGTGAAAAATAGAAGTCGGCAGGTTCAACTGCCCCAGCAACCCCTCAATAGTAATCTCACTTAATGTAGCGCCGCTTTCCAGCAAAGATTCCCGGATAGGAGCCTGAATCCACCCTAAAACAACAGTCCCTTTTAAGAACCCTGCTATCACAGGATAAAACAGATAAGAAAGTACCATTGCAACCAAAGAGGACACCAGGTTAAAAACCGAAATCACAAGCCCTTTTATATAGCTGTTAACACAAACCGCAACAATAATCCCAATTAAAACCAGATCAATAATAATTGCCATATGCGAAAAACTCCTCTCTACTCCGCACCCTCATCTATGGGCTTTGCGGTTAATATATATGCTTCTTTTTGGGTTACTACCAAAAAGTTCTTCTTATTTATAATTACCGTTTTTTCTATTTCAGATACAGTTTCATAATCATAAAGTTTATTGCCGGTGGTTTCGTAAAAGGAAACTGCCTGCTTTGTCCCAACAGCAAAAATTCCTTCGCCGGCATCCAGGCGAGTTACCGTATCCGGAACCGTAAAGCTATTAACCACTTCCCCACTCAAATCCATAACAGTAATCTTTGATTCTGCATTTTGGCTGTAAACACCTCGGCTGTCATTTCCGCCGGCAACCACAATATAAGCGTCATCCACAACACAAACAGCATAAATCGTCTGATTTGCATTCCTTCC
>CAYMRI010000152.1:0-3816 GCA_964392835.1 uncultured Eubacteriales bacterium
GGTGGACTGCGTTTATTATCTCTTCATTCCGTTTTAACTACATTTGATGTTGAAACCATAAATTTGTAGTTAAATGTTTAGGCTTCGTTCGTGCTTTTAACTACATTGAATACCGAAGTTACCCGTTTGTAGTTAAAATTAACTACATTTAATTATTAAACCACCTTTTTGTAGTTAAACCACTTAAGGTTTGGTGGAATCTTAACTACATTTTTCGTAAAACATTGATTTTGTAGTTAAGCGCCACAGAATCCGGAAGCAAGAAGGGGTTCTTTTTTGGAAAAGCGCTGAAATTGTATATTGACGCGGTTTGTATTTTTGTATACAATAATACAAATTAACATTTGACGGAGGGATAGTATGGGAAAGAATATACCACAAAAGATTATTGAAGCACATTTAGTAAGCGGCAACATGGTAGCCGGAGAAGAAATTTCCATTCGCATTGACCAAACATTGACACAGGATTCTACAGGTACCATGGCGTACTTGCAGTTTGAAGCAATGGGGATTCCACGGGTAAAGACAAAACGGTCTATGGCATATATTGACCACAACACATTGCAAACAGGATTTGAAAATGCAGATGACCACAAATATATTCAGACAGTAACTTCCAAGCACGGGGTGTATTTTTCCAAGCCCGGAAATGGGATCTGTCACCAGGTACAGTTAGAACGATTTGCAGTACCCGGTATGACATTGTTGGGTTCTGACAGCCATACACCCACAGCCGGTGGTATTGGTTCTTTGGCAATTGGCGCCGGTGGATTGGATGTAGCAGTTGCCATGGGTGGCGGCGCCTACTATTTGGCAATGCCTAAAGTAATTCGTGTAAACTTGGTAGGCAAATTATCCGACTGGGTAAGTGCCAAGGATATTATTTTGGAAGTATTGCGTAAACTGTCTGTGAAAGGCGGTGTGGGTAAAATCGTAGAATATGCCGGTGAAGGTGTAAAAACGTTAACGGTACCGGAACGTGCTACCATTACCAACATGGGTGCAGAGTTGGGAGCAACCACTTCTATTTTCCCCAGTGATGAAATGACCAAGGCATTTTTGAAAGCACAGGGTAGAGAAGCAGATTATGTGGAAATTACGCCGGATGAAGATGCAGTATATGATGAAGAAATTACCATTGACTTGTCTAAGCTAGAGCCTTTGGCAGCAAAGCCTCACAGTCCGGACAATGTAGATGAAATTAAAAATATCGGAAAGATTAAAGTGGACCAAGTAGCAATCGGTAGCTGCACCAACTCTTCCTATTTGGATATGATGAAGGTGGCTAAGATTTTAAAAGGTAAGACTGTAGCCCCCAATGTGAGCTTGGTAATTGCACCGGGATCTAAGCAAGTGTTGACCATGTTGGCACAAAACGGTGCATTGGCAGATATGGTAGCAGCAGGTGCCAGAATTTTGGAATCCGCTTGCGGACCTTGTATCGGTATGGGCCAATCCCCTTGCACCGATGCAGTATCTTTGAGAACCTTTAACAGAAACTTTGAAGGTAGAAGTGGCACCAAGTCTGCACAAGTTTATCTGGTAAGCCCGGAAACTGCAGCAGTGAGTGCTTTGACCGGCGTTTTAACCGACCCGAGAGAATTCGGCGAATACCCGCAGGTAGAAATGCCTGACAGCTTTGTGGCAAATGATAATTTGGTGGTAACACCTGCTGATGCAGAAAATACAGTGGATGTAGTACGTGGCCCCAATATTAAGCCGTTCCCGCTGAACACAGAATTAAAAGATACCGTATCCGGAAAGGCTTTAATTAAAGTAGAGGATAACATTACGACTGACCACATTATGCCTTCCAATGCAAAATTGTTGCCGTACCGTTCCAATGTGCCGTATCTGGCAGAATTCTGCCTGACCCCTTGTGACCCGGAATTCCCGGCAAGGGCAAAGGCAAACAATGGCGGTTTCATTATTGCAGGTTCCAACTACGGTCAGGGTTCCAGCCGTGAACACGCTGCTTTGGCACCGTTGCAGTTGGGTATTAAAGGGGTTATTGCAAAATCCTTTGCCAGAATTCACATGGCAAACTTGATTAACTCCGGTATCCTTCCTATGACATTTGTAAATGAAGCAGATTATGACACCGTTGATATGGAGGATGAATTGGTGCTGGAAAATGCAGTAGAGCAGGTAAAGGCTGGTTCCACTTTGGAAATTAAGAATGTAACCAAAGGAACAGTCATTCCGGTACAGGTCACCTTGTCTGACAGACAAGTAGAAATGATTTTAGCCGGTGGTCTGATTAACTATACCAGACTGCAAGCGAAATAAGAGAGGAATTTGTATGCTAAGTGACAGCGTATACTTAAAATTAAAAGAACGGATTGTCAACGGTATTTATGAAGAAGGCTTCCGGTTGGTGGAAACCAAGCTATGCGAGGAATTCGGTGTCAGCAGAACGCCGGTACGGGAAGCCATTTCCCAGTTAGAACTGGATGGGCTGGCAAAGACCCTTCCCAATCGGGAAACCGTGGTGGTGGCGATTACGCAAAAGGACATTGAAGACATTTATGCCATTCGTATGCGAATTGAAGGGTTGGCAGCACGCCTTGCGGCCGAAAATATGACTTCCGAAGATATGAAAGAGTTGGAAGAAATTATGGATTTGGAAGAGTATCACACCACCCGGAAACATGTGGATAAGGTGCTTTATACGGACTCCAAATTTCACGATTGCATTTATCGGGGAAGTAAGAGCAAGATATTACTGCAAACCCTTACCATGTTCCATGACCATATTAAAAGAGCCAGAAACAGTTCGTTGTCCATAGAAGGCAGAGCAGATGAAGCGTTGGAAGAGCATGAAGGTATTTTTCATGCCATTCGACAAAGAAATGCAGACCTGGCAGAAGAATTGGCCATTGTGCACATCCGTAATGCCAGAGAGAGCATTTTAAAAACATTTCGTCAGGAGTAGGAGGAAGGCTTATGATGCAGCAAAAGAAAAATGCGGAAGATTTGAAAATGGAATTGGATGCGTTTATGGACCAGTTAAACGACCAAAACTGTTTGAATAACTACATAGAGCCGGAATTGTATAACAAATTTAATGTCAAAAGAGGCTTGCGGAATGCGGACGGTTCCGGCGTTTTGGTAGGCTTGACGGAAATCGGCGAAGTACACGCCTATATCATGGAGGAAAATGAAAAATTACCGGTGCCGGGACGTTTACGTTACCGCGGCATTGACATTAACGACTTTGTAAAGGGCTATCAAAAGGAAAAACGGTTTGGCTTTGAGGAATGTTGTTTTTTGCTGTTGGTAGGGGAATTGCCTACCGCTGAGCAGTTGGAAAAATTCAAGCAACTTCTTGCTTCTCGCCGTGAATTGCCTAACAATTTCACGGAGGACAATATTTTAAAAATGCCCAGCCAAGATATTATGAACAAGCTGTCCAGAGCTATCTTGACGTTGTATTCTTTTGATGAACAACCGGATGACATCAGTGTGAAAAATGTATTTAGCCAGTGTCTCAATTTAATTGCCCAGACACCTACCATTGCAGCATATTCTTACCAAGCAAAGAAGCACTATTTTGATGGAGAAAGTTTATTTATTCATAGTCCGCAACCTCATTTAAGTACAGCGGAAAACCTGCTTTATATGATTCGACCGGACCATAAGTTTACGGAACTGGAAGCAGAAGTACTGGACCTGAATCTGGTGCTACATGCGGAACACGGCGGCGGTAACAACTCTACTTTTGCAGTACATGTGGTAACTACTTCCGGTACCGACACCTATTCTGCTATGGCCACCGGTATTAATTCTTTAAAAGGACCGAAGCACGGTGGTGCC
>CAYMRI010000153.1:0-3805 GCA_964392835.1 uncultured Eubacteriales bacterium
CTATTTGGATGTTATGGGCGGCGGTCACTTTGCAAACGTACCGGAACTGGTTGAAAAATTGGTTTGCGACGGTCCTATCGCAGTGAACTGGTTGGATAAATTGGGCGTTTTGTTTGATAAGGACGAAAACGGCAGAATGATTACAACCCATGGCGGTGGTACTTCCCGTAAAAGAATGCATGCTGCTGCGGATTATTCCGGTGCTGAAATCATGCGTGTATTGAGAGATGAAGTTTATAACCGTGGTATTCCGGTTGTAGATTATACTGCGGCAATTGAAATTATCAAAGATACTGATGGCAAAGCTGCCGGTGCAGTATTGATGAATATGGAAACCAATGAAATCTTGATTGCAAGAGCAAAGACTGTTATCATCGCTACCGGTGGTGCCGGTCGTATGCATTATCAAGGATTCCCGACCTCCAACCACTACGGCGCTACTGCTGATGGTTTGGTATTGGCTTACCGTGCAGGTGCTCCTTTGTTGTATCAAGATACATTGCAGTATCACCCGACCGGTGTTGCGTTCCCGGCACAGATTTACGGTGCATTGGTAACCGAAAAGGTTCGTTCTATGGGTGCTATGTTCGTAAACAGAGAAGGGGAAGTATTCATGCATCCGTTGGAAACCAGAGATGTTGCTGCTTCCGGTATTATCCGTGAATGTAAAGAAAGAGGAAAGGGTGTTCACACCCCTGTTGCTGATGGTATCTGGTTGGATACACCGATGATTGATATGATTCACGGGGAAGGTACCTTGGAAAAGAGGTTGCCGGGTATGCTCCGTATGTACTTGAGATGCGGTATTGATATGCGGAAAGTGCCGATTGTAATCTATCCGACACTCCACTATCAGAATGGTGGTATTAAGATTTCCGTAAATGGGATGTCCGAAGTGGAAAACCTGTATGTAGCAGGGGAAGCTGTTGGCGGCATCCACGGTAGAAACAGATTGATGGGTAACTCCTTGTTGGATATTATTGTATTCGGTAGAAACGCAGGTAAGGAAGCAGGTGCTAAGTGCAAGGAAGTGGAATTGAAAGAATTAACACTTTCTCACGTAGATGGTTTTTACAAGATGCTGGATGATGCCGGTATCAAGCCGCAGGTAGTTTCTCCTAAGTTATTACCGGACTACAGACCGGAAGGCGTAACAAGATTGAACTGATTGTAGGAGGAACGATAGTATGTCATTATTTGGCGGTGTTATTTCAATCTCAGGTGTTACTTTCTTGCTGTTTTGTGTATTTGCCATTGCAGCAGTAGGTTATATGCTGGGGCGTATTACCATAAAAGGTGTAAACTTAGGAACCGCAGGCGTGTTTATTGTCGCTTTGCTGTTTGGATGTTTTTTCTATCCCCAGTTGGAAGCACAACTTCCGGAATACACAGACAAGGCGTTAAAGATTATTGAAAGCTTAGGCTTGATTTTGTTTGTAACTTCTGTTGGCTTCATTGCCGGACCGAAATTTTTCGGAAACATGAAGAAGAACTTTAAGTCCTATGTTTTGTTGGGTATCATCATTATTCTGGCAGGCGGACTTTCCGCAATAGGATGTATTTACTTGGGAAGAGCTTTGGGCGAAACGGATACAGAAGGATTTACCGCAATGGTAGTAGGACTTTTGTCAGGTTCTTTAACTTCCACACCGGCGTTTTCTGCAGCAAAGGATACCGTTGCAGCTGAATACCAAAGCCTTGTATCTGTAGGGCATGGTATTGCCTATATCTTTGGTGTAGTAGGCGTGGTTCTTTTTGTACAGTTGATGCCTAAATTTACAAAGGCAAATATGGAAGAAGAAAGAGCAAAGCTGGTACAGGTATCCGAAGGGGAAAGCAAGAAAAAGCCTTTTACCGGCAAGTTGGTTGAACTGGATGGTTTTGGATTTGCAGCATTTGCACTTGCAGCTATTGTGGGCGTTTTTGTTGGCTCTATTAAAATACCGCTTTCCGGAGAAGGTCTTAATGGCACCACTTTTGCCTTGACGACTACCGGCGGATGTCTTTTGATGTCTTTAATATTCGGCCATTTCGGCAGAGTGGGAAGCATCAGCATTATGCCGAAAGAGTCCACTTTGAAAGTGTTCCGGGAATTGGGACTTATGCTGTTCTTAATCGGCGCAGGTATCCCGGGTGGTGCAGATTTTGTAAAAGAGTTCCAGGTAATGTATTTTGTATATGGTGTGATTATGACCATTTTCCCGATGATTATCGGTTATATTTTTGCAAAATATGTTCTGAAACTGAGCCTTCTCAACAACCTAGGTTCCATTACAGGCGGTATGACTTCTACCCCTGCGTTGGGAACTTTGATTAATACCGCAGGAACGGAAGATGTGGCAGCAGCTTATGCTGCAACCTATCCCATTGCGTTAATTGCAGTGGTGCTGGTATCTCAGTTCTTAATTATTATTTTTAAATAAGAATAGGAGGCAGAAAACATGCGTGAAATTCAAGTCAGTCAAATTACAGATGTGGTAGAAAGATTGTGCATTGAAGCTAATGTACACCTGCCATGTGATGTGAAGGATGCAATTAAGTCTTGCAGAGCTTGCGAAGATTGGGAAATTGCACAAGGCGTGTTGGACAAAATTATTGAAAACTTTGAAATTGCAGACAGCGAAAATGTGCCCATTTGTCAGGACACCGGTATGGCATGTGTTTTTCTGGAAATTGGACAGGACGTGCACATGATTGGCGGCAACTTAGCTGACGCAGTGAACGAAGGTGTTCGCCGTGGTTATGACAAAGGGTATTTGCGGAAATCCGTAGTAAAAGACCCGGTTCGCCGTGGTAACACAGGGGACAACACACCGGCTATGATTTACACAGAAATCGTACCGGGGGAAAATATTAAAATCACGGTAGGACCCAAGGGGTTTGGTAGTGAAAACATGAGTGCCATCCGTATGTTTAAGCCCTCTGCAGGTATCGAGGGTATTAAGAGTTTTATCTTAGAAACCGTAGAAACCGCAGGCCCGAATCCGTGCCCGCCTATGGTAATCGGCGTTGGTATCGGTGGTACTTTTGATAAAGCAGCATTGCTTGCAAAGAAGGCCTTGATGCGTGATATTAACTCCAGCAACCCGGATCCTTATTATGCAGATTTGGAAAAAGAAATGTTGGAAAAAGTAAATCAATTGGGCATCGGACCGCAAGGTTTTGGCGGTAAGACCACAGCCATTGGTTTGAACATTGAGACACTGCCTACCCATATTGCAGGTATGCCATGTGCAATCAATATCAATTGCCATGTAACCAGACATAAATCGGAGGTGATTTGAGTATGGAAAAACATATTACCCTTCCTTTAACAGAAGAATTGGCAAAGACTCTGCACGCAGGGGACACGGTTTATTTAACCGGTACGATTTATACCTCCAGAGATGCAGGCCACAAGCGTATGTGTGAAGCATTGGCAAGAGGGGAATCCCTTCCGTTTGACCCCACAGATGCTACTATCTACTATGTAGGACCGACTCCGGCAAAACCGGGTAAAGTGATTGGTTCTGCAGGCCCTACCACCAGCGGTCGTATGGATGCGTATGCACCGACCATGATGTCTGTAGGCGCACGCGGTATGATTGGTAAGGGCGCTCGTTTGCCGGAAGTGGTAGACGCTATGAAAAAATACAGCGGTGTTTACTTCGGTGCCATCGGCGGTGCCGGCGCATTGCTTGCAAAGTGCATCAAGAGTGCAGAACTGATTGCTTATGAAGACTTAGGTGCAGAAGCTTTGAGAAAGCTGTATGTAGAAGACATGCCACTGTTTGTTATCATTGACAGCGAAGGCAACAACCTCTAC
>CAYMRI010000154.1:0-3759 GCA_964392835.1 uncultured Eubacteriales bacterium
CTTCGCAAAGCCGCTTGATATCCCGTGCCAGGGTTGCCGGGTCGCAGGACACATACACCACACGCTCCGGTTTTCCCACAATGATTGCATCCAGCAATTTTTTATCACAACCGGCACGAGGCGGGTCCACGACCACCACTTGGCAAGATGCGCCGTCTGCCACAACCTTAGGCAAATACTCTTCTGCCTTCCCCACGATAAAACGGGCATTGGCAATACCATTGTCCTGTTTATTTTTCTCAGCGTCCACAATGGCGGCTTTCACCACTTCCACACCGGTCACTTCTTTTGCCTTCTGGGCCAGGAACAAGGAAATGGTGCCGGTGCCGCAATACAAATCCAACACCGCTTCCTCCCCAGTCAATCCGGCATAAGACAATGCGGTTTCATAAAGCACCTCTGCCTGCCGATTATTTACTTGGAAGAAAGACAGTGGCGAGATGCGAAATTGGAACTTGCCAATACAATCGATCAGGTAAGCCTGTCCATACAGCAGACGATTTTCATTGCCAACCGCCTTATGGCCGGTTCCCTTCTTTCTCTGTGTACCGAGAAAAATACTGACACAATCCGGATGTCTTTCTCGCACCCATGAAACCAGCAAATCCTCGAGATTCCGGCATTTTTTATCCTGTAAAGCCCCATCCCTTGTCACTACAATCAGCATATGGTGCCCGTATGCAAAAGAGGTACGAATCACAACATGAACGATATTTTTCGCCTGATGGGTCTGTAAAAAAACTTTGACATCCGTATACAGGTTCTGTGTCCCTTCCTGTTGCAGCAAACAGCCCTCTGCCGAAATCACCTGGTGGGTCCCTTTGGCATAAAAGCCCAGCTCCCCTGCTTCCTCTGCATGATACTGCACATGATTGCGATATGCCCATGGCTGTTCCATACCAATAGTGTCTTTTACAACACTCACGTCACTGATGCCGCCCAGCCGGGACAGATTCCGGCAAACCACATCTTTTTTCATACGCAAGGTCTCTTCGTAGGACATATGCTGCAAATGGCAGCCACCGCATTTTTCATAATGCGGACACAGCGGCGCCTGACGGTTGGCAGATGGGTCCAACACTTCCAGCAACTCACAAACCGCATAAGTGGTATGTCCTTCCTTTACCGCAACAAGACAAAGTTCTCCCACATTCGCCCCGGGAACCATAACTACAAAACCATCTATGTTTCCTACGCCGAATCCTTCGTGGGTATATCCTGTAATTTGTACTTGATACTGCTGCCCTTTCTCCATATGTTCCTCGTTTTGTTTTTACTTATTTATTTATTATACATGAGATAAAGGAGCATTGCCAATAAAACTATGGCAACTCTAATGCAATTTTTGCATTTTGCGTAACTTTGCTGCTTCCAATACCAATGTTTAACCTTCAAAAGCTCCCGCGTCATATAAAGGTTCACCTCCCTTTACTATAGGGTACGCAGAGGCGAGGTGCTGTGACACTTAGGAGACAGCGCTACTACTTTTAGGTCGTTTTTGGAGAAAAATGCGTAAATGCTACTACTTTTTAATGATTTTTTTGAAAAAAGTAGTAGCGTTTCATTCGCAACACCTTCACATTTCCTTCATTTGTATCCCCATGCAGAATGTGCTATAATAAATCTGTATATTTTCATAGCAGGAGGAACTGGTTTATCATGAACCTATGGGAAATACTTGGATTTGAAAAACCAAAGCAAAGAAAACGAAAAGCACCGGCGTACAAGCGTAGTACCACTATGCCGAAACAGGCGACCCGCCCGGCAACGGCCCCAAAAGCAGCCTCGGCAACGACCCAAAAAGCTGCTCCAAAAGCTGCGCCGAAACAGGCGCCACAAGCGCAGCAACCAAGAGTCGCCACGCAAAAGCCTGCAAAGCCTGTAAAGCCTGTAAAGCAAAAGAAACAAAAAGTGGCCATGCCGAAAGAAAAGCTCAGCAGACGCCAGATTGTTTTTACCTGCTTGAAAGGGTTTGCGGCCATGATGCTTACTCTTGCCTTTGTAGGATTCGGTGTATTGACCGGTGCCATTATAGGATACATTACCACCTCTACTGCTATCACAGATGACGATTTGCAGTTAGGCGGCAAAATAACCACACTTTACGATATCAATGGTAATGTGATTGCCGAACTGACAAATACCGATAACAGAAACATTGTAGAAGTTACCTTTGAAGAGATTCCCCAGTATTTAAAAGATGCTTTTGTAGCTATTGAAGATAAGCGTTTTTACGACCACCAGGGTGTAGATATCATCCGTACCGGTGGTGCCATCTTAGGTGTTCTCCAAGGGGATGTCAGCTACGGCGGCAGTTCCATTACACAACAGTTTGTGAAAAATCTCACCGGCGATGATGCAGCTTCCATTCCCAGAAAGATTCGCGAAATCTGGCGTGCACTGCAGTTGGAATCCCAGTTGGACAAAGATGAAATCCTTGGAAACTACATGAATATTATTTACATGGGATACGACTGCTATGGTGTAGGGGCTGCTTCTCTAGCCTATTTTAGCAAGCCGGTTTCCGAACTGACCTTGGCAGAATGTGCATTCTTAGCCGGCATTACCAATAACCCTTCCTATTATAATCCTCTGACCATTAAAGGGCGGGAAAATGCACTGGGTCGTCAGGGAACCATTTTACGACAAATGTTGGAGCAAGGCTATATTACCAAAGAAGAACACGCTGCTGCAAAAGCGGAAGTGCTTGTTTTTAACGATGATTATACTTCCGAAATATCTTCTAAAAATATCAGAAGCTACTTTGTGGAACAGGTTATTATTGAAGTCCGCGCAGATTTAATGGGAATAGGCTATTCCAGAGCGGAAGCCAACAACATTATTTATGGTAGCGGCGCAAAGATTTACACCACCATGGACCCCAATGTACAAAATGCTTTGAATACAGTTTATGAAGATGACAGCAACTTCCCGTATAATGCAGCCAACCCGGATTTGGATAAAGAATACCAAGTGCAGTCTGCCATGGTAGTCATGGACCCGCAAACAGGGTATATCTGCGGTTTATACGGCGGTTCCGGTAAAAAGACAATTAACTTCGGTTTAAACCGTGCTACCCAGATTAACAGACAGCCCGGTTCTACATTAAAGCCCATTATGATTTATGGTGCACTACTGGACAATCACACCATTAGCCTATCCACGATTATGGATGATGTTCCGAAATATTTGAACGCCAGCAGTCCGCAAACCATCTATCCTAACAATTACGACTTTAATGTATTTAAAGGTTCCATGACCATGGTAACCGCTTTAGCAGAATCCAACAATGTGATTCCGGCGACCCTTTTTAAAGACAATATGGAATATTGTCTGGATTACCTAAAAAAACTGGGCATTGACCGTACCTCAGAAACCTACATTTCCACTGCATTGGGCGGTCTTTCAGTGGGTGTCAGCCCGTTGGATATGGCGGCGGCTTATGTGCCCTATGCCAATGAAGGTTTTTACTATACCCCGATTATTTATACAAAACTGGTGGACAGCAGCGGAAAGACCATGATTGAACACACCTCCGACCCCTCTTTGATATGTCAGGACGAAACCACCTCTTCCCTCATGACAATGGCAATGGAAGAAGTCGTAACCTCCGGTACAGCTGCAGGAAAGATTTCCATCCTGGATAATACCGGCGGTCAAGTGCCAGCTGCCGGAAAGACCGGTACTACTGATAACTATAAAGATTCCTGGTTTGTCGGGTATACCCCTGACTATGTAGGTGCTACCTGGTACGGGTTT
>CAYMRI010000155.1:0-3711 GCA_964392835.1 uncultured Eubacteriales bacterium
GATTTCGTGACGGGTACGGTCGGTCACACAGCCCATGGCAATATTTTTGCAGGCACCCCCAAAGCCGCAGGCGCCGTGACCTTTTACATGGGAAAAATCAATCATGAAATCTGCATCGTGAATGAGCCCTGCCACATCCACATGACGGAAGCTCTTATAATTTACTTCTTTGGTATAATAATATTTTCCTAAAAATCCGCAGTCATCCAAAACAGGACAACCCAAATTCGCTTCTGTATAACCTCTTTCTTCCGGCTTTCTGCCATGGACATAATGGTCGGTAATAAAGCATTCCCCGCCGTTTTCCTGAATAAAACGCACCAATTTCCGCACAAAAACAGGCGGAATGGTAGAATAACTGGTACCACTTCCAACGTGCATTTTAATAGCAACCTTCTTACCTTTTACCTTCTCTTTTAACCCTGTCTTTTCTAAAAGCCGAGAAAATTTTTCCGGTAAGGTTTCGCTGGCCTCATAACGGGAATACGCAATGGGCGCAAATAATACTTTGGACATGTAACTTCCTCCTTCAAATGCTACTAATTTTGTATCGCTATCAGTATACAGGAAGAATTACAAAGAATCAATTACCGGCGACCGCCGCCCGGGCCACCGCCCATACCGCCTCCGCCCATGCCTCCTCCGGAGCCTCCTGCAGAAGTTACCATATTGGATAATGTGATAGAGGTTGCTTTTGATCCGCCGGAATAGGTTCCACCTGTATAAATACCATCCACAGCTTCCACGGAATAACTTCCCCCTGTATAAATTTCATAAGTGGTTCCCTTGTTCAATGCACCGGAAGAAAAAACGATGGATTGAATATTTTTCAAAGGGGCAAAGGTAAAAATGGCATTCCCTTCTTCATCCTGTATATGCACTAAAACATCGGCGCTGACAGAAACATTGGCTGCAAAAGCAGGCTGGGTGCTGGCATTGGAGGATGGATAAGAGGCCATTCCAGATGATCCTACCGCCAACAAAGTACCACCGGTTACAGAAATGGTGCTACCGGCATCTAAAGCCCCGTTGCCGCTATTGGTCGGTCCGTAAACAATGGTACTGCCTCCATTGAAAGTCAACGTACTATTAGAATCAATGCCGTCACCGCTGGCATCTATTACAATATAACCATTGTTAATCACAATACCGGAATCGGTAGCCGAATCATTAAAATTATTTTGTCCCGGGCGACCACCCATGGCAGAACCATCATTTCCGCCGTTGGCATTCAAGCCATCATCGCTGGCAACTACATATATTTTTCCACCATCAATCGTAATCTTCACTGCTTCCAACCCTTCATAACTCTTGGTTACATTGAGAATGCCACCTGTAACGGTTAAAGCTGTATCCGCATGTACGCCATCATCACCGGAAGTTAAAGTAATCGTGCCACCGCCAATCGTCAGATTTCCGTTGGTATGCATGGAATCGTCAGACGAGTCCACAGTAATGGTTCCCCCTGCAATTTTGATTTCATTATCTGCTTTTAGCCCTTTTGCACTGGTTGTTTCTTTGGAAGAACTGTTTCCGCCGTCAAAGCCGCCCCAGGAACCCCAGAAATCATTATTTCCGGAATTGGAACTGGAATTTTCACTGCCGCCACCGGTTTTAACTGTAATACTACCACCGGTTACGGCAACACCGGTCACAGCTTCAATACCATCCTGTTCCGCCGTAACCGCAATTGTACCATCTTCTATCAAAATAAATCCTTTTTCTGTATCTTCCTCATTGTCCGATTGAATGCCGTTTCCGCCGGCAGTTACGGTAATATTACCATTTTTGACAGCTACACAGTCTTTCCCTTTGATCCCATTATTGGCAGCATTGACAGTAATCGTACCGCTTATGATTTTTAACTTATCCTTACCACCAATTCCGTTGTTAAAATTGGCATTTACCACTAAGGTGCCTTCCCCGTTAATGGTCAAATCCCCTTTACTGAATATGGCTGCATTAGGTTCTTCTTTTTCTGCATTGTCGTAGGTATAGGATTCCCCATCAGTCACAATATTGGTGGTACCGTTTACCAAAGTTAAGATAACTTTCTTTGCCTCTTTTACATAAATAGGTGCACTGTCCTTACAGGTAATATTCACGCCGTTTAACACCAAATGTACGGTCTCTTCGCCGGAAATATTGACAACAATCTGTCCATCCTCCAAGGTTCCGCTGAGCACATAGGTGCCGCTTTTTGTAATGGAAATATCCTGATTTGACAACGTAATGGATTCTGCGCTGTCCTCCCAGGAGGTAGTTAAATCTTTCTCTGTGTAATTGACTTCATAAGTGGTCTTAATGGATTCCACTGTCTCCTGATTGGTGGCACCATCCCCTTCTACCACAAACCCTGACTGATTCCCCGGGTTTGTGCTGTTTCCTTTATCCTCATCACATGCCGTCACACACAGCATGGTTACCAAAGCCAATAGCAATGCCAAGCATTTTTTCCAAAACAAAATCTGTCCCTCCCTGTGATAATACTTTCTACAGCATTAGCATACCCAAAACGCATGACATTCTCGTGACATATTTGTGAAAAATCATGCGAACCTACTTATTTGTTCAAGAATTTTTCCACAATAAATCTAGGCCGTTGCTTGGTTTCCAAATAAATCTTACCGATGTATTCTCCGATAACGCCCAAAGCCAGAAGTTGTAACCCGCCAATAGCCCAGACGGAAACCACTATAGTCGCCCATCCAGCCACAGTCATACCCAGGAAATACTGTACCAAAAATACAATGAGCATAATAATACTGGCAGCAAAAGCCAACGCCCCCAACCAGGTTACAAACCGAATGGGTTTTACACTCAAAGAGGTAATCCCTTCGAATGCCAGCGCAATCATTTTTTTCAAAGGATACTTACTTTCCCCTGCTGCACGCTCGCCTCTTTCATAGGTCACAATATCACTTTTATAGCCAATCATGGGTACAATTCCACGCAAGAAAAGATTCACTTCTTTAAACTCTGACAGACCATCCAACGCCCGTCTGCTCATAAGTCTATAGTCTGCATGATTAAAAATAACCTTAGCACCCATTTTATTCAGAATCTTGTAATAGCCCTCTGCGGTAAATCGTTTGAAAAATGTATCCGTATCACGTTTACTTCTTACACCGTACACTACATCGTAGCCTTCTTCATACTTGTCCAGCATTTGGTCAAAGGCATTAATATCATCCTGCAAATCTGCATCAATGGAAATGACCGCATCCGCCAACTCTTTTACGGTCATTAACCCGCAAAGCAATGCATTCTGATGTCCCCTATTCCGGCTAAGCTTAATGCCGGAAAACATTGTATCTCCTTCATGCAACCGGGAAATAATCTCCCAGGTTTTATCTTGAGAACCATCATCAATAAACACCACTCGGCTTTGTTCTGAAATTCTGCCTTGTGCTTGCAAAGATTGGAACTTTTCCTGTAATGCTTTAGATGTAATCGGCAACACTTCTTCTTCGTTATAGCAAGGAACGGTAACGTACAATGTAATCATTCTTTTTTCTCCTTATATTTGGTACTGCATAATTTTATTTTCTATTATTTTCCGGCTTTTTCCAAATTATGTCAAGTTTTCTCTTGCGACTGGGCCAAAATCATAATTTCAGAAATTTGAATGGGTTGTTCTGTATCAAATGTGATGGTAATTTCAGAAACAGAAACAACATGGTCCAATTCCATAATAGCGCAACTTCCGGC
>CAYMRI010000156.1:0-3691 GCA_964392835.1 uncultured Eubacteriales bacterium
CATAGAATATTATGATAAGGAAATTATTGTCCGGGTTGCTGAGGAGACTGGCCTTTCCAAAGAATTTGTTGCACAAAAGGGGGAGTATTCTCCGTGGAACAATTCTCTTGCGTATGCTTTTGTGGGCCGTGATAACCAAGGTTTGTCTGTGGAGGATAAATTGTATGCGGCACAGGCAAAAATCATTTTGGATTTCATCAAAAAAGGCCCTTGTGTCATTGTGGGCCGGAGTGCAGATTATATTTTAAGAGACAGAGCAGATTGTCTGCATGTTTTTATTCATGGAAACCCGGAACAAAAGAAAAAGCGCATTATGGAATTATATGGAAGGACCGAAGCAGAAGCAGCAAAGCTTATGAAGGATACGGACAAAAAGCGAAGTATCAATTATAATTACTACACAGACCGAAAGTGGGGCGCTCTCCGAAATTACCATATTACCCTGAATAGCAGTGAAATAGGCATTGAAAATTGTGTGGAACTTCTGACAAATATTGTGCGCAAATAGAAAAACGTCTTGTTTTTGCTTAAATACGAGGGTATAATGATCATATGTATGTATATTTAAAGAAAAGGAGCGGTTCTGTTTATGCAACAGTTTCGAAACATATTTTTTAAGAGGGCCTTGGCCTTATTCTTAACACTTGCAATTTTGATGACCACCATTACCATAGGACAGGTTGTTGAAGTTGCTGCAGCAACCTCAGTGAATACGGGTTATAGCGCCAGCGACTTTGGTACCTTACTGGATGAGGGCACACAATTTATTGTAATAAAGCATAAACAGTTGGGAGGTTCCCACTACGCTTATACCGATGGCCTTAGTGATGAATCCGGTTCTCCTATGGGAAATGAAGTAAATTTTAATCCGGGTTCTGAGATGGTGTTGGTAACACTTTCTGTGAATGCTTCGGGGAAAGTAGTACGTACAGAAGAAACCATGATTTCTTCTCCGAATGGTGTTCTTCGTGACCCGGATATTTCAGAAGATGGCACCAAAGTGCTTTTTTCCTGGAAAAAAGAAAGTTCGGACGATTATCATTTATATGAAATGGATATTGCTACCAGACAATATACCCAGTTAACATTTGGCAGTGGTATTGCAGATGTAGAACCCAAATATTTGCCCAACGGGAAGATTGTATTCCAGTCCACCCGTTGTATTTCCAATGTAGACTGTTGGTTGATTGCAGTTATGAATTTGTATACCTGTGATGCAGATGGCTCCAACATTATGCGTCTTGGATACGATCAGGTACATACTACCTATCCTACAGTAACAGAAGATGGTCGTATTTTATATACCAGATGGGACTACAACGACAGAAGCCAGATGTATGTGCAGGGCATTTTCCAAATGTTCCCGGATGGAACCAATCAAACGGAAGTATACGGAAATGACAGTAACTTTCCTACCACCTTGTTACATAGCCGGGAAGTGCCCGGATCTACAGGTCTTTATATTTCCATTTCCAGCGGTCACCATACCAAACAAGCAGGGAAACTGGTTTTGGTGGATACCAATGTAGGCAGAAATGATGAAGATGCAGTCACTTATTTGTTCCCCGATGAATATTGTAATAAGAATGATAATGTAGATAACCAAGGCCAAAGTGGTGCCTTGTATAAATATCCTGTTGCTTTGAATGACCATGAATTATTGGTTTCTTATAATCCGGATGGTTGGAACAATGGAGAGAATTTCGGTATCTACTATATGAATACTGAAACCGGCAAACAAATTTGTATTAGCCAACCGGGTTCCGGTTATGGAGCTTCTCAGGTTGCTATGATTAAAAACAGAAGCCTGTTTGAACGTCCCAGTATGGTAAACCAGGCTGTGGAATATGGTACTTACTACATGGGTAATGTTTATGAAGGTGGCGGTTTAGAAGGAGTAGAATTCGGCACTGCAAAATATTTGCGTGTGGTAGAAATTGAATACCGTGCTTATGCCATCGGTGCAACCATCGGTAGCGGAACCGGTAGCTCTGACCCCTATACCCCTGTTTCTACCGGTAATGGTGCTTGGGACGTAAAACGAGTTCTTGGTATTGTGGAAATTGAAGCGGACGGCTCTGCGTTATTTAGGGTGCCGGCCAACACACCAATTTATTTCCAAGTATTAAATGAAGATGGAGAATTAATTCAGTCCATGCGTAGCTGGTCTACCTTGATGCCCAACGAGACTTTTTCTTGTGTAGGCTGTCATGAAGAGAAAAATACAGTGCCGCCGTATGATGCAACTACCACTTTGGCAATGAAGAAGGGTGTGCAAGAGTTGCAACCGGATTTATGGATGTCTGATGAAGATGGGAACGATTACGATGAAGGCGAGTATGACGTAGAGGAAGATACCAAAGGTTTTTCTTATACAGAAATGGTGCAACCTATTTTAGATGCAAATTGTATTACCTGCCATAATGATGAAGAAATTTCTCTCAGCATGATTGGCGGAAACTATTCTTCCTCCGGCGGTGATGTACCTGCAGTGAATACCACCATTGATAAAGATGGCATTGCGTTGGTGGAATTAGCAAGTGAATTTAAATATACACTAACCACACAAACCGGAAATTCTTGGAGAACCAGAAACATCAGCAATTTAACTTCTTGGTCTACCGGCAATGCACCTTTTGGTACAGATACCATTGACGGCCATGCACCGAATACCTCTCTGGATGCATACGATAGTGAAGCAAAGCTTTATCTGCGAAAGGACTTCAACCTTTCTGCCGTACAATATAGTGCGTTGGCTTCCTATGATGTATATTTACGGATTTCATATGACCAGAATCCCGAAATTTATTTAAATGGTGTACAAATTTTTTCCGCCACCGAATGGACAGAACATTATAAAGACGTGAAAGTGACAGATGCCTTTGTTTCTGCGGCAGTATCCGGCAACAATGAATTGGCGGCTTATGTAGAAAATGTTAGCGGCGGTATGTTTATGGATTTTGGTATTTATCTGGTACCAAAAACCACATTAGTGGAAAAGGGAAGCAGTTTTAAATATACAACCACAAAGCAGAATAACACCAATTGGTTGGATGCTGATTATGACGATAGTCGTTGGGAAACCGGCAATGCACCTTTTGGTAGCGATACTATTGAAGGAAATTCACCGAATACTAATTTAAAGGTGGAAAATTTGTATTTACGCTCTTCTTTTTCCTTGTCTCAAGAAATGTATGATAAGATTGAAAGCGGTGAATATGCGGTTTATATGAGTATTTCTTGGGATGAAGATCCTCAAATCTATGTAAATGGAACTAAAATTTTGTCAAAAACCAGCTATACAACGGCTTATCAAACGGTAAAGGTGACGGCTGCGTTTCTCAGTGCGGTAAAAGTGGGTAACAATACTTTGGCAGCGTCTCTCATTAATACCAGTGGGGGTCAATTTCTAGACTTCAATATTTATTTGGCAAAAGCGGAATCTGTTGCCGGAACAGCATTTTCTTTGGAAGGTACTGCGATACAAGGTCCGAGAGAAAAAATATTCTACTCGCTTTCTTATTTGGTATTAACCGGTTCTACCCTTCATGGAAATCAGTATGTTGGCGATTCCACGAACAATTATACCAACTGGATTTCTTCTATGTCTCAGTGTGAAATGTTAGAACCTTATCAATTTGGCTCTACACAAAGTAATATTATTTCCCTCTTGAAGGAAGGACATGGCAAT
>CAYMRI010000157.1:0-3687 GCA_964392835.1 uncultured Eubacteriales bacterium
CCTCCTTGTGATATCTAAAAAATTTTTAAACTGATTTAATTTGCAACCTTCACCATACTATGGCGAATGACTTTGCCTTTACACTGATAACCTTTCTGGAATTCCTCTATAATGATATTGTCATCGCAAGTTTCATCCTCAATATGCATCACTGCATTGTGTACCTGGGGATTAAACTCTACCCCTTTGGCTTCAATATACTCCACACCTTCGGAATCCATCACTTCTTTCATCTGTCGGAATACCATTTCTACACCTTGTTTTAAAGTTTCTACAGTCGCATCCTTTTCAAAAGAGGCTTCTGCTCTTTCTATGTTATCCAAAACCGGCAACAATTTTGTCAGTACGCTGATTTTGGCATCCAACTGATTGGCTTCCCGTTCTTTAATGGTTCTTTTCTTATAATTATCAAATTCTGCCATCAACCGCTGGTACATATCTTTGTAATTATCCGCATTTTTCTGAAGTTCTTCCTTCTGCTTCTGTAATGCTTCATATTCTTCGGCAGTTACAGTTGCGACTTGCTCCGCTTCTTTTGTTCCTTTTGTTTCTTTTGTTTCTTCTGCTTCCACGGTTTCTACATTTTGTGTTGCATCTGTTTCCGCTTTCTTATTTTGTTTCTTCGCCATTCTTCTTTCATTCCTCCTTCTTATCTGATGTGTTGGAATTATCTCCCAACAAAAGTTTCATTTGTGCATTTAAGCTATTCTTCACGGCATTCATGGAAGAGATTACTTTTCCATACTGCATTCTGGTAGGACCGATAATCCCAATAGAACCGATTACCTTATCATTTACACTGTATGTTGCCGTAATGACACTACAATCCTTTACTTCATCAAACACATTTTCCGTTCCTATCTTTACCATAATACCGCCTTCTGTCATGTTATCCGTAATCAACTTTAACATCTTATCTTCATGCTGCATCATAGTTAAAAATTCTTTTGCCCGGATAATATCGCTGAATTCCGGATGGTTCAGCATATTAATGGTGCCATCCATATAAATATGAGCTGTTTCCGCATTTTTTAAACAGGTCAATACCCCTTGTAAAATAGGCTTGATTTGGTTGATGTCAATATTGTAAGTCAATGCCTTATTTGCCAAATCTTCCAAATATACTTTATCAAAAGTCTTTCCTGTTAATTCCTGATTGATTACCTGTGATAAATGAATCAAATCAGAAGCGGAAATTTTCGGATCAATTTCTACAAAAGTATTCTGAATGGTTTCGTTTTCCAATACTACAAACACCAATGCTTTTCCTGTCTCTACCGGTACCACCTGCACCGCCTTTAATGTAATCTGGCTTAATGCCGGTGTCACTGCAACCGTGGTATACTCTGTTAATTCAGAAATAATACCGGAAGCTGCCTTGATGATATCGGAATAGTCTTTAATTCTGCCGTCCAACGCATCTCTGATTCGCTGCATTTCATGAATGGAAAGTTCGCAATCCTGTACCAGTTCATCTACATAAAGCCGATATCCTTTTTCAGAAGGAACCCGGCCTGCAGAAGTATGGGGTTGCATCAAATACCCTAAATCCTCTAAATCCGCCATTTCATTTCGGATGGTAGCCGAACTCAGTCCCAACATGTGATTCTTTGCAATCGTGCGAGAGCCAACAGGTTCCGCAGACATAATATATTCTTCGATTACTGCTTTTAAAATTGCTTTCTTTCTTGCATCCAATGTGTAAAAATCCTGCATCTCCCATGGCCTCCTTCGTTCATTTCTTTCTTATTAGCACTCATTTAACCTGAGTGCTAATAGGATAATACCACCCAATAAGGGGTATGTCAACAGGTAATTTTGAAGTTTTTGTAAAGATGTGATTTAAAAAACTAACCGCAACCTTATCGTTGCATTTTCTTTTTCAAATTTTTTGAATTTTCCTGTGTAATTTTCCTGTGTATTTTTCCTGTGTAATTTTCTTATGTTTGCCGGTGCAAACAGTTCTGGAAAAATAAGGTCATCTATAGTGATTGCCGCATAAAGCCCGGATGTCCCTTACGCAAATGGATATATGATGCAAAAGTCGCGCAAGAATCGTATGAGAAAAATGTTCAGCTGTCAATATTCAGCTGCCAAAGGGGCAAAGAGGCTTTCGTGATGGCTCTGGCACTCGTTTGCTACGGTTTGGCCGAGACAAAGCACGATTTTTGCACCAAAAAATTCAAAATGTCTCGGTCAAACTCAAGATTTAAAAGTGGCTCTGGCACCCTTTTGCTACGGTTTGGCCGAGACAAAGTACGATTTTTGCGCCAAAAAATTCAAAATGTCTCGGTCAAACTCAAGATTTAAAAGTGGCTCTGGCACCCTTTTGCTACGGTTTGGCCGAGACAAAGTACGATTTTTGCACCAAAAAATTCAAAATGTCTCGGTCAAACTCAAGGGTTTAGAAGCGCCTCAGGTGATGTGCCACATCGACTCATACAGAAGAAGCGAGTACAATTACCGGGCACCCGCAGAACCGTTTCCACAGAACTGTTGCAACGGATTTACAGGAATGAGTTTACAAAAAAGGTTGGCATCAAGTTAATGCCCACCCATAGATTAACTCGACGCCAAAGCTCATCAAATAAAAAGCAAAAGCGCCGGCAAGCACAATCCATACCGCCATAGAAAGGGTTGCATTTACTATTTCCATGTTGCATTTAACTTTTTGCGTTGCGTTTACTTCTTTGCGGTTGCATTTGAAATTTCAACTAACGATTTTTGTGAAGAGTGCACACCGAGCACAATAAAATAACCCCTATGTTCTTGCAAAACATAGGGTGTCATTTATCTAATCTTAGCACTTTATTTTAATTACTACTGTCAAGATATATCCAAATACACGGACGAACACTATAGCAAGAGATATTGCCCGCGCCTGCGCCATCATAACCACTTTCTGACATGGTTTGTTGCGAACCAACCCAATCCCCCGGTGTTCTAGTAAACCACGTATCGGCATCACCGTATTCTTTTGTGGCGGAGGAAAGTCTTGTATAAGTAGTAGGCTTTGTGCTTGTTGCTTCTTCATTGAAAAAATATTTTTTAATTTCATCCTCTGAAAGTATGAAGACATTATCAGAGGTCAAACAATTAGGCATCGGATCAGTTTTCCACCGTGATGTTCCCAATAAACTGCTATAAAATTTTGAAGACGACCACGTGTATATACCTCAGTTTTAGCAATTATTTTACGTTCTGCTGCATTAAAAACTTTTTCATAAAATGTACTATTAAGCCATGCTCGCAAAGTACAATTTCCCCAAGTTACTTCGTTGTCATCATCTTGGATATTGTTCTGTTCATAAGAACCAAACAATACAGTATCACCAACAGATGCCGAACTAAAATCAAATTCAACACTCGAATCAGCATCCTCATTTCCGCAAGCACATAGACCAGTGCATATACCAGCACATAGGCAAACAACAAAAAGTATTCTAAAAATTTTTTTCATTTCAATCTATCCTAGTTATTATTGCTACAATTTTTAATTCTAAAATTTGCTCTGTAAGAAAATTAGTCCATCTATCTGTACTTTCTCTTTACAATATCTCTGTCCACTTGGAGTATCTAGCACAACATAGATCATATCGTCTATTTTCATCTGCAAAACGATGGTCTTGTCTGTTACAGACTGACTGATTATCGTAAATATTAATTTTCGGTCTACCAAACTGTTCA
>CAYMRI010000158.1:0-3679 GCA_964392835.1 uncultured Eubacteriales bacterium
AGATAGAACCGGCTGCCAGCAAATTGATAGCCAATAAAGCGTATCCACTAAGACTCTTTTTCTGCCATTGGGTTCTGGCAATCCAAAGCCAGGCCACATCAATAAAGGATACCATGCTAAGCAGTGACCAGTCGTAGCGGGGCTTCAAAGCAAACAGTCCAATGGGTTCAAAGGTGCAACAAAGTAGAGCACCAAACACAAGTGCCAAACACAAAACTTGATTCAATTTTGACTTCATGATTATTTCTCCTGTTCTGTAGCCTCTGCTACATATTCTAAAATATCACCGGGTTGACAATGCAGTTCCCGACACAATGCATCCAAGGTGGAAAAACGAATGGCTTTTCCTTTTTGGTTTTTCAAAATAGAAAGGTTGGCCGGTGTAATATCTACCCTTTCCGCAAGCTCATTTAAGCCGATTTTATTTTTCGCCATCATCACATCTAAATTTACGACAATCACCGCACCACCTCCTTATATGGTTAAATCATTTTCATTTTTTATGGCAACTGCCTTTTCAAAGACTTCCCCCAGAACCCAGAAACAAAGGCCTGCCAACAGAAATGCCAGCATAAGCAACCCCGTAATCATACCGGGAATCACAACAAACTTTATCAAAGTCACAAGTGCCAGAATAAACGCACAGATGCTGACTCTCTTGATGCATTTGGGCACTATTGGGCAAAACGGGGACTCTTTTCTTACTGTATGTAAGATTCTCCGTACGTCATTTAACACCACAATGGCTAATAAAACAGCAGGATACAGACAAATCAGAAGCCACCGATAGTTATCCGGATTGCTGTACACCACCTCTCTGTCGGCAAGCACAATCAGGTCCCACAAAACAAAAGGCAATGCAATCAGCATACCGGCACCAATTACCATACCCACTATCATAATGCCCTCCAGCAAAAGGGACAATACATCATTCTTCATTACAACATTTTGCTTCATGAAAAAATCCCACCTCCATGTAGTATCATGATGATGGGATTGTATCATTATTTAAATTGAATGTCAATATATTTTTATCGTTTTTCGATAATTCTATAATTATCCGCCGCGCAATGCATAAATATCAACGCTTTGGTCGGCAAGAATATAAACTTTAGCCTTTTTTCTTCCGAAATTAACACATTCCTTTTCAGAATTTAAATATAAATCGATGCAAAGACCATCTACACCCACATCTGCTGCAATGGCATAACCATAGTCATTGCCGTTTACAATTTCCACATACACTTTGGTACCCACCGGAATCACATCTTTGTCCACCGCAATAATCCCTGCTCGCACTTTAGAGCCATTCGCAGTCATACCATAATATTTGTCGCCGGGCTTGCGGTTTGTCATTCCTTCCAGGTTGTATGCCACAGCGGTCACATCCAACACCTTAGTGTATTTGTGATTTAACTTAAAGGATGAACTGAATGTGGTATAAGTTTTGGTCCCCACATAGGTAATAGAATCTACCGCCTCTTTTGTAACTACAGAACTGGTCAGCGTTTTGCTGACTTCCACACCATTTTCGGTAACAACGGTATAGGTATCTACCCGGGTCCCGTTAGACCCCTTTTTCGCTGCTTGAGTAAATCCCTTTAAAATACTGTCGGTTTTTACCGTAGATGTTTTATACGGGATGGTGACCGTTTCCGTCACTTTCTTCTCTACCACACGAATGACAGAAACAACCAGGTTATCCTTAATTTTGGTATTAACGGTAACACCGTTGGCCAGGCGATCCATGCCGGACAGTTTCACGCCATACTCCGTCAATAAATCTCCCACAGTCTTACTCTGGGTATCTACTGTTTTGGAAACACCGTCATACTTCAAGGTAACCGGATGAGAGGTCACAATCATAATCGCTGTATTATTCAGCGCAATTAAATCAGAAGCCTTCTGATTCACCAAATCCGCATCATTTACCACATACCCGTTTTCTTCCAGCACCTCGCCTATGGTATCTTTTGTAGAATAGACCAGGGATTCCTCGCCATCAATGTTTAATGTAATGGGAACTGCTTTCTTAAAAACAATTTCCAATCCATCGTTCACCAACGGCCTCTCAGCCAACATATTTAAATAGTCATAGGTATTGACCTGCAATTCTTGTTCTGCCAAAAATTCAGCTACAGAATCACTTTGTGTGTATACCTCTTTTTCTTCATCTCCCACAACCAGTGTGACTTTCTTTGCTCTTTGGATATAAATGTCAGTATTGTCCGGAGATAAAGATTCCTCCGGCTCCACATTGATGATATCGTTTTCCCCCAGCTCGATTTCCGCAATTTCCAAGGCATTTGCCACAGACAGACTTGTGGTTCTGATTTCTGTTAACGTGCCATCATCATAAATGCTAATTGTATAAATTTCGTTTTGCAGATTGCTGATACCTACTGCCACAGCAGCACCCATAACACCAACAACCAACAATGCAAAAACAATTCCGCAAGCAGCATTTCTCAGATGGACTTTCCATTTTTCATTCACAATAAAAGTCTCCTTTGCTTTCATGTTGCTTCGTCCGGGTATTTTAGCATAAATAAATATAAAATGCAAATTTGGCGGATTTTTTTAGTTCTATGTAGCGTAGAAAAACAGGTGTCTGCGCCTGTTTTTCTATTGGATTTTCCCTGTTATTGTTCCATTTGTTTTCCCAAAAAACCTGCTGCGGACTGGGCCAGTTTCAGCTCCAATTCCCCCATGGTAGTATTGGCATCGGTAGAGAGCATAATTACTGCTCCTACCGGATCTCCATTGGAAATAATGGATACCACTGCCTGAGACATAATTTTATTTTCTCCGGTTTCATGACTGGTAATGGCAATTCTGGGTTCCCCCTGGGATTTGGCAATGAAAAACCCTCTTTCTTCTATGAGATTTTCCAGCTCTGTGGAAATTCTTTTTTCCGACAAATCCCGCTTCATGCCGCCACTAACTGCAATAATCATATCCCTATCTGCAATGCACACAATGTGGCCGCTGGCCTTTGCCAGCGCCTCTGCGTAATCTTCCGCAAAGTCGCCCAGTTCGCCGATGGGAGAGTATTTTTTCAAAATCACTTCTCCTTCTTTATCGGTAAAAATCTCCAGCGGCTCGCCTTCCCGAATCCGCATGGTTCTTCTGATTTCCTTCGGAATTACCACCCTTCCCAAATCATCTATGCGACGTACAATACCTGTTGCTTTCATATCTTAACTCCTTTTCTCTACTCTAAAATGTGCCAAAAACCCAGTGTTTATGCGGGTTTTCTGGATTTATGTTTAATCAAATTACATCTCGTCTAAGCCAATTTTACCCCTATTTTCGTTTGTCCCTGTTGGACATAAGGGGTTAGAGGACTTGGGACGAGTTGTTGTTTTTGTTCTTTGTTAGTATCACACTTTTTGTAGAAATTATGAGTAGAATTTCCAATTGTTTTTAAATTTTCAAATCAATATGTGAAAAGGGCGGTGACTTTTTCGAGTCACCACCCTTTAAGGATTAGCGTCTATTTATCTTTTATCTCATCATATTACAAATCGCGTCAAATACCCCATCGCAATTTTGTCGTGCTTTTTTGAAAACATATGTGCTCCGCTTTCAATGGTATAATACTCAACCTTACGCTCATGCGGTTCGTTTTTGTATGTATCAAAGGCTTGCTCCGCATATTTGATATTTACGATCTTAT
>CAYMRI010000159.1:0-1551 GCA_964392835.1 uncultured Eubacteriales bacterium
CTACAACGATTACAGAACGTCCGGAATAGTCAACACGTTTTCCCAACAAGTTCTGGCGGAAACGTCCCTGCTTACCGCGGAGCATATCAGACAAAGATTTCAAAGGTCTGTTACCCGGGCCGGTTACCGGTCTTCCTCTACGTCCGTTATCCATCAAAGAGTCTACTGCTTCCTGAAGCATTCTCTTTTCATTTCTAACAATGATATCCGGTGCTTCCAGTTCAATCAATCTCTTTAAACGGTTATTTCTGTTAATCACTCTTCTATACAAGTCATTTAAGTCAGAAGTTGCAAATCTACCACCATCCAACTGTACCATAGGACGAATATCAGGCGGAATAACCGGTATTACGTTCAGAATCATCCACTCCGGCTTGTTGTCGGAAAGGCGGAAAGCTTCAACCACTTCCAGTCTCTTAATGAGACGGAGTTTCTTCTGGTTAATGGTTTGTCCACCCTTTTCCTTTTCCATTTGCGTGTACTTATTAATTTCTTCCCGCAATTCAGCAGACAATTTCTCGATATCAATTTCCTTTAACAGAACTTGAATTGCTTCAGCCCCCATCTTTGCTTCAAAAGAATTCGGACCGTACATTTCCAAAGCATCGCGATATTCTTTCTCTGTCAAAATCTGGTTCTTAGTCAACATGGTATTTTTCGGATCCAACACAATGTATGCTGCGAAATACAATACCTTTTCCAAAGATCTGGGCGCAATATCCAAAAGCAATCCCATTCTGGAAGGAATGCCTTTGAAATACCAGATGTGAGAAACAGGCGCTGCCAATTCAATGTGACCCATTCTGGATCTTCTAACCTTAGAACTGGTTACTTCAACACCACACTTATCACAAATGATGCCTTTATAACGATTCTTCTTATACTTACCGCAATGGCACTCGCCATCTTTCATAGGGCCAAAAATTCTTTCGCAGAATAATCCGTCTTTTTCCGGTTTCAATGTTCTATAGTTAATGGTTTCCGGCTTCTTGACTTCTCCTTTGGACCATGCAAGGATTTTTTCCGGTGATGCCAAACCTATTTGAATTGAATCAAAATAATTGTAATCCATTATTCATTCATCTCCTTTATTAAATCAAATCGTCTTCAGAATCAAACATACCGTCATCAACGATACCGGACAGCAAATCATCGCCGAAATTATCTTCAATATCATCCTGCACGATTACGTCACCTTCGTCAATTTCATTTTCCAGCATATATCCAACCCCTAAGACATCTTCAGAGCCCTCATGGTTTTCAAAATCCGGATTGTTGTAATCATCATCCGCTTTTCCAGTGGCCTTATCCGGTCTGTTACCGTAATCTTCATAGGTATCCTTTAACTGAATTTCCTGGTTTTCTGCATCAAAAATTTTCACATCCAATGCCAAACTCTGCAATTCTTTTACCAATACCTTAAAGGATTCCGGAATTCCCGGATCGGGTACATTCTCACCCTTTACAATGGACTCATAAGCCTTCACACGCCCGATTACATCGTCCGATTTTACAGTCAGGATTTCCTGTAAGGTGTATGCTGCACCATAT
>CAYMRI010000159.1:1561-3569 GCA_964392835.1 uncultured Eubacteriales bacterium
TTTCACCGAAACGCTGTCCACCGAACTGCGCTTTACCACCCAAAGGTTGCTGGGTTACTAAGGAGTACGGACCGGTAGATCTTGCGTGAATCTTATCATCTACCAAGTGGTGGAGTTTCATCATATACATGACACCAACGGTAACATCGTTATCAAACGGTTCACCGGTTCTACCATCATAAACGGTGGTCTTTCCGGTTGCCTTAATGCCGGCTTTCTGGAAATAATCCTGAATGTCTTCATAGTGTGCGCCATCAAATACCGGGGTTGCAATATGGAGTCCTAACAACTTAGCCGCATAACCCAAATGCACTTCCAATACCTGTCCCAAGTTCATACGAGAAGGTACGCCCAAAGGATTCAATACGATTTGCAACGGTGTACCATCCGGCAAGAACGGCATGTCTTCTTCCGGTAAGATTCTGGAAACGACACCCTTATTACCATGTCTACCAGCCATCTTATCACCAACAGACAGCTTTCTCTTTTGCGCAATGTATACACGAACCATTTGGTTCACACCCGGAGACAATTCATCGTCATTGTCACGGCTGAATTCTTTTACATCTACAATGATACCTGCTTCACCGTGAGGCACACGCAAGGAAGTATCTCTTACATCTCTTGCCTTCTCACCAAAAATTGCACGGAGCAGTCTTTCTTCTGCAGTCAGTTCCGTTTCTCCCTTAGGTGTTACTTTACCTACCAGAATATCCCCTGCATGCACTTCCGCACCAATACGGATAATACCTCTTTCGTCCAAGTCCTTCAGAACATCTTCCCCTACGTTAGGAATTTCACGAGTGATTTCTTCAGGTCCCAGTTTGGTATCTCTTGCTTCTGCTTCATATTCTTCAATGTGAATAGAAGTAAATACGTCTTCTTTTACAATCTTTTCACTAATTAAAATAGCATCCTCGTAGTTATAACCTTCCCAAGTCATAAACGCCATGAGAATGTTTCTACCCAAAGAAATTTCCCCTTGGTTGGTAGCCGGTCCGTCTGCCAGTACATCACCCTTGGCAACCACATCGCCCACTCTTACAATAGGCACCTGGTTAATGCAGGTTCCCTGGTTGGAACGCATGAACTTGTGGAGCTTATAAGTATCAAAGCCACCATTTTCCAGTTTAACCACTACTTGGTCTGCTGAAACATAATGCACAGTACCGGCATTTGCAGCTAAAACGCAGACACCGGAATCGGTAGCAGCCTTATATTCCATACCGGTTGCAACGATAGGTCTCTGTGGTTTTAACAGAGGCACTGCCTGACGCTGCATGTTAGAACCCATCAAAGCACGGGAAGCGTCATCGTTTTCCAAAAACGGAATCATAGCAGTTGCAACGGATACCAATTGTTGCGGAGAAACGTCCATAAAGTCGATTTGTGCCGGTTCTACTTCCAAGAATTCATCCACAAATCTTGCAGTAACTTTCTTATTTACAAAACGGTCGTTTTCATCCAATGCCTCATTTGCCTGTGCAATGATATAACGATCTTCTTCATCTGCAGACAAATAACGAACTTCATCAGTAACAACCAGATTTTCTTTATCGAATACACGGTACGGAGATTCCATAAAACCATATTCATTGATTCTTGCATAGGTACTCAAAGAACCAATCAAACCAATATTCGGTCCTTCAGGGGTCTCAATAGGACACATACGACCGTAGTGGGTATAGTGTACGTCTCTGACTTCGAAGGTTGCTCTGTCTCTGTTCAAACCGCCCGGACCCAATGCAGAAAGTCTTCTCTTATGGGTTAATTCAGAAAGCGGGTTGGTCTGATCCATAAACTGAGACAACTGGCTGGAGCCGAAAAATTCTTTGATAGCAGCAACAACAGGTCTGGTGTTAATCAAAGCCTGGGGCGTTGCAATTTCCACATCCTGAATGGTCATTCTTTCACGAACCACTCTTTCCATTCTGGCAAGACCGATTCTAAACTGGTTCTGCAACAATTCGCCCACAGAACGGATACGTCTGTTCCCCAAGTGATCGAT
>CAYMRI010000160.1:0-3476 GCA_964392835.1 uncultured Eubacteriales bacterium
GCAGTCTGCCTCTGCAGGCATATCAAAGCTGTATCTTAACATCCCCCATGTGACCCACCAAAGCTTTGTTTTCATTGCCCGGTGCCTCTTTCAACATGTTAGGTGTAATTTTTAAAGTAACGTCAATTTTCATGGTTGGCCTCCTGATACTTCGTTTCAAGCTTTTTGAAATATTAAGTTCTGGTTTTCTTTAAATGAAAGCAATCACAACTGAATTGTATTCGCATACTCCCATAAAAGCGCTTCGATTTCTCTGTCGTTTTCGTAAAACACATTATCGCATTCATCTAAAATTTCGTCAATTGTTTCATCAGCCTCTACCGACTCTAAATGCGCATTATAAGCCTTTTTGAGATTTTCTTTTAAAACATCGCCTAAAACGGTATAAAATGTAGCCACCATATTGGATAAATCAGCAATATTTGAAACATTCGCAAAAAACTGTGCATGCCCGCCGTTGTTGATCTCACTCTCATATGTCATAAGTTCGGCATAAGGCGATATCGCCTTTTTCTTCGCCCAGAGATCCCATATTTTATTCCATTTTAATTGTTCGATAGACCGTTCTTCCCTTTTCTTCTTAAACAAATTTAAAAATCTCATAATTAACCTCTCCTTATAAATCGATAAATTTCAAGGAATATCATTTTTCTCAATTGCAACTGTTGCAAAATTTCAGTATGCTTTGTAGAAAATCCGGAAATTCCGAATTATTTTAAACATTGCGATCTGCCCCTTTTATTTTTCAATATTTACCCCTATTCCTCTTCAATTTTCTCCTGTAATAATTCAGGGTAGAGGCCTTTTATTCATCCAACATTAATTTCCCGTTTTTCGCCTTCTTTTTTAATCTGACCATCTGCTCTTTCTCAATCTGCTGTATACTTTTTTCTGGTGTTGGTAAATCTTCATCCACTACTGGCTTCGAAGTTGCTCCTGCTTCTATGATTTTCCTGGCCTCAGGAAAATCGTTATTAACTGTATGTCCAGAATTCTCACATACAATCATAGCACGTTGAATTATCTTTTGAAAAATTTTCCATTATGTGTAGTCCAGTGCAATAGCTAATTTCCCGGTACTCCAAAACTCAGTACCATCTTCTCAAACTGTTTTTATATCTTCAAAACGTTTATATTCCTTTGCAGTCAGTCCACTAATTTGTTTTTTCATCATCTATTTGTCTACAACACATCTTATTTATCATGAATTCACAAAGCATTTCTTCCTCAGTTGGCTCAACAAATTTTTTATGGAACATTCGATAAAACAATACATATATTCCCACGCACAACAGAACCATTAGAGTAATCGGCAAAAGAACGATCCCGCCCAATATCCACAATAATTTGGAAAACCATTTTTTATTTTCTTCCACTCTACTCTTTTGTGATATGGCAACAATTTCTCCGCAAATTAAGGATTTTCCATTTTCATCTCCCATCAAACTTGCACTATAAACCACATAACCACCATGATTGTTGTCAAGTTGTAAATCAAAGCCTTTATCCGTTTCTTCCACTTTAAAATTTGCTTGTATAGCAGTTTCTTTTAATATAGCAAGAAAAGTACCTGGTGAAGAAATGCTGTGAAAAGAATATTTTTTATTTTCATTTACATGATTTTTCATAGTTGTTTCTTCCCTCAACATCCCAAAGCTTTGCTCCTTTATATGTAAAATAATCAGGACCACATACTCCGGTTTCTTTGCCCAAGCATTTCTTGGCAACACCAGTTAAATACATAATTTCTCCATTGAACTTTACTTTTCGTTCATCTACAACTTCACAAGTGATAGTTGGATCAAGCCGATAAAACAAGGTGGCTCCTATAGGTATTTGCCATTCCGAGAATGTAAAATTGTTAGAACGAGTTCTGCTCTCCTTTTCTATATCCTGTGCTTCCCGTTCTTCATTTTTCTCCTCTTTGGTAAGGTTCCAAAGTTTTAATCTATTGCCAAATCCGTGCATTTCGGCAATAGCTTCCAATATTTTATATGCTTTTTCCGGATCCATTGCATAGAACTCGCGTTCACGTTTTTTACCATTTACATTTTCTACAGTTCTTAGTTCCGGATTTAACCTATCTATAATAGAATGAACATTTCGATCAGATAATCTTGAGGTCACTGCATATGTAGCATATATGCGAAACGAAAAAGGAACACATTCACTTCTATTAAGTTCTTGTAGTCTTCTTTCAACATCGTCAGCATATCCAATTTTCACATATTCTTTAAATGAAGGATTTGTCAAAATGTAAATTACGCCCTTTGTCTCTTGAGCAGACGACTCAATTATCTCAGCAGTTACATTTCTACAGAGAGCTTGTTCTTTCAACAAATCATCTGTCGTGCAATTTAACACTTCAGCAAAAAGAAGAAGTGTATCAAAATCACATTCTCTTCTCTCTGTTTCATAAGAAGCAATCGTATTCCTTTTTAAGCCAGTTGCTTGTGCAAACGTTTCTTGTGTGAAACCTCTATCCATTCGAATTCTTTTTAAATTGATTGAAAAATTATGATTCATACACTTTTCCCCCTTTATTTTTATTATACATCAATCGTAACCTGAACTATTTTTTACATTATCTCTACAGAATACTCTTTTAATCTTTATCCCATCTATTCGCATCAGTCCATCTAAAATTAGGATTTTTATTGGGCGGATATTTTTCAATCCATTCCTTTGCTCCTCTTTCTCCTAGTTCACGACTTATTTGTTCCATACCCAATGACTTGATTCCAGTTTTACAAAAATTCAAACGCATTTTTTCGTAGACTTCTTCTAATTCTTCTTTAGATGCTGTTTTTAGCCAATCTAAAAAAGACATTTTATTATTCTTGTAAAGTACATATCCTACACCTGTACCTACAATTAATAAAAAAACGTTCCACCTACTAGAACATATTTTTTATTTTTATTAAACCAGCATTTGATTTTTTCAAAAAAATACATACAATGTCTCCTTCACAAATTCTTATTTATCAGTAAAATTCATACACTGGTCGCCTTTACCCTTTTAAAAAAGCCATTCATTCGTCCTTAATCTATTTCGTTAAGCAAAGTTCAATCCCAACAACACCGTATTTTTTCTGTTCTTCCACAGAATAATACTGTTCCATATCAGAAGGCTGTGCCTTATCAATATCTTCGGTTGTATACCCACACTGTAACAAAGGCAAGGATTGATATAGCTTTTCAAAACTATTAAAACAATGCAATTTCACAACAGTTGCAGTTAGAGTTTCTCCGGTGTCTGTATTAGTAAATACAATCGTATCTCCAGCTTTAATCTGCTGGCGTTTTTCGTCAAGCAAGCGAAGTTCTATCGTTTTTTGCCCACTTTTTATCATTGTATAAGGAGCAGGGTTCAGTTTCATGTTATGCACTGTATTTTCCCTCCTTAAAATAGCCACGCATTCACAATGCTTCGTCCAGGGAAACATGTCCACCGGTTGCACTTCTTTTAGCGCATA
>CAYMRI010000161.1:0-3453 GCA_964392835.1 uncultured Eubacteriales bacterium
TACGCACGGTGGTGTGAGAGGTCGGAGGAATTAAATTCCTCCTCCTACTCGATTACAAGAATGCCTTTATTTACAATCTCATATGTGTTTATATGCAATTGCATTGTAAATGTAGTTGGGGTATTATGTAAGAAACAGCAAAACCAATGGATACAGGAGGTTTTTTCATGAATTACAAATGGATGTTAAGCGCATTTGCAGATGAAGCCGGTTCGGATATTCAAGTGCAGATTGATGCGTTGAAAAAACATGGTATAGATGCCTTTGAACTAAGGGGTGTGAATGGGAAAAATATTACCCAATTTACACTGGAAGAAGCCAAGGAATTGAAAAAACGGATTAATGACAACGGCCTACAGGTATGGGCCATTGGTTCGCCTATCGGAAAAATTTCTATTTTAGATGATTTTGCGCCACACTTGGATTTATACCAACATACATTGGAATTGGCGGATGTGTTGGGCGCCAAGGCATTGCGCATGTTTAGTTTTTATATGCCGGCAGAACAGGCCCCGGAACAATATGGGGAACCGGTGTTGGAACGGCTGCAAAAAATGTTGGATCTATCTCGTGGAAGCAATATTTTGCTTTGCCATGAAAATGAAAAAGGTATTTACGGTGACAATGCAGCAAGGTGTCTGGAATTGCATCAGGCATTACCGGAATTAAAAGGCGTATTTGATCCGGCAAATTTTATACAGTGCGGTCAGGATGTGGTTGCTGCATGGGCTATGCTGGCACCTTATGTCACATATTTACATATCAAAGATGCAGATGCGGCAGGACAAGTATTGCCGGCAGGTATGGGCATTGGACATTTAAAGGAAATCATTCCTGCCTACTTAAAACAGGGTGGCCGGGTTATGACTTTGGAACCTCATTTGTCTGTGTTTGAAGGGTTATCTGCTTTAGAACAGGAACAAAAGAGCCAGGTTGGCATTATGGAATATCCTTCTCAGTTGGCTGCTTTTGCCGCTGCCGTGGATGCTTTGAAAAATATTTTGGAAACGATTGGAGAATAAACGCAATGGAACAAAAAGTACGGTTGGGTATTATCGGTGTAGGGAATATGGGGAGAGGACACAGTACCAATATTAAAAACGGGCGTTGCCCGGAAATTACATTGGCTGCGGTAGCGGATATTGATTCCACCAAATTTGATTGGGTAAAAGAACAATTCGGAGACAGCGTAGCGTTGTTTGATACTGCAGAAGAAATGATGGACAGCGGTTTGGTGGATGCGATTTTGATTTGTGTGCCGCACTATGACCATCCCAAATATGCGATAGAAGCCATGAGGAGAGGCTTACATGTAATTACGGAAAAACCTGCCGGGGTTTACACCAAGCAGGTAAGAGAAATGAATGAGTTCGCTGCAAAATCCGATGTGGTTTTTGGTATTATGTTGAATCAGAGAACCGACTGCGTATACCGCAAAATGAAAGAGCTGGTAGACAGCGGCAAATATGGCGCTATTAAAAGAACCAACTGGATTATTACCGACTGGTATCGTCCCAAAGCATATTATGATTCCGGTAGCTGGCGTGCAACCTGGGCAGGAGAAGGGGGCGGTGTGCTTTTGAACCAATGTCCGCACAATCTAGATTTATGGCAGTGGATTTGCGGTATGCCGGTAAAAGTACAAAGTCATATGGGTTTTGGAAAATGGCATGACATTGAAGTAGAAGATGATGTAACCACTTATGTAGAGTATGCAAATGGTGCCACCGGTACCTTTATTACTACCACCGGCGACACTCCGGGTACCAACCGTTTTGAAATTACCATGGAAGGCGCAAAGCTAATTGCAGAGGGAGGAAAGCTCCATTTGTGGGAATTGGAAATGCCGGAACCGGAATTTTCAAAGACCAATACCATTCCTTTTGGTAGCCCCAAGTGCACCTATTCTGTGGTAGAAACCGATGGTATGAATGAACAGCATTCCGGTGTGTTAAATGCATTTGCAGGAAACATTTTACATGGAACTCCGTTGATTGCTACCGGCGATGAGGGTATCAACGGCTTGATGCTGTCCAATGCCATGCACTTGTCTCAGTGGTTGGGGAAAGAAGTTACCCTTCCTATTGATGAGGACTTGTTCTACGAAGAATTAATGAAGAGGGTGAATGGGTGCAGCAATTAAGAATTGGCATTATCGGTATTGGGAATATGGGCAGTGCCCACGCAGCCTGCATTGGCGGGGGTGAAATAGAAGGTATGGTGCTGACCGCCGTTTGTGACATTGCAAAGGAGCGACGGCAGTGGGCAACATCTTCCTTTCTCGATGCCGATGTAAAGATTTTTGAAAAATATCAGGAACTGCTGCAAAGCGGTTTGGTAGATGCGGTAATCATTGCCACACCTCATAAATTGCATCCTGTCATTGCCAAAGCAGCTTTTGCAGTAGGTCTGCATGTATTAACGGAAAAACCTGTTGGTGTCTCCGTTTCTCAAGTGGAAGAGCTGAATCAAGCCGCTTTCGTCTCTGGCAAGACTTTTGGAATTATATTTAATCAAAGAACCAACGAACTCTTTGCAAAGGCCAAAGAACTGGTACAAAGTGGGGCGTTGGGAGTGCCAAAACGGTTGGTGTGGATTATAACAAACTGGTATCGCACCCAAAATTATTACAATTCCGGTGGATGGCGTGCTACCTGGGACGGAGAAGGCGGGGGTGTGCTGCTCAATCAGGCACCTCACAATCTGGACATCTGGCAATGGATTTTTGGTATGCCTTCTCGCATATGTGCAACCTGTGCGGTGGCAAAATATCATGACATTCAGGTGGAAGACGATGCTACCATTATAGCGGAATACGAAAATGGCGCTTCTGCCATGTTTATTACGACCACCGGGGAATTGCCCGGTACCAATCGTCTGGAAATTTCCGGCGACAAAGGAAAAATCGTGATTGAAAATAACAAACTGACCTTCTGGCAGTTGTCCTATGGAGAACGGGAATATTGTTTTGCGCCTGAAGGGACACCGGCACCGGAAGTCACAGTGACAGACTTTGTATCCCAAGGTACAGAAACTGCCCACAGAGGCATTTTGCAGAATTTTACAAATCATATTTTAAAAGAGGAACCTCTTTTGGCCCCCGGGTATGATGGTATCTATTCTTTGCAGTTGTCTAACGCAGCCTATTTGTCTTCCTGGACCGGGGAGTGGGTGACACTTCCTATGGATGAAATATCTTGTGCTGCATTTGATACTTTGCTAGAAAAAAAGAAACGGCAGTATGATGCCGATTCTGCAGAGGACGATGGTCTATCCGGCGGCGACGGGAAATATAAGCGTAAGTGGAATGTGAATTGGTAGAGGGAATTGCAGTCGGCGTACTGCAAAAACAAAAAAAATAATCCAAATGCAGTACAAACAGCGTGTTTTGTACTGCATTTTATAGTGCGCCCAGCATGGGCGCAATCTAACGGGTGAAAGTCCCGAGTCTGC
>CAYMRI010000162.1:0-2817 GCA_964392835.1 uncultured Eubacteriales bacterium
GTAGCCTTAAGTCGTTGTGCATACTCTGTTTTTTCAAAAGCCTCCAGTACTTTGGGTGCGGCAGTAAACACTGTGGGAATTACAACTTTTTCTTTGCCATTCTTCTTAAGTTCTGCCTCAATCTTTTCTGTCCAGTCTTTCAACTGTTCCAAGGAAAGATGGGGACAACCTACAAAGCAAAGCTTTGGTGTTACTTTGGGGTTCTTCCAAATGACAGGGTAATTGTTCTTCACTCTTTCCAGTTCTGCGTCATCAATAATATATTCTTTTGCGCCGTCAACGATTAGCTTTTCGCCCAGTTCCACAGCTTCGGGGGTAAGATGTTCAATATGATAGAGTCCTACTGCGCCATTGGAGGCTGTTGCTGCACCAAAGTCTTTCAAATAAGCACAGGCTGAATCGTTCAGTTCCGTTCCAATCCACTTATCAAGGCCTATCACATAAGGAACATCTTCCATTACCTTCATACCAATGGCGGAACCCAACAACTGGGCCTCAGGCTTTCTGGTGGTTTCCACTTTCACAATCCAGGTAGCCTTTCTGCCTTCATCGGTAAGAAGACCGAAATAAGGAACATAACCCACAATGGAACCCATAATATCAATAATACCGGAGTTACGATTGCATCTTGCGCCAAGCACCGAGTTTGCATAAACAACTGCACTGGACTCAGCCCAAGATAGCACCTCGCCTTTTTGCGGTTTATTTCCCACTTCATCCATATAGCAGGTGCAACTGAACGCATCTTTATCCATAAGACCAAGCTCGGTTAACTGTTTTTCGTAAAAATCCTGTTTGGTATACATAAATTTATTGAACACAAAATTCTGCAGGAAATTTGCAGGAACATTTTTATCAAGCGGGCGTGGATCAACGGAAAATTTTTGTTCAGAAATAACGCCTGCATCCAGAAGTTGCTGCATCAAATCATATACAGGGGACATTACCTTAAGCCCAAAGGAAGTCACAAGGTGATTGTATTTGGATGTGATGGGTACAAGTTTTTCTGCTTCAAAAGCATCCCCATACATAACCAGGGTTTTCATGACCTTCGCCATAACCTCCCCTTTGGAGCCGTTCAGTATTGCTTGCTGTTCTTGGGTTAAAATCATTTTTATCTCTCCTCTCTTATCCGTTTCAAACTATATCTTCATGGCAACATCCCACGCACCCCAGATAACAGTGCGGAGATTCCCCACCTTAGCAGCATCGCCGATAATGTGGGTATGTTTGTCTTTGGAGGCCACAGGTGATGGATTGTAGCCCACGGACATAATCACGGAATCACCGGGGATTTTAAACGTATTTCCGTCTTTGTCCTTTACCGTAACGCTATCGTTATCAATCTGACAAAGAGAAGTTTCCAGATGTACAGGAACTTTATTTGTTTTGAAAAAATCACGAAGGAAGCTGGTATTTGCAAGGCAGATTCCTTTTGTGGTAATCAGGTCATCCTGCATTTCCACAATCGTAGGCTTTTTGCCCTGCAGATAAAGTTCATATGCAATTTCACAACCGGTAAGTCCGCCGCCGATAATGGTTACGGTTTCACCGACTGCAGCATTCCCAAGCAGGAAGTCAATGGCTTCAACCGCCAAATCTGCCCCTTTCACAGGGATGCGTTTTGCCTTAGCCCCCGTAGCCACAATCACTTCGTCTGCTTCCAGGCTCTTTATATCGGTTATCTCCGTGTTCATCTTGACCGTAATGGGATATTTGGAAATTTCCCGAATATACCAAGTAATCAGCGCACGGTCCTTTTCTTTAAAGGAAGGTGCAGCAGCCGCAATGAATACACCGCCTAAGTTATCTGTTTTTTCATAGAGGGTTACCGCATGTCCTCTCTTGGCACAAACAATCGCCGCTTCCATGCCGCCGATACCGCCACCGATGACAGCCACTTTTTTCACCTTTTTAGCAGGTTGTATACTGTATTTTTTAGATTGCATGGTTTCCGGATTCAATGCACAACGAGCAAGACCCATGGTATCCGTAAGGTCCTGTGTGTTTGCATGTCCTTTGGAAGACGAGAAGTTAAAACAACCGCTGTGACAACAGATACAGGGCTTAATGTCCTCAAGTCTGTCTTCCATGAGTTTGGTAATCCATTGGGGATCCACCAAGAACTGACGGGCAATACCCACTGCATCGATTTCTCCGTCCGCAACGGCCTTTGCACCAATGACAGGGTCCATTCTGCCGGCACAAACTACCGGAATGTCGACAATTTTTTTAATATGAGAAACATCTGCAAGGTTGCAATTTTCAGGCATATACATAGGTGGATGTGCCCAATACCAAGAGTCGTAGGTGCCGTTGTCTGCATTAAGCATATCATACCCTGCATCTTGTAAGTATTTTGCTGCCTTTTCGGATTCTGCCATTGCACGACCAACCTCGGTATATTCCTCGCCCGGCATAGCTCCTTCGCAAAAACCTTTCATTTTCGACTCTACAGAATAGCGCAGGGAAACGGGATATTCGTCACCGCAGGCTTCCTTAATTGCATGTACGACCTCTGTTGCAAAACGGTATCTGTTTTCAAAACTTCCGCCGTAATCATCGGTGCGTTTGTTGAAAAATTCCATAGAAAATTGGTCAAGCAGATATCCTTCATGCACCGCATGCACTTCTACCCCATCCACGCCGGCATCCTTACAAAGCTTTGCCGTCTTTGCAAACGCTTCTATAATTTCATGAATCTGTTCCACTGTCATTTCAGGGCATACAATATCGTGATCCCAGCGTGACTTTTGGGGGCTGGGGCTCGCCAGTTCAGGAGAGGTATCAATAATAGGTTTTATAATATTATTATGT
>CAYMRI010000162.1:2827-3422 GCA_964392835.1 uncultured Eubacteriales bacterium
AATTTATTCTTGTGAAGCGGTGCAACAAGCTCGGTAATCGCCCAAGAACGGCCCATACCGGCAGTAAGCTGCACAAATAATTTGGCACCGGTTTTATGTATCTCGTCCATAAATTCTTTCAGTTCGTCAAACATTTTGGGATTTTGCCAAAGCCATTTGCCCCAGAATGTATCACGCAACGGTGCAATACCGGGAATAATAAGACCAACATTATTGTTAGCTCTTTCCAAGAAAAGCTTTGCGGCCTCTTTATCGAAGTGACAACCGCCCAGTTCAAACCAACCGAACAGGGATGTGCCGCCCATAGGGCACATTACAATACGGTTCTTGATTTCCACATTGCCAATTTTCCAAGGCGTAAACAAGGCCTCATATCTTTTGTCCATTTTACTCATTGTAATGATTCCTTTCCATTTTTTATTGTATTGTTGATTTGCTTATAATTGTTGTTGATTTTCTTTTGTTGATGCTTCAACAAATATAAAAATATTATATCGCCGAGGTACTGAAATGTCAATTGGGGGTTGTTTGTGGAGTTTTTTGTTGTCATTTGAAAAACTAAACGCAACTCTACTGTTGCATTTACAACTTCGCA
>CAYMRI010000163.1:0-3420 GCA_964392835.1 uncultured Eubacteriales bacterium
CTATTATCGTAAGCAAAGGTGTCCATTAGACCAATGTTATCACTACCGGTTTCTTGTTTGCAAATTACATTGCCATCTAAATCATATGTATAATCATAGCATACATTTTTGGCCTTATCAACAATTTTTACCGGTTTCCCCAATTCATCATAAGTAGCTTCTGCCAAGACAGTATCATTAAAGGTTTTGTGAATTGGATTCCCACGGCTGTCTTTCGTTACCTTGACACAGTCCCCATTTGCATAGGTTACCTGTTCGGTGCTCTCCTCTCCCAAAGTATATGCCATTTCTGCCAAAGTATTGCTGCCAATGCCAATACTTTTGGTTCTGCCCAGGCCATCGTAAACAAAGTTATATGTAAATCCATTTTGTTCTACCCCAGTCAAAAATCCCTTTGTATAACTAAAATTGTTTTTAACTGTTTGGCCATTTACAACCGCCGTTACTTTGGTCATAGCATCCGTGTCAGTATCATAGTTATAGGTATAGGTTTGTCCGTTGGTTTCTGTGCGACTTTTTAACAATCCTTCCGGTTCCTTGTAGTTATATTCTGTATACAAGCCAACCCCATCCAAACTTGCTCTAGGGTCTTGTTCCTTTTTCACAAAATTTTGAGAAGTTGTATAAACAGTAGCAACCTTCATATATTTTTCCGGAGTATCTTTATGATACATCTTTCGATATTCCGGATTTCCATAATTGTTATATACCGTTTCTGTTACAAACCCTCTGTAATCCTGTTGATAAATAGGATTATGCTGTTGGTCATATCTACCATAGCTGACAAAGACATTTCCATCTGCATCCTTTAACTCTGTTCGCACACTGTCAAACTTTCGGTTCTGATACTCTGTTATGGTTGCGCTCTTATCATATTTCGTAATAATTCGAGTAACCGCCTGCTTGTTGCCTAATACCTCTACTTCTTTTTCTCCTAATGTGGAAAAACATTCATAATAGGTAGCAATGGCATTTTCTACCGTCAAGCGTACATTACAAAAACGACATGTTCCTTCATTCTTGGAAAAATTCAGTTTTACATAGGCCTGTACCGGCTTTCTGCCCGGTTCTAATAACAGCGGTGCCGCTACATACTGCCAACCGGTTCTGCCACTGTCAAATTGAGCAGTATATTCCGTTGGGGCTCCACCATCTTCGTAGGTCACTTTTGCATACAGTTCAAATTTTGCATTACTGTTTCCGGTTGTGGAACTGCTGACAGCTTTTCCGGCTTTTGCCCAGGCAGATGCTAACAACAAATTTCCGTTTAACTCTACATCACACAAGTTTATTGTTTGAGACAGATATCTGCTTCCCTTGTGATTTGTATTATCAAACAGGAAGGATTTCAACCGGTCCATAAGGGCCCTGTCATAAACAGTAGAATCTACACCGTCGCATTCTGCATCCACAACACCCATATCCCAACCATCTGGATATATGGTATGCTCTATTTCTGAGACAAAGGTACCATTTTTCAAGAGGTTCTGTGCGCCCTCCCCATTGTTATGTACGGCTCCGGAAAGCGAACAATACTTTCCTGCATAGATACTTTCATCTCCATTATGCTCGTTTGGTAAATTTACATACTCATTAATTATCGTATTGGTAGACAATCCATGTGCCACACTACCATCAGAACTAATATCCTCATAAGTACATTTCACACGACCGTTTTCATCAAAGCATTGCACCACTTCTCTACCGGTTACCCTGTCTCTCACTACTGTAGAACAAGCCCCATAGGTAAATTTTACTTTGGCTCCGGACAGAGTCTCTTCCGAAGCAACCGTTCCCGCCTTGATTTGATCCAAAGTGCCTTTCTGGGTAATTTGATATACTCTGGAAGAATCATCATAATCGATGGTATATTTCATACCGGACTGGTCCGTAATGGTATGCAACCGATGCTGACCATCATAGACAAAACGAGTTTCTTCCCCATCAGGATAAGTAATGCATGCTAATCTGTCACTAATGGTATATCCATACTCTATCTTTCTTCCCTGCACATCCGTTATAGTAGACAGCATACCCGTTTCGGAATCATAACTGAGTGTTACAGCACTTCCTACACCATCTGTAATTTCCGTCAGTTTACCGTTTTCATAGGTCAGGTTACTTTCATTGCCTTGGGGATTTTGTATTTTTACCAAATTGCCGTCTGCATTAAAATACATTTTGTTATCTGCCCTATCAAAAATGCAGTAACATTGTGTACTTTCCCCTTCTGTTTCCTCATTACAAAGCTGTTGGAAGGTCAGTCCCAAACCTGTTTGGTCTGTAATGGTATCGTCTTCATTTTTCACAAAATAGTGGTGACGTCCGGAAGCATCTCGATATACAGCTTCTATGCCAAAGGAGCTGGCAGGAAAAACTTTTTGACTGGCAGAAAGCATCCAACTGCGCCCGTAAGTAAAATCAGAAACCGATTCTTCATTTTGCCCTTTGTGAAAAATATGGGACAAGGAAATTGGTAATTTTACCCCCTTGGTAGCAGTATCTGCATGTACAAAGGTAAAAGAACCGTTAAACAAGTTAACCGAGCCTTTTCCTGCACGACCAACCTCAAATGTTTCATATTTTTGATTGTCGGTATACGCATCATCCGGCTGATAAGTAATGGTAAAAACAGGATTTCGGTCGGAATTGTCATTCACAGAATAGAACTGCACATAGTTAGGGTGTACAGTACAGGTAGTTCCATCATCGTTATTACAACCACTATCACTTCCCGAATCTTCCGAAATACAGCGCCCAACAGGAGCACTCTCATCAGAAGTTTGAGACACCGGGGTGGTATGCTTACAAGATTCCCGTATTTTCATCACAAAACCATAATTATTTCCTGTTGCATACCAATCTTTTACCAATTGTGTAATATCTACTTTTACCGGCTCACTTACATTTCTACCCACCGTTGCAAAAGTATCTGTGATAGTACTGCTGATATCCGGTTGATTGTCCCAAGACAAATTGCTCTTACTCCAACTCTTCGTTACTTTCTGTACAGCGACACCGCAAAGTTCTTCGGGATTTGCATAAGTTTTCTGATACAAACACATAGTCGCCTGCGTAACCTGATACCCGGCAGGTAATGCAATTTTACTTAACGGAGAAATTTTGGTATATACCCTACTTTCCACATTTTCTTCATTTACACCCACAAAAGGAAAATGTGAATTTTCTTTCTGTTTTGTACCATCAGAACTGATGGTGACCATAGTTAATGTTGGCATATCCTCCCCACCCGGAATAACAACCTGTGGGTCAATGACCACCGGAAAAACTCTCATGTTATCCTGCATCCATTCTTCGTTGACGGTCAAAGTCATGGTATAGCTACCATCTGCTTCTTTTTGCAATTCATAGTAACCTTCTTCGCTGTAGGCGCCGGCTGCGTCCTTCATATTTGGCTTT
>CAYMRI010000164.1:0-3399 GCA_964392835.1 uncultured Eubacteriales bacterium
ACTTCTTCCGGCTATGTAGCTGGCATCAATGCTGTCAGACTGGCAAAGGGTGAAAGTTTGGCGACGTTTCCTGCCAGCACTGCAATCGGTGCATTGGCAAATTATATTTCTACCTATGCAGGGAAAAATTTTCAGCCAATGAACGTAAATTATGGTATTATTGAAAGTAAGGTACCCCATTGCAGGGATAAAAAGGCAAGATATTTGCAAATTGCAGAAGAAGCACTTGCTACAGTAAGGGCATGGATGGAAAGTAACGAAGAAAATTAATCATACATAAAGGAAGTATTGGATATGGTAAAAAAAGGAATTGCGGTTATTGTCACAATTATATTGTTTGTTGCACAAATCGGTACCTGCGTCATGGCAGATACGCCTGATTTGAATCCGCCCAGTGTGAGCAGTGCATCTGCTATTTTGATGGACGCACAAACCGGTGAAATTTTATATACCAAAAATGCGCATACCAAAAGATTTCCGGCAAGTACCACCAAAATTATGACGTGTTTATTGGCTTTGGAAAAAGCCGTGGCAGAAGACGGATTTGATACTGTGATTACTGCAAATGCAGACACGGTGGATATTGAGTCAGGCAGTTCCAATGCCGGCATTCGCATAGGGGAAGAATTAACAGTGGAACAGTTGCTGTATTTTGCTATGGTGGTGTCCGGAAATGATGCCGCCAATGCATTGGGGCAGTATGTTTCTGATGGAGACTTAAGTGCTTTTTCGCAACTAATGACGACAAGAGCAGCAGAACTTGGTTGTAAGAATACTTTTTTCTGGAATGCCCACGGTTTAAATGAGGCACCGGAGGCACAGGATAAGCACATGACTTCTGCTTATGATTTGGCCTTGATTATGAAGCAGGCAACTTCTATCCCCAAATTTATTGAGCTGATTAGTACCACTTACTATGAAGCACCTCCTACCAACAAGACCAATAGCACCAGAAAATATACCAATACAAACAAATTGATTTTACCCAGAGATAGTGCATATTACGAATATTGTATCGGCGGAAAGACCGGTTGGACCACGCCTGCCGGCAATACATTGGTGACCTATGCAGAGAAAAATGACAGGAAATTGATTTGCGTGGTATTGAAAGCAAGCAGTAGAAATGTTGCGTATGCAGATACCAAAGCTTTGTATGAATATGGCTTTTCCGACAACAATTTTGAAATGATTTCTTTGGACAATGCCTTTCCGGAAGGGGAAATGATTAAGACGGTATCCGTTACAGAAAACGGAAAAGTCGTGGGTTCTGCAAAAGTATATGCAGATATTGCAAAGACACTTTATATTCCGGCAGGATGTAGCCCGCAAGAGCTGGATTGCCAATTGATATGCGTTGATTCTGTGGAAAAGGGGGAAGAACTGAAGGCGTATGTGTCCGTAACAATACCTACCGACTGGCAGGTGTACGGCTATGGTTCTGAAACGATTACTTTGGAAGCTATTGTAGGGGAAATTACTTATTTACCGGATCCCACACCTACGGACAATGACACATCTGCAAATCAGGGGGAAAATGATGGCCAAAATGTAAAAGATGATGACAACAACCCCGGTGGTACTGTACTTTTGGTTGTAATTGTGATTATAATAGTTATGTTTTTACTGGTAATGATCAGAAGATATTATGTTTGGAAGCGACGTAGAAAGAAAAAATACTGGTGGAAGGAACAATTATAATGCGGGGTACTTTTACAAAACGAATTATTTTTTTATTTTTATGTTTGGCACTTTTATTGGCAGGAGTTTCCTGTGGAAATGAAGAAGCAGAAAGTGTAGTATTACAATGTAATGGCGTAGATATTACAGAAAGTATTTATAGAATGTATTTGTATGAAGCCGGCAGCGCTTTAAAAAGTGAATATATTCCGGAATATACGGATGAAGAATATGCGGCTCTTTCCCAAGAAGCGTTGGATGCGTATTATGATTTGTTGGATACCTTTTGGACAACGGAAATTGATGGTAAGATGCCTTTTGAAATTGTAAAAGAAAATGCATTGGAAAATTTAAAGGTTTATGCATTTTATACCAAGGAATGTAAAAACAACAATGTGGCCATGACAGAAGAGGAACTTCGCAGTTTTACCTCTCAAATGGAATTGTATTATGAAGAATATCTGGATGACATAGAAGGCTGGTTTGGTGTTACAAAAGATGCATATATTTCCTATTTGGCAGAAATGGATGTTTTTGCATCCTATGTGGATATCCAAGCATCGGGAATTTCTGTCAGTGAGAATGAGATAGAAACTAAATTTAATCAGTATCGTCAAACTTATGCAGAAGTTGCAGTGCAAACGGTATTTTTGAAAGTGACGGAGGAGAAGAATGCAGCAAGCCAAAAGGAGTTGGCAGAAGAGATTAAGGGAAAGATAGAAAATGGAGAAGACTTTACGACATTGGTAACCACATATTCTGATTATGCGGAATACGAAGACGGAAGCATGATTGTTACCGGCGAATCTGATTTGGATGCAACCTTAGGAAATGGTTATGTGGCATATGTACTGGCATCGGATAAAAATGAGATTGCCGTTGTCGAAACAGATAGGGGCTATTGTGTTGTCAAAACGGTAACGGTAAATATGACTGACAACGCTGCCGGGGAACTGGAAGTAATGATACAGGACGAGAAATATATCAATCGGGTAAAATCCATTGTGGGAAACAATACGGAGTATGATATAGTAATTGTAAACCAGGAACTTTATGAAGCAATTGATGACGTGCCGGAAATATTGAAATAGGAGGAAATTGCCCTAAATGACGTCCAAAAAGAATACTACAATGTCAAATTGGATCATAACGGCAGTGATTTGCCTGATTTTGTTGGCATCCATTGTACTAAGTGTTGTTGCGGTGGTATCGTCCGGCTCCGGAGAACAATCGAATACAACGGCGACACCTTCGGCGGATAAAACGGATGAGGAAGACGAGGATTCTTTTGACCCCAATAACATAATTGTTCGGGAAGATCCCACAGTTATGACCGTGGATTTGTTGCCGGTAAAGTACAGCGAGTTCTGTTACTTTTACTATATTAGTGCAGGAGAAGTGTTAAGTGAAGCGGAATCTCCGGCGGATGTAGTTACAAACGGGGTGGATGGAACGCCATTTGAGACGGTGATATTCAATATGGCCAAAGAGTATGCTGCAAAGTATGTGCTTTACAGACAAGCTTATGAAAGTCAGAATTATACTGTTAATGAAACTTATGAACTGTATTTACAGTCTAACTTTATGATGGCTTCCGATAAAGAGGAACTGGATGAAATGAATGCGCAGTTACTTTATCAGTATGGTGTAGTGCGAAATGAATATATTGATATTCTTTTATGTAATGATGCGATTGCAGCTTATCGGTCTGTGTTGGTCCAG
>CAYMRI010000165.1:0-3380 GCA_964392835.1 uncultured Eubacteriales bacterium
ACTACCATTCCTACCAAGAAGAGCCAGATTTTCTCTACCGCTGCAGACAATCAACCAAGCGTAGATATTCACATCCTGCAGGGTGAAAGAGAAATGGCTGCATACAATAAGACTTTAGGTCGTTTCCAATTAGATGGTATTGCACCGGCTCCGAGAGGGGTACCGCAAATCGAAGTTACCTTTGATATTGATGCCAATGGTATTGTAAATGTATCTGCAAAGGATTTGGGAACCGGTAAGGAACAAAAGATTACCATTACTGCTTCCACCAATTTGTCTGATGAAGACATTGATAAGGCTGTGAAGGAAGCTGAAAAATATGCAGAAGAAGACAAGAAGCGGAAAGAAGAAGTAGAAGCAAGAAATAATGCAGATTCTATGGTATATCAAGTAGAAAAGATTTTGAACGATAAAGATACCGCTGATAAGATTGATGCTGCTGACAGAGCAAAAGTGGAAGAAGAGTTGAACAAGACCAAAGAAGCATTGAAGGGCAACGACACCGAAGCCATTAAAAATGCACAGGAAGCTTTGACAAAGGCATTCTATGATGTTTCTGCAAAGCTGTATCAGCAGAACCCTGGCGCAGCACAAGGCGCAGGTTTTGATCCCAATCAGGCAGGCGCACAAGGCGGTGCTGATGATGTGTATGATGCAGACTACAAGGTTGTGGATGACGAGGATAAGAAATAATGGCTGAAAAGAGAGATTACTATGAGGTGCTGGGAGTTTCCAAAAGTGCCTCAGAGGATGAAATCAAGAAGGCATATCGAAAAGTCGCAAAACAGTATCACCCGGATTTAAATCCGGGTAATGCTGATGCGGAGGCAAAATTCAAAGAAGCCGGAGAAGCTTATGCAGTGTTAAGTGATGCACAAAAAAGACAGCAGTACGACCAATTCGGACACGCTGCTTTTGATCAGACTGCCGGTGGCGGTCCGGGTGGTTTCGGCGGTGGCTTTAGCGGCTTTGGCGACTTTACGGATATTTTTGATTCTTTCTTTGGCGGGAGTAGTGGCAGTCGCAGGAGCAACGGGCCACAAAAGGGACAGGACGTACATATTCAGTACGATTTGACTTTTGAGGAGGCCGCTTTTGGTGTAAAGAAGGAAATTCCGGTCACAAAAGATGTGGTTTGTGATGCTTGTGGCGGTACCGGCTCTAAATCGAAAAATGCCAAGACTTGTACCCATTGTCATGGTACCGGTCGTGTGTATGTGCGGCAAAATTCTATTTTGGGTACCATTCAACGGGAAACGGTTTGTGAACACTGTCGGGGGACAGGGAACATCATTGATGATCCATGTCCGAAGTGCGGTGCCAATGGCAGATATCGTAAAAATGTAAAGATTGAAGTGGACATTCCGGCAGGGATTGATGATGGTCAGACCTTGTCTGTCAGAGGACAGGGCTCTCCCGGCACCAAGGGTGGACCGGCAGGGGATTTGCTGGTAACCGTCAGAGTAAAATCCCATCCTAAATTTAAGCGGGATGGTTATCATGTATATTGTGAAATTCCTATTCGGTTTGCCCAAGCCGCTTTGGGAGATGAGGTGGAAGTGGATACTCTGGACGGCAAGGTCAAGTACAATATTTCTCCGGGGACCCAAACCGGTTCGGTATTCCGTCTGAAAGGAAAAGGAATTCCCTATTTGCGTGGTAGCGGCAGAGGGGACCAGTATGTAACCGTAAAGGTTATGGTGCCTACCAAAATGAATGAAAAGCAAAAAGACGCTTTGCGTGATTTTGATGATATTATGGAAGGCAGAGAACGTCCCTTCGAAGAGAAAAAAGGCCTTTTTGGGAAGAAAAAATAGAGGATATTTTTCATGAAAAGTAAAGTGGTTGCAGTCATAGACTTGGGCTCCAATTCCATCCGCATGACCGTTGCAAAGATAAAAGAAAACGGCAAAATAAAGGAGTTGGGAAATTATCGCAGACCGGTGCGTATTAGTGCAGGTTTGAAAGAATCAGGAAAGATTGATTTGCCGGCTTTTACAAGAACAGTGCATGCATTGCAGGAATTTTGTGAATGCATGCATTCTTTTTGCGTAGAAGAGGTGGTTGCTGTTGCCACAGAGGCGCTGCGAAAAGCGAAAAACAGTGCGGAATTTGTGGAAAATGTGAAAGCAACTACCGGCATCTGTTTCCAAATTATTTCCGGGGAAGAAGAAGCACGCTATGATTTTTTAGGTGTCAGCGAAGGGCGTCCTGTACAGGATTGCATTTTGCAGGATACCGGCGGAGGCAGCACGGAATTTATGCAGATTGTAGATGGCCGTTTGAAAAATGTAATCAGCTTGCCATTGGGCGGCGTTGTGTTGACAGAAGGTTTTTTGAAAAATGACCCACCCACACAAGAAGAAATGGCAGCCCTGCATGGATATGTGCAGCAGCAAATACAACAAAAAGCACCCTGGCTTTCTAACTGCAAGCATTGGCCTGTGTTTGCCATTGGAGGCACCAATCGGGCGATGATGAAGTTACTTAAGAAAAAAGAGTTTGCACCGGAAGAATTGCAACAGTTTTATAAAACCTTGCAAGCGGCACCGTTGGAAACCAGAAAGCAGTTCCTGGGGGAGTTTCAGGACAGAGCGGATATTGTTGTGGGAGGATTGGCTCCCCTTATGTGCGTTATCAAGGAACTTGCCCCCAAAAGTATCACCGTCAGTCAAAAAGGGTTGCGGGACGGCATTTTGTACGAAATGGCACAGAATGCAGGAAAACAGGTTGACGGGTAAATAAAAAAAGCTTAGAATGAATCTCATAGAACAGAGCAGGCAATTGCGCGTGAAGTAACGTGGGATGGGAGTAGAGCCCACGGGCGAAAAGTCGAAGGTGACTTGCGGTGCAATGCTTCATCCACTGGAGGTATTTTTATGTCGAAACATTCTACCCAAACAATGGATACACGAAGTCACTTGCAACGGCTGACCATAACGGCGGTTTTTATTGCATTGGCATGCGTTGCAAAATTTTTTCAGATTACCATACCAATTTTAGGCACAACCGGTATGCACATTAGTGCTGCCGGTATTTTCAGTACTTTGCCGGCACTGCTTTTCGGCCCTGTATACGGTGGCGCAGCCAGTGGGATTGTGGATGTGATAGGATTTTTCATGGCAGGTGGTAAGGATGGTCCTTTTGTCCCCAGTCTTACGATGACAGCGGTGCTTGGTGGCGTACTCAAAGGACTGTTGTGGAAGTTATTTTTCAAATTGCGTAAAAAGAAAAATCTTCCTGTTGCAAGAAATATTTTGCTTGGTACCTTTGGATTTTTGATTCTGTTTGGTCTTTGGAATTTGCTTTGCGTTTCTTTCTGGCCTGGGTTTTTCTGGACCCAAGTGCTGCAACTGTTAAAGACAAAGGTTTCCTATGCT
>CAYMRI010000166.1:0-3343 GCA_964392835.1 uncultured Eubacteriales bacterium
AATATGGGTGTGTTAGTTATTGCAGAAGCAGGTGTAAATCATAATGATAGTATGATAATTCTGTAATTTTTTCTTCCATGTACAATCCTTTTTCCGGTCCCATCTTTCTTAACCCACTGTGGTTCCGGGATAATAAAAATTCATAATGTCAATGTAAGTAAGTCCCTGTTGTGCCATAGCCTTTGCTCCAAGCTGGCTCATGCCAACGCCATGACCATTGCCATACACATCAAAATAAATCATGTCACTTTGGTTTTTAATGGTTACCGTTTCATAATAGTAGTTGTTGTGTGCTGCAATGCCATCGGATGGTGCCACTCGCAAAGTAAAAGTAGAGACTTTGATAAATGCTTCACTGTATTTGGTGCCATCAAGACTTTCCACCAAGGAATCTGACCATTCCCCTTCTTTCATGGTATAAACCGCATCGGTACGAACGCTGAACATCTGACTACGCAAACCAAATGCACCACGGGTTGCATTTTTCTTAATGGTAACACTGCCTGCTGTGCCGGTAAGCACCATTTCCAAAACACGTCCGGATGAGGAGCGTTTTTTTATGGTAATGGATTGCAAATCCCCCACATTATAGTCTTTTGCTTTTAATGTTGCACTGGCTTCTGCAGCCGTCATACTGTACAATAGATACTGTTTAGGATCATAGGGATCTTCCACCGCCTTATAATATGCAATAGCGGATGACCAGACATTTTCTGTTGCTTCTGTGTACCCACCGTCAGAAGCGGAATAATAGATGGATGCGGGTTTGCCGTTATACAAAAGCAGTTCCCCTGATGTATCATCTACCGCTTTATTGGTAACTGCATATTCTGCAGAATATCCCCCGTAATTCTGGCAATTACTGGTGGAACATACATCAAAATCATACGCTGTATGCTTTCCTGCATAATAATTTACATAGGCAAAGTTTCTGGCTGATACCGCCTGGGCCTTAAATACTTCCGGCAAATTCCATCCAGCGGAAACCTCCGTAGGCAAAACACCATACAAGTATTCATCAAATGCTAACACATTAATAACCGTAATATCCCGATCGGAAAAACGACGAAATTCCAGATACCCTCTGTATTGCTTGGTTCCCAACTTCAATAAGGGAATTTCTGCTTCTAAAGGTTTTACGGTAAATTTCATATCTGTTCCCGGGCAGAAGAAGAATATTGTGTTGTAATCGTCATCCTGTACCACCAACGCAGATGCTTGCTGGGTGACAATTTGAAAAGTGATACTATCGTTTTTCGCTTTTAGTCCATCCCCGCCGGTTTGTGCCGCTGTTTGACTGGTATAGTCACCGGTATAAACCACCCAGTTTTTCCCATTATAGGCAGGATAACAATTCTGCCCTATCTCAGATTTCAACGCAAGGGCTGCCGATTGGGCTTCTGCATAAGTACCATAGGTATTGCCGATTTGCAAACGGTAAGGTCCATAAGTATCTTTTCCACTGGGAACCGAGGAAGTGGAAGTGTACTTCGTAGGCAGATTGGTACCATTGTAAAAATAAGCATCCTGTCGGATAAAAAGAACTTTGTTTGCCGCAATGGTTTCCAACGAGGTATATTTATCATTCACAGTGTATCCGTAAGTCATGCCGGAAGCAGAAGAAATAGAATATGCAGCTTCTATGGTACTTAATCCCACCCGCAAAGAGGCAGGAATATCGTAAGCAGCCACCGGAACAGGTTGATACAAAATACAACTAAAACCTGTTATGATAGCCAACATAATACTTACGATTCTGCAAAAGAAGCTGCGTTTCATGGTAAAAATATTCTCCTTATTCTGCCGTTATCCTACAGCGCTGTCACTCATCATCAAATCGCCGGGCAATTTTGTAAAAGCATTGTATACAGAGGCATTCAATTGTGGTGCATAATCCTCTCCCTGGCAGGTGGTAGTAACTCTTTCTCTTAATTGTTCTACGCCCAATACATATTGAATTTCCGTAGTTGCATCCGCTTCTACATCCATTGTAACACATTTTAAAACATAAATGCCATCTTCTGCTCTTACAACACCTACATCGCCAACTGCAGATGCATATACCCAGTCTAAAATGCTGTACGGATAGTTCCACTCATCTTTGGAAACCGTGAAGATGCCATCACCTTCGCCACCGTCTTCAGAATATTGTTTTACCAAGTTGGCCATATCTTCCCCATTCTCAATCCGTTGCGCTAAAGATTCGCCTAATGCCTGTTTTGTCGTAAATGCATCCTCTGTAGACGCTTCCAAATAAATATTTTGAACGGACCATACCATGTAATGAGAACGATAGGTGTCCAGATATGTGTCAATTGCATCCTGACTGATAGTCTCTTTTGTTGCCATATCATTAATATAAATATCGATTAAGGCTAAATTCACTAAATAGTCCACATACTGGTCTTTGGTTACCCCGCATGTGTAAATAAAATAATCATCAGGATTTTCCGGATCATATTCTTCACCAACAGTAATCAGCACATTGGTTTCAATATCATTTCTGTCAGCCTCACTCATTGTCAATCCTGCAGCCTGTACTGCTTGCATATAGTAGGCATATTCCCGCAAATCATCCAGCACATTTTCTCTGGCAATTTCAAACGGCATTTTACCATCAATTTCAATATTATAGAAATTGAAAAACCATTCCTGGTATTCTTCATCGGTCATTTCCTCTTCCGGCTCCGCCTCCATTTTTAATTCTACTGCAGCATTGTACAGCATAATGGTATATACGCTTTCGGAAATCTCATAACCGTGAATGGTCATTACAGCAGTTCCACCATTTTCCTGCGGCTTCGGTGTTTCCCCGCCGTCTACAGCTCCCCCATCGTCACAAGCGACAAAGGAAAGCAGCATTACAACTGCCAGAATTACACCCAAAATTTTTTGTAAAAATCCACCGTATTGCTTCATAATTTCTCCTCCGTTACGATTCCGTATTATCCTCATCCTCTATCCATTCATTTATAAACACAGGGAGTTCCAATCCTTCCAACAAGGTTTCCTCCACTGTAATAGACACCTCTTCTTGTTTCACTTTTTCTGTAAGCATCACATCAAAATCATACACTGCCTTGTATGCACTGATATCTTCTTTCCGTTTTTCAAAACTCCCGTCATTTTCATAGCGGACGACATAAATCCCACTATCTTCCGTAATAATGCTAACCTCTCCCAACGTAGCCGTCTCCAGGAAATTTTGCATTCCTTCACTGTTAAAGTCTGCCGCATTCCCTTCCCACAGTCCTTGATCACTGCTTTTTGTGGTACTGATAGAATATTCAGTTACAAGACTTGTCATGTCATAACCATTTTCTATTTTTTCTCCGCTACTAGT
>CAYMRI010000167.1:0-3318 GCA_964392835.1 uncultured Eubacteriales bacterium
AAGATGAAACCTTGGATAAATTGATTGTCTATCCGGAATACAGAACAAAGACAGGCGGCCGCCATTATATTTATGCGACATACCAAGGGTGTACCAGCCAATTATTGTGTATCCGCGCCTCTACCGTATATGTTAACACAGTAGAATTAGAAGTGAACGATGCCAACGCAAGAGGAAACAACAGCAGAACCCTGGATTTGTCTGCTACTGTCTATAATCAAAAATACGAAGAACAAAAAAATCAAAAAATCACCTATTATGCAGATGGCAATGCGCTGGAGGATAACGATAATATTGCACTGTCGGATGGCGTGCATATTGTAAGTGCTGTTTGTGAAGGGGTTGCCAGTAACCGGGTTGCTGTTTTGGTAGGGGCTGACACAGCTTATTCTAAGCAACATACACTAACGTTGAAAGCAAATACTACGTTTTTGCTGGGGATAACAGAGGATATTTCATTGCGCAGTACCTTGGTGGATGACGACGGAAATCAAATTGCCAATCCGGATGTTACCTATCATTTGGCAACAGGCACAGAAGGCGCCACAATCCAGGACGACAAGTTTACCGCCAACAAAGCGGGAACCTACACCGTTTACGCCCTTTGCAATAATATGATTAGTAATACACTGACGATTACCGCCAAGGAGCCGGAGTTCATTAATGCGGAAAGCACCAATTTGCCGGTGGTTGTCATTGACACCAATGGCCAGGAAATTCATAGCGATGGAAAGATTAATGCCACCATGGCAGTTTACAATGATGCAGATGAAGTAAATTCTATTACGGATACTCCGGAGTTATTGACAAATATTACCATTAAAGTCAGAGGACAGTCTTCCTCTACTTTTCCAAAAAAACAATATGGTATCGAGCTGAAGGACGCCTTGGGCGAAGACCGCTCTTATCCGGTGTTGGGCATGTCAGATGAAGAAGACTGGATTTTAAACGGTTCCTATGCCGATAAATCTCTCATGAGAAATTATATTGCCTATTACCTGGGACGGCAGTCTTGCGAATGGGCCCCCAATGCAAAGTTCTGTGAAGTATATATTAATGACAGCAATGACCCCACCAATCCTTACAATTATATGGGCGTTTATCTGATGATTGAAAAAATTAAGATTGATGACGAACGGGTGGATATTGACAAATTAGATGTCTCCATTACCGGTGGCGAGGCAATTACCGGCGGCTATATTGTGGCAAGGGATAAGATTAAAGATGGGGAAGCCTCCATTGGTACTGCGCAAGGGAATTTTTCCTTTGTTTCCCCGCAATATGAAAATATGAACCGGGAACAGATAGAATATATCAATGACTACATGAATGATTTTGTCAATGCGCTGTTTGGGGACGATTACAAAGACCCCTATAAAGGGTATGCTGCTTATCTGGATTTGGAATCCTATGCTACGGTTTTAGCTATTAATGAATTTTTAAAAAGCATTTATGGTATGAATATTTCGTTGTACTACTATAAGCCCAGAGGAGAGAAACTCCATGCCGGACCGGTTTGGGATTTTGACCTGTCCATGGGAAATGTGGATTACCGGACGGGAACAGACCCTACGGGGTGGTATTGTGTGAGTCTGGATGTATATCCCAGAAGAATGCTGCAGGACAATGATTTTGTTGTTATGTTCCGGAATAAATGGAAAGAACTGCGGGAAACTGTTTTTACAGATGAGAATATTGATGCTATTATCGATGGTGCGTTGGAACAATTACAAACAGGCGGTGCGCTGGAACGGTCTTTGGAACGTTGGCCCGGACAATGGAACGGCATGTTTGTATGGCCCAACCCTTCTTATGGAGATGAACGCTATACGGCAATCTATGAAGCGGAAGTGGATTATTTAAGATATTTTCTGCACGAAAGAGCCGCATGGCTGGATAAAAACATTGATGGTACCATTGATTTGGAACCGGTATACTATGACTGGATTAACGAATATACAGGAGAAAGAATGCCATGAGCGAGCAAGGCAATGTATTGATGCTGATTGACGGCAATTCCATATTAAATCGGGCGTTTTACGGTTTACAAGGCGGCAATATGCTGCAAACAGTGGATGGCCTTTATACCAATGCCATTTACGGTTTTTTAAATATTTTAAATAAATATGTGACGGAGGATCAGCCGGACTATCTGGCAGTGGCATTTGATTTAAAAGCGCCCACTTTCCGTCATAAAGAATATGCAGGCTATAAGGCGCAGCGAAATGGCATGCCACCGGAATTGGCCTGTCAGGTACCGGTGATGAAAGAAGTGCTGGATGCCATGCAGATTGCCCGGTTTGAAATTGAGGGGTATGAAGCGGATGACATTATCGGAACGCTGTCAAAGAAAGCAGAAGAACAGGGGATGCAGACGGTAATTGTTACCGGAGATAAAGATTCCTTTCAGCTGGTTTCGCCACAGACCACGGTAAAGTCTCCTGTGACCAAAGGGGGAAAGACGGAAACCGATGTGTATACCCCGGAAAAAGTGGTAGAGCGTTATGGCTCAGGCCCTGCGGCTATTATTGATATTAAAGGTCTTATGGGAGACCCTTCTGACAACATTCCCGGGGTACCCGGTGTAGGGGAAAAGACGGCGGTAGATTTGATTAAAACCTATGGCACCATTGAAAATATTTATGCCCATATCGATGAAATTACCAAGAAGGCCTTAAAGGAAAAACTCATTGCCAACGAGGAAATGGCCCATTTGAGCAAACATCTGGCAACTATTTTGCGTGAGGTTCCATTGACATGGGATTTGGACACCATGCGGCATATTGCACCGGACAATGATAAACTGTATACCTTGTTCCAAAGATTGCAGTTTAAGTCTATGATTAAAAAATACGGTTTGCAACCGCCGGCAGAAGGTACAGGCGCACAAGTAGAGCGGCACCCCCTGAAGGAAGAGGCAATTGACCTGTCTTTTCTGGAAGAAACACTGCCTTTTGTAGAAATTACGGAATCCACAACTTTTGCAACAGAAATGGCAGCGTTAAAAGCGTTTTTACAAACACAAGCCCAGCCTCCTGTCATGGTGGTGGATTTGCAAAAGGATAAAGCAGGAACGGTACAGCAAATAACCATGTTGCTGAAAGACTATAAATGTATCACTGTGGCAGTTTTGGAAGAAGGGACTTTCGGATTGGAAGTGCCGGAACAGGAATTGGGCACCGCACTGAAAGAAATTTTGCCACGGGTAACTGTGTCGGGACATGATGTAAAATCCTTTGTGGTATATCAGCATCTCTTAGGAAATCATGAAGTGCAAATTGCATTTGACACAGCCCTTGCCATGTATGTCATTGACCC
>CAYMRI010000168.1:0-3317 GCA_964392835.1 uncultured Eubacteriales bacterium
CAAGCTTTCTGCCAACGCTTTGCAAAGTTCGGTCTTACCCACCCCGGTGGGGCCTAAAAACAGGAAAGACCCGATAGGCCGTTTGGGATCCCGCAGTCCAACACGGGAACGACGAATGGCCTTGGCAATGGCGCTGACTGCTTCCTGCTGTCCAATGACACGCTGATGGAGGGTTTCTTCCATTTGTAACAAACGGGTGCCTTCATCTTCCGACAATTTTTTCACCGGAACCCCTGTCCATGCAGCGGTGACCTCTGCAATATCCTCAGCATCTACCACGCCGGAATCGGATAGATTCTTTGCGTCCCAAGCATTCCGCAATGCTTCCAACTGGGCCGCTGCCTTTTTCTCCTGATCCCGGAAGCCGGCAGCTTTTTCAAACTCTTGGCTCTTTACCGCATCTTCCTTTTCTGCCCGCAACCGTGCTACCGTTGCTTCCAGTTCTTTTAACTCGGTAGGTGCCGTATAGGCTTGCAGACGTTTTTTCGATGCTGCTTCATCTATCAAGTCAATAGCCTTGTCAGGCAAAAATCTGTCGTTAATATAGCGGCTGGACAGTTGTACTGCAGCTTCCAAAGCGCTGTCCAGAATTTTTACCTTATGGTGTGCCTCATATTTATCCCGAATGCCATACAGAATTGCCAACGCTTCTTCCCGGGTGGGTTCGCCAACCTGTACCGGCTGGAAGCGACGCTCCAAAGCGGCATCCTTTTCAATATATTTTTTATATTCCTTTAGTGTCGTAGCGCCTACTACTTGGATTTCCCCTCTGGCCAGGCAGGGCTTTAAAATATTAGAGGCGTCCATGGATCCTTCTGCCGCACCGGCACCTACGATGGTATGCAATTCATCAATAAACAAAATAATATTGCCATTTTGAATGACTTCATTCAACGCTTTTTTGATTCTTTCTTCAAATTCGCCTCTGTACTTGGATCCTGCCACCATGGCAGTCAAGTCCAAAGCAACTACGCGTTTTTTCTTTAACAGTTCCGGAATATTGCCGTCTGCAATTCTTTGTGCCAGACCTTCTGCAATGGCAGTCTTACCCACACCGGGTTCTCCGATTAAGCAAGGATTATTCTTGCTTCTTCGACTAAGCACCTGAATTACCCGTTCAATTTCCTGTTCCCTGCCAATGACCGGATCAAATTTTCCTTGTTTTGCCTGCTTTGTCAAATCCCGTCCAAATTGATTTAATGTAGGCGTACCATTTTCTGCTCCTTCCTCCTCATAATCGGGCCTTTCATAGCTGCCTTCTTCCCCTGTTTCCATGGACTCTTCACTTAACAGATGGGTAAATTCATCAAAAAACGCCTTTTGACTTAGGCCACAGTCCATTAAAATGCGAACCGCTACAGAATCCGCTTCTTTAATCAAGCCCAACAAAAGATGCTCTGTGCCCACATAGGTCATTTTCATCTTTCTGGCCTGCAACATAGCCTCTTCCAGCACCCGCTTACTTCTGGGAGTAAATTCCGCATTGCCATTTGTAATCGGCGCACCAAATCCGATGAGCGCACCGATTGCCTCTTCTACCTTTTCCGGCGTAATATCGCTACGCAACAAGGCCTTTGCCGCTACACCGTTCCCTTCTTTCAGCAAGCCCAATAATATATGTTCTGTTCCAATATATGCATGTCCCATATCCAAAGCTGTACGCTTTGCCAGTTCCAATGCTTTTTGTGCTTTTTGCGTAAATTGCATTCTTCTCACCCTTTCCTATCCCTTTATATTCTTTCGTCATTTTGTGTCAGCATACAGCGGCAAATATCCGCTCTCTGCTGATCTCTGGCATTTGCAGACAGCTCTTTTCCGCTACGCTGTTGCACCATGCCCGGTTGTATTTCCACCAACAGGCGCTTTACATTGACTGGGTTTACAAAAGCCATCAGTTGCATGCTCACCCCTAATTTCAACCAAGAGAGCAGTTGCATAGCCTCTGCCCCGGAAATGCTTCTGGCATTGGCCAATATACCGTATGCCCGAAAAATCTTATCTTCCAAAGCGTTTTTATCCTGTTGCAGTAATTTTTGCCGCATATTTCGTTCTTTTTCTTCAATTTGTCCAATAATATGCATCATATTTTCCAAAATTTCCGTTTCCGTATGTCCCAGGGTCACCTGGTTGGAAATTTGAAACAAATCTCCTTCCGCCTCGGAATTTTCGCCATAGACGCCTCGAACTGCAACGCCCATCTTACCACAGGCATCCAGAATCTTTCGCATCATACCGGTGTGTACCAAAGCCGGCAAATGCATCATGGCAGAAACTCGCAATCCTGTTCCTAAATTAGTAGGGCACCCAGTCAGATACCCTAATCGTGCATCAAACGCATAGGGCACATGATTTCCGAAAGATTTTTCAAAAGCATCGCACATGGCATAGGCCTGTTCCAACTGAAATCCCGGCAGAATCACCTGCATTCTCAAGTGATCTTCTTCATTTACCATAATACTCATTGTTTCCTCTGCGTTTAAAATCAATCCGCTGGGAGTATTTCCCATGGCCAATTCGGGGCTTAACAAATGTTGTTCAATATAGCAACAGCGCTCCAAGGGAGTAAGTTTTCTCAAATCCATCCAGCGCAATTGAAATCCTGCGGCCACCTTTTCCAGCTTTTCCATAGAAAATTGCAACACTGCCTCTAACGTTTCCGTATTGGCAGCGGAAGGAAATGCATACCCTGCAATATTTCTGGCCAGGCGAACTCTGCTGCTGATTACCACATCTGATTTGGGACCTAATTGTTCATACCAACGATTCATGAGGATGCCCCCTTTTCTTTGTAGGCTGCAATAGCATCCCGCAAACGGGCAGCCTCTTCATAATTTTCCTGGGCCACAGCCTGCCGCATTTGCACCTGCAGTGTTTCTAACTGTAAGTCTGTTTCCGGTCCTTTGGGAGTTCCAACCGGCATTATCGTTTCCGGTTGTTTTCCTACATGGGTATCGCTTCCATGTACTTTCCGCACAATGGGATCTAAATAGGAAGCAAACACTTGATAGCAATTGGCGCATCCTGCCTTGCCTCTTTTCTTTACCTGTGCCAACGATGAATGACAAAAGTCACAAGTGAGCGTTTCCGATTCCTGCTTTGTCTGCATTCCGAAAAAACCGGAAATCAAATCCTGTATTTCCATTTGCCCCAAATTGGACTGACTGGCACATTGGTCGCAAAGATAATATTCCGTTTTCATGCCATTTATAATATTGGTAAAGTGCACCGTTGCCGGATGTTTTCCGCATTTTTGACAAACCATATATGTCGCATCCTTTCTTTTCACAAAATTTCTTGCCAGCATTCCCCCTCTGTAC
>CAYMRI010000169.1:0-3294 GCA_964392835.1 uncultured Eubacteriales bacterium
GCCAATACATCAAAATCCACTTTTACATCCTTTGCATGGGTATGAAAAATACGATCTTTGAATTCTTTTAATGGTGTAATGTAATCCATTAACATAAACCGCAAATGAGACGGGTCATAATTCAAACCAAAGTTTGCATCCGGAATTCTTCTAAACATTTCTCTCCAAAGTTCCGGAGAAAAAGAAATGGTTCCCGGCAATCCTTGCATCTGCCAACCAATCATGGGACAGTTTTCAATCATCAGTTTGATGCCACGTTCCCCCGCATATGCCACCATTGGCTTAAACACTGTTTCAAATTCATCAAAATTATCTTTTACAGACAATTTGTGGTTTCTACCTACAAATGTACCAACTTTATCCACGCCCAACATTACCGCTGCGTCAATCACTTTATATACATGATTGTTAATGAATGCTCTCTGCTCTAAATCAGCAGATAAGTTGTTGTCATAATACGCCAAAGAAGAAATGGTAAGCCCTAAAGCCGCCACATATGCCTTGATTTCATCTGCACCTTCTTGTGTTAAAGTGGTTACATCAATATCCGTTGCAGAATAATCTCTGTCATTTAATTTGGGCCAGCAGGAAATTTCAATGGCTTTCATACCGTGAGCTGCTGCCCATTCTGCTTTTTGTTTTAAGGGAATGTTTCCCATACATCCGGTTAAAAATCCTAAATACATATTATTTTCCTCCTGTTATTCTTATTTTTCCAAAGCCTGTACATTGGGGCAATGCAATTGCTCCCGTTTAACGATTGGAGTTGCCCACAAAACCGCATTTTGAATCACTTTTTGAATATTCTTATCGTAGTAGGTTGGGAATGATTCGTGTCCCGGCTGAAAATAAAATATTTTTCCATAGCCACGGGTAAAAGTGCATCCGCTACGGAACACTTCTCCACCCTGGAACCAGCCTAAGAATACCACATCATCCGGTTTCGGAATATCGAAAAATTCCCCGTACATTTCTTCTTGTGGCAATTCAAACTGCTCCGGTAAGCCTGCGGCAATAGGATGCGTCGGTGCAGTTACCCAAAGCCGTTCTCTGTCGTCATCCCGCCATTTTAATGTACAGGATGTGCCTAAGATTCTGGTTAACGGTTTTGATAAATGGGCAGAATGTAAAGCAATAAAGCCCATGCCTTTTAATACTGCCTGATGCACCTTTTCAGCAACACTATCGGGCACTGCATGATGGGCGCAATGTCCCCACCATAGCAACACATCTGTTTCTGCCAATGTTTCTTCGGTTAAAACTTGTTCTACATCATCCAAAGTAGTAATGGTAATGTCATTGGTAATCATAGATAATGCTTCTTTTAACGCACCGTGAATGCCGATAGGATACACTTTCTTCATCCATTCTTCCTTATCATGTACCCCTTCATTATAAATCACAATTTTCATGTGTTTTGCCCCCTATCAGGAAAAATACACCGGCTTTCCGGTTTTTGCAGATTCATAAATGGCTTCCAAAATTTCAGTTACCACACAAGCCTGTTCCGGTTTCACGCACAATTCTGTACCATGCAATACGGCATTATAAAAAACTCTTGCTTCAATTTCTTCTGATTTGCCACCACCGGCACCTTCAAAGAATGCAACGCCACCTGCGTTGAAATCCGGCCGTTCAATATATTGGCGACCATGTTTTACCCCATTAATTCTAAGGCCGTCCTTCATGTCTGCACCTGCCTTGGTGCCGCATAAAGTGGTTTGTGCTTCTGTGCCATCCAAAATGTTTAATGCCCAGCTACTGTTCAACTGAATGGTTGCACCGTTTTCCATGACAATAAAGCCAAAGGCAGAATCTTCTACGGTAAATTCTTCTGCTTTCCAATCACCCCAAGCATTACCGGTATTTTTATCATCATTCAACTTCTTATAAGTAGTACCAACCACCATCTTAGGCTTATAATTGTCCATCATCCACAAAGTCAAATCCAATGCATGGGTACCGATATCAATTAACGGACCGCCGCCTTGTTCATATTCATTGAGAAAAACACCCCAGGTAGGAACGGCTCTTCTTCTAATGGCATGTGCCTGCGCAAAATAGATATCCCCTAATTCCCCTGCTTCGCAAGCTGCCTTCATATACATGGAGTCCTTCCGGTAACGGTTTTGATATCCAATGCTGAGAATCTTTCCGGTTTCCTTGGCAGCAGCCACCATAGCTCTTGCTTCTGCTGCTGTCTTTGCCATAGGTTTTTCACATAAAACATGTTTGCCGGCATGGAGCGCATCAATGGTAATAAAGCTGTGCGAACGATTGGGCGTTAAAACGTGAACCACATCAATGGTTTCATCCTTTAACAATTCTTTGTAATCAGTATAGACTTTAGCATCTTCTGTGCCATAGTCTTTACATGCCTTTTGCGCTCTTTCTTCAATGATGTCACAAAATGCAACCAGTTCCGCTTCCGGAATACTTCTTAATGCGGGCATATGCTTTCCGTTGGCAATACCACCACATCCGATAATTCCTACTCTTACTTTTTCCATAACTGATACCTCCAATTATTTAAATTTACTTATTTTTCATCTTTCCGGAGACAAACTTCACAAAAGATTCCATCAAGGAGAACTGGGATTTGCTCTCGTTGATTAAATACGTCCAAGTAGCTGCAGGTACTTCCAAGCCTGCCTCTTCCAAAGCAAGACCGTTTTTGTGAATTTCTGCTTTCATAAACAATTCTTCTACTTGGGTGTACATATCTTCTTTCACATCTTCAAACGCATTGGCAGCAATTCGGTTATATTCATCTACAGGGTCCTTTCGACCGATAACAACCAAATGAATCCCTTCTTTTTCATATTCCATATAGTCGATATAATCCGCCCAGGCTTTTCTGATACAATACAACATGATTTTACGCTCCCAGTTTTGGGCTTCTTCCTCTCCTACAACGTCTGCCAAAGCAGCATATTTTTCCGGGCAACGCTGTTCCAGTAAGTGTAAGCTTACATTGCCATCCAAAAGTTCCATGCATTTAGCATGAATCAACTCTCTCTGCAATTCAATTACATGGGTATATTTTAACAACTGTATTCTGGCACTTTCATTATAGGATTCCACCCGTCTTTGTAGCCAAGCGACTGCATCCGTAATTTTGGCATCTGTAATCTGCCCGTCCTCAGCGGTAGAAAAACCTTTTCCCGGCAGGAAGTTCTGCACTTCATATTTTACCATCATATCGTCTTCCAAACTGATGAAAAATTGGCTTTGCCCCGGGTCTCCCTGTCTTCCTGCTCTGCCTCGCAACTGGTTATCAATACGACGGCTTTC
>CAYMRI010000170.1:0-1970 GCA_964392835.1 uncultured Eubacteriales bacterium
GTAGCGGAAGTGGGAGGCGTGATCTCCTCAGCATCGTAGTCCCACTTCTTGGTAACAGATACGTTGATGTACTGGGGATCGTTCTCCAGCGTGACATCCTTCAGATCTTCCACCAGACGAATGGTGATCGTATTGCCGCTCATGTAAACCGTCTGACCCACCGTGAAGGTCACAGGCTCCATGGTGTTGTAACCATTGGGCGTGAGTTCTTCCGTAATGATGTAGGTGCCGGCTTCGAGGATATCGAATTCCAGCATACCGTTTTCATCGGACTGGCTAAGATCCACAGCCTTACCGGTGGTCTTGTTCGTCAGGCTGAACCAGGCGTCAGCCAGAGCGAATCCATCGTCGCCATCGATCTTCTTCAGATCCAGGCACAGTCTCAGGATGCCGCTGTCCTTCGTGGGATCCTTGTCAGTATGACCGGGATCGGTAGGATCGGCGGAATCCTCATGATCGTCCCACTTATTGAGGACGTAGGTGTTGGTGACAGTGACCTGGGCGTCTCCGTCCATTACATAGACGTTGTTCACCGCGTCATCGCCGTAGACAATACCGGTGGTATAGATGCCGGTACCGGTTTCGGTGACGGTGTAGGCTGCACCCTTGGGGATCACGCCCTCGATCACCACGGAGTTTTCACCCTTGCTCATATCGACGGAAACAGTCTTGGAGCCGGTGACACCGTTCAGTTTCCATTCAACCAGGAAGGTGTACGTACGGTTCACTTCCCGGATCTCCTGAACATATGCCTCAACATCATCGTAGCTGACCTGCTTGCCATCCAGGATCCAGGCTTCCGCCTTGGTGATCGTCAGCTTGGTGGGTGTATTGTAAACAGTCAGAACATTCTTTTCGGCATCGAAGCTGTAAAGCTTGCTGTCTTCCGCTCCCGCAATGCTGTCGATCACCCAGTCATAGATGGTTTCAAAGACATTCTTCTGGGCATTCAGCTCGACCTTTAGCTTGCCGCCGTCTTCCTTCACTTTGATGGTCCACTGGGCACCGGTGGTAACATAACCGGTGGGCGCCTTGATCTCGGTCAGTGTGTAGGTCACGGATTCAGCATTCTTCAGCGTACCGTTTCCGGTCAGGCCGGTGATCAGGATCTCACCCTTTTCATCGGTGGTGTAGTCAGTTACCTGACCCTTTGCATCGGTCAGACGGAACATAGCGCCCTTCAGGAGGCTGCCGTTTGCATCGGTCTTTACGATGGTCAGAGAAGCGGGATTGTTGACAACAGCTTCCTTCTTCTCATAGGTATTGGTAACGGTGACCGTTGCGACATTTTCGGTTTCGGTCAGGGTCAAAGTCTCGCTGGAGTAGGTGGTTGCGGTCAGGTCATAGCCGCCTGCCGCCGCGCTGTCGGTATCCTCAGCGATGGTGTACTCGCCCAGAGCCAGACCGGTCAGCTTTGCGCGCCACTTGTTGGCAGCGTTCAGCTTCACTTCCTTCGTGTAGCCGTTGGGGCCGGTAACAGTGATCGTAATGTTATCAGGATAATGCTCTGCATCAATACCCGCGAACGCCTTGGTGACAGTCAGCTCGCCCAGGATGGTCTCGTCAACAACGGTCAGAACGCCGTTTTCGTAGCTCCAGCCGCTGTCGGAGGTGCTGCCGGTGACAGAACCCACGATCCAGTCCCAGATGTTCTCGAACACATTCTTTTCCTCGTTCAGAACCACTTTAGCACCGTTGCCATCTTCCGTAACGGTGACAGTCCAGATGGTGGCGTTGACATAGTAGCCATAGGGCGCATCCACTTCCCGCAGCGTGTAATTCACAGCTTCCGCAGAAGTCAGCGTACCCTTACCAATCAGACCCGTGATGGTGATCTTGCCGTTGGCGTCGGTGGTATAGTCGGTGGTATTGCCAGCCGCATCCGTCAGACGGAACTTAGCGCCCTTCAGGAGGTTGCCGTTTGCATCGGTCTTTACGATGGTCAGAGAAGCGGGATTGTTGACAACAGC
>CAYMRI010000170.1:2070-3293 GCA_964392835.1 uncultured Eubacteriales bacterium
AGAACCACTTTAGCACCGTTGCCATCTTCCGTAACGGTGACAGTCCAGATGGTGGGGTTGACCAGGTAGCCGTAAGGCGCATCCACTTCCTGCAGCGTATAACTCATGCTCTGAGGTTCGCCGTTGGCATTCAGATAACCCATCAGGTCATCAATCACCACTGTACCATCGGAGCCGGTGGTGAAGTAACGAACGTGGTTGCTGTCCTGGTTGCTGGTCAGTGCGAAGACCGCGCCGGGAAGGATGTTGCCATTGTCGTCCTTCTTCAGCAGCGTGAAGGAATCGGGATTATGGACGGTTTCCTCGTTCTTCTCGTAAGTATTGGTATAGGTCACGGAAGAGACCGCGCTTGCGGGAATGGACGCGCTGGAGGCGGTGCCATCCGTGATGTCCCTGAGGGTGATAGTCGCCTTAGTGCCGCTTACCGGGGTATCATCGTTCACCTGATAGGTGGTGCTCTTCAGCGTATAGCCGGAAACGGCCACATCCTGCTCCGTGACAGTGTAGGTGCCCAGAGCCAGACCGGTCAGCTTTGCGCGCCACTCGTTGGCAGCGTTCAGCTTTACTTCCTTCGTGTAGCCGTTGGGGCCGGTCACAGTGAATGTGACGGTGGGACGATGCTTGTCATCTATGCCGTCAAATGCCTTCTCGATGGTCAGCTCGCCCAGGATCTGCTGATCCACAACATGGATCTCGTCCGTGCTGTCATGGATCTCAGACACATCTTGGTTGTCAGTCGCAATGGCCAGCTTCTCTTCATAAGCCTCGCTATTGTGGGTAATGGTAACCGACCAGATGTCGTTATTTACGTAGTAACCCGTGGGAGAGGATACTTCCTTGATATAGTAGACAACTGACTCATTTTGCTCAACGGTATAGCCCTCAAAATGTGCCAGGCCGTCATCGCCTGTGGTGGCGCGAACAGTTGCACCGCCGATTTCGGTTTCCTCAACCGCTTTGGTGCAGTCCGCATCCCAGTACAGCTGGAAGGTCGCGCCTGCCAGTGCGTTGCCGCTTCCATCCACCTTATGGATATAGAAGTCGGTGGAATCCCAAACCGTGTAGCTGTTGGTGATGCCGATGAGGATGGTGTCGGAGCCTTCATTCTCCTCATTTTCCTCCACTTCAACCAGGTAGTAAGAATACTCGACTCCATCATGCTCACGGGTCACAGTGCGATAATCATCGGACAGAGTGTAGCCGGTCCAGGTATAGCCATGGAC
>CAYMRI010000171.1:0-3274 GCA_964392835.1 uncultured Eubacteriales bacterium
CAAGTCAATAAAGGGTTATAGGTTACCTTTATTAACCTAAATTTATTATATAAGGGGAAAGAAAAAAATGCCAGATATTCAATTTATCAGAAACACAAAGTACGGTACGGTAGGAATGGGAAAGAATGGGTGGACCAAGGAGGTTTGCAATGTTTCCTGGAATCAGAAAGGACCCAAATTGGATTTGCGGGAGTGGTCACCGGATTATAAAAAAATGTCCAGAGGGATTACTTTAACCAAACAGGAAGCAAAGCGATTGCTGGAAATTTTGGCGGGGATTGATTTTGAAGAGTTTGATGCGGTTGCACTGCATCCGGAGTATACGGCACAGGTAAGACCGGTTTATCAGGGAAATGGTGCTTCTCAACCGGCAACTACACAACAGGCAATACCGCAACCAGCGGTAACTGCCCCAACCCCAACGCCTGCTGCTGTAGTTAGGCCGGCAACGGAACCGGAAGTGGTTACCATGTCGGCGGATTTTTCCGAAGTGGACGAAGTTACAGATATTTCAGAACTGGAAGAGATACCTACAACTGATAGGTTACCTGTATCTGTGTGAAGCGAAGGAACGTTATTCTTCTATACTGTTGCATTTGTCTGTTGCTTTACTTCTTGTCCGATAAGGAAGCGGAATATTTGCCTTATTATGGACAGACAAAGGCGGCAGTGCTGCAGGTTGTTACTATGGCAGATGTGCGGGAAAACGGCGCATTTTACGCATGCAAGTTACTATCCTTTGATGGAAAAGAAACTACTTTATCCAGCCGCATTCGTCTTTTTGTAAAAGGAGATGCAGGAACCTTCCTATATGGTGATATTTTGGAGGCTGCCATAACTGTAACAGAACCGGAGGTGGCACGCAATCCGGGCAATTTTGACTATAAACAGTATTTGTTGACACTAAATGTAGGCGCCACGACCACCATTTCTTCTGTCAACAGTATAGAATGGTTGCGCAATGAACCGGAACATTATGTAGTAGCCCTTAGTCTGCAATGCAAAGAGGCAATGCTTCATGCATTGCAGACCTGTATGCCAAATGGCAGCAGCTATCTGGCACAGGCGATTTTTTTAGGGGATAAGGCATATTTAGATGCGGAAACAACCGATATTTTCAGTGTGGCAGGGATTTCACATTTTATGGCAGTTTCCGGTGCACATGCAGCTTTTTTTCTCCTGCCATTTTCTTTTTTATTCAAAAAAATGGGGATGAAGAAACAAAAAAGATATGTGGCAGAGATACTGTTGCTTTTTGGCTATGTTGCCATTGCAGGATTTGGAATTCCCATTGTGCGTGCCGGAATTATGATGAGTTTAAAGCGGCTTGCTTTTTTGCTGAAGCGGGATTATGATCCCTTGGTTGCATTGCTTTTTGCGTTGACCATATTGATGCTATATAATCCATATGTGATTTACAGCATCAGCATGCAACTTAGCTTTGGCGCTGTGCTTTCTATGCATTGGATACAACCTGTTTTCAAAAAATGGTTGACTTCTTTTCGAATAGCGGACTATGTTTCTGAAAAGATTTTGGACAGTATCTGTCTGTGCTTTTCGGTGCAGTTGGGTACTTTGCCCATATTGGTCAATCAATTTCAAATGCCGTCTTTCTTTACGGTTCTGACCAATTTGTTTTGTGCACCTTTGATAGAATGGATTATGATTGGCAGTATGGGAATTACGGTTCTGGGGTTGGTTGGATTATCAACAGTTGGAACGATTGTGGGATATGGGGTGTATTTTTTAGGCGAAGCAGTACAAACTGTGGCAGCGTATTTTGCTACATTGGGAAGAGTACAACCATGGGGCATTGTATATTTTTCTCCTTGGCAAATACTAGTTTACTATGCGCTGCTAATGAGCGTGGTATTTATCAAGCGGAAAGGGTGGAAAAGAGGGATTGCAGGTATATTATGTGCTTTTTTACTCATCTGCAGCATTTCTCTGCCTTCCGGACAATTACGACTCACATGCATTGACGTTGGGCAAGGGGACTGTATTTATTTGAAGACCCCTTCCGGACAAAATTATTTGATAGATTGTGGTAGCAGTTCTGTCAATCAGGTGGCAGAGTACCGCATCTTGCCATACTTAAAGACAGAAAAAGTAACAAAACTGACAGGAATCTTCTTATCCCATTATGACGGGGATCACATTTCCGGGTTGCAGGAAATTTTAGAGGCGTATACAGTAAAATGTTTATTTTTGCCGGAGGTGGGCGTTTCCTCTACAGAGCAAGAAGCAGTTTTGGAGTTGGCAGAAACTTATGGTACTGAGGTACGCTATTGGAAACAAGGAGATATTATGACAGATGGTGCGGTATCTATACAGTGCTTGCACCCTGTGGCAGAAATGGGAATGGAAGACAGTAATGCCCTGTCCATGGTATTGAAAGTGACCTATGGGGAATTTGATGCTTTATTAACCGGGGATTTGCCTATAGCAGAAGAAACAAAGCTTTTATCCTTGGTGGGCAGTTGTGATGTGCTGAAAGTGGGGCATCATGGCTCAGTCACCTCCACAGGGGAAGATTTTTTGAAAATGGTGCAGCCGCAGATTGCATTGATTTCCTGTGGAGTGAATAATCGGTACGGACATCCGGCACAGGATGTATTAGACCGATTGGAACAAGCGGGAAGCCAAGTTTATATTACTGCAGAGGGCGGTGCATTGACGGTAACAACAAATGGGAAAAATATAGTCGTTACAAATTTCTTATAATATGGTAAAGTGAGTATAGCAAAGAAAACGCAGGAGGAATTCCAATGGTTTTATCGGTAACGGAACTGGGAAAACAATTAAACAGCGGACAAGTAGGACATTTGTATTTACTGTATGGAGAGGAAGCCTATTTAAAAGAATATTATAGAGATGCCATTATTGAAGAAGCAGTCAAACAAACGGGAGACTCTTTGGAAGTGGTAACGGTGGAAAAGAATGTTTCCGTGGCAGATCTGCAGGAATTAACGGATACTTTTTCCATGTTTCATACCGCAAAGGTGATTATTGTGCGGAATTCCGGCTGGTTTAAGAATAATGCAGCGGAAAGTGTGCAGGAACAGTTTGGGTTTATGACACAAGACCCGGAAGACAATTATGTCATTTTTTTAGAAGAATCTGTGGCAAAGAACCGGAAGATGTATAAGGCATTAGAAAAGAATGGTATTTGTGTGGAGTTGCCTTTGCAAACCGGTGCTTATAAAGAAAAATGGATTGCCGGGCAGTTTGCCGGCCGCGGTGTTCGTGCCGATGCCGGTGTGTGCCGTTATAT
>CAYMRI010000172.1:0-3255 GCA_964392835.1 uncultured Eubacteriales bacterium
TACCTACACTTTGTCAGGGTATATTAAAACCAGTAATATAGCCAATAGTGCAGAAATCTATGGAGCTTGTATTGCTGCGGTTATTTTTCATGATGATGGAACTTTTACCGACCTTCTTAGTGAATATGTATATGGCACTACCGATACTGCTGTTAATGATGGGTGGAGACGAGTATCTGTTACCTTTACAGTGCCGGAGAATACTTCAAAAACAAGAATTAATTTAGCTATTCGCAACTGCACAGGTACCGCTTGGTTTGATGCGATTCAAGTAGAAGAAGCCCAAACACCTAATGTTTATAACATGGTAGAAAACAGCAGTTTTGAAACCTATAGTAATGGTATCCCGACCAATTGGAGCACCAGTGGGACTATTACCACCAACAGTACCACAGACTATACCGCTTCCGGAGAAACAAATCATGGAACCTATGCGTTTAAAATGACAGGAGTGGCTACTTCCAATAAATATATTTACCAGTCCATTCCTGTTTCGGGTACCGAAGATGATATCTACATCTTAAGCGGCTGGGCAAAAGCTAATGCCGTACCAGACCCGGGAGATAATAGTAGAAAATTCATGATCTCAATAGAAGTCAAATATAACGATGGTACCTCTGTTTGGAAAACACCGGTGACCTTTAACTACGATATTACCGACTGGCAATTTGCATCTACCGCTTTTGATTTAAGCGATGGTACCGATACGACCAAAACACCTACAGCTATTGTTATCTACCCTCGGTACACCAAACAACAAAACACAGCGTTCTTTGACCAAATTCAGCTTATCAAAGATACTGCCCAAAGCTATACTTATGATGCGGATGGCAACTTGATTACCGTTATCGATAGTGCAACACAAAAATCCAGTATGGAATACACTAACACGGATTTGACAAAATCTACCGATGCCAAAGGCTACGATTATACCTATACCTACGACAGCAAGCACAATTTAAAATGGGCGACCAGCCAAAGAGGAGTAAAGACCGGTTATGATTATACTTCTACCGGATTGGTAAATATGCTAACCATTTACGCGTCTGATAGTTCAGTGGCCATTAGAACCACAGCCAGTTATACAGAAGGATACTTGACACGGGTAAATGATGCAGATGGCAATGCTATAGATTATGTCTATAATACCAGTAAAGGTACGTTAGCCTCTGTAACGGATAGCACAGGAACAACCAACTATACCTACAATAGCAGTACAGACCAGCTTACCTCTGTACAAAAAACAAATACGGTAAATGGCACAACCCAAACCAGCTCAATCAACTATACCTATACCAAAGGCCGCCTGACTGCCTTGCAAAGCCCCACCACACAATACAACTTTACTTATGATATCTATGGGAACACTTTGCAGACCCTAATCGGTACCCGCAGTTTGATACAACACACCTACGACCAAAAGAATGGTGTGCTTCTGCGGTCAGATTTTGGTAACGGAAATTATGTCACCTATACCTACGACCAGGCGGGCAATGTAACAGCAGTATCCTACAACGGAACGGTAAAATATGAATGGAAAACAGATAGTGCCGGACGGACCACCGCATATATTGATAACGTCAACCAACAGCAGACCAATTACGAATATGACTCTACCGGCAGACTCATTCGATCCAGTACCATTGATTTAAGCCAAAGTGTCAACAGTGACCGCACCGTATATGCTACAGAATACACGTATGACTTAAACAACAATGTAACCAAAGTGGTAAATGTTACACCTAGTGGAACCTATACAACCAGGGCTTCCTATGGGAAAGATAATCTGCCGGAATCAGTTCTATTACATACCGGTAAAACGGTAACCTATGGATATGACACCTTAAACCGCCTAACAGGAAAAATAATAGATACCACAACTCCAATAAGTATCAGTTATCAGTATAAGGATTCCAATTGGAATAGCTCCGGTCAACACTATTGGACTACCAATTTGATACAGACAGAAACCATCGGAGACATCGTTTACACTTATACTTACGACACGGCAGGAAACATAATATCTATTTTAGAAACGAAAAACGGAACCACGACCCAAACCGTAAGCTATGTGTACGACCAACTAAATCAGTTGGTACGGGAAAATGACTCTTACCAAAACAAAAGCATCACTTATACCTATGATAACAATGGGAACATCCAAACAGTTACCACTTACCCCTATACCACAGGAACCTTGAGTACTGCTACAAGCACAGTTACCTATTCCTACGAAGACGAAGAATGGGGTGATTTGCTTACTAAGTATAACGGTCAAACACTGACCTATGATAACATTGGTAACCCACTGGCTTGGCGTGACGGTATGACCATGACTTGGCAGGATGGCAGACGGCTTTCCTCTTTACAAACCAATGGGAAAAATATACAATATACCTACGACGCAGATGGTTTAAGAGTTACGAAGACAGTAGATGGCACAAAATATACTTATCAGTATGTAGGCGGCCAGCTACGATATGAAACCAGAGGAGAACTTGTATTTGTTTATGAATATGATTCGTATGGGAATTTGTCCTGTATTAAGCATACACAAGCAAATGGCAAGGTGGTGCCGTATTATGTAGTATGTAACTCTCGCGGGGATGTAACAGCCATTTACAATGCGGCAGGGACCTTGCAAGCTAAATACAGTTATGATAGTTGGGGGAACACCTTAAGTATCACCGATGCCAACGGCAATGCTATTACATCAGCAACCCATATTGGCAACCTGAACATGATTCGTTACCGAGGATATTACTTTGATAGTGAGACTGGTCTCTACTATGTATCCAGCCGTTATTACGATCCTGAGATCGGTCGGTTTATTAATGCGGATGCTGCCATTGGACAAATCGGAAATGTTCAAGGCACAAATATGTTCGCTTATTGTTTTAACAACCCAGTGAATATGTCTGATCCAACTGGTAATTGGCCTAAATTAAGCACAATTTTCACAGTAGTTGCGATAGCAGCAGTTGCTGTGGCTGCTGTAGCGGTAACTGTAGCGACCTGCGGAGCAGCTGCCCCTGCTTTAGCAGTTGCAGGTGGTGGCATAATTGGAGGAATATCAGCTGGAGCAGCCGCTACCGCAGCAAGCGTAGCAACGGGCGCAATGATTGTCGCAGGTGTTTCAACGGCAGCAGCGGTAACGTCGGCCGCTGCTGAAAAAGCGGTAGAGAAAACAGCAAAACGAAATAACTCAGTATATGTTTTAAAAGATGACGCTGGAACAGTGCAATATGTGGGGCG
>CAYMRI010000173.1:0-3219 GCA_964392835.1 uncultured Eubacteriales bacterium
GTGATTGCAAACCAACCGGCTGTGATGAATGGTAAATTAAATTCTGCGGCATATACCAAAGCTGCAAGATTTGTTCGTTTTTGTGATGCATTTAATATTCCTTTGGTAACCTTTACAGACTCTGAAGGGGTTGTGGTTGATGCGGCAGAAGAACAATCCGGTATCTCTGCAAAAGCGGCCAAATTGATGTATGCCTTTGCAGAAGCAACCGTGCCTAAGATTAATGTGATTTTAGGAAAGGCAATCGGTGCTTCCTATGTAGCCATGAACGGTAAACAATTAGGTGCGGATTTGGTATATGCATGGCCGTCTGCTGAAATTTCTGTAATGGAAGCAAATGCCGCTGCGAATATTTTGTACAGAAAAGAAATTTCTGTGGCTGATGACCCGGTTGCAGCAAGAGAAAATTTAGCAGAACAGTTTAAAGCTGAATATGCCAATCCTTATGTTGCTGCTGCAAAGGGTTATGTGGATGATATTGTGGAACCCGGCTCTACCAGAGTTCGTCTGGCCTCTGCACTTTTGATGTTGTCCAGCAAGAGAGAAAGCAAAATGGCAAAGAAGCATGGCAATATGCCGCTATAATCAAGAATAAATTTGGAGGATAAATACTATGAAAAAATTTATGATAACCGTAAACGGAAAACAATACGAAGTAGATTGTGAAGAAATCAAGGATGGCGTAGTTGCACAACCTGTTGTGGCAGCAGCTCCTAAGGCAGCACCGGCACCGCAAGCAGCTCCTGCAGCGGCAAAACCGGTAGCAACCGGCAGTGCAGGCGCAACCAAGTTGACAGCTCCTATGCCGGGTGTGATTGTCAGCGTGAATGTGGCAGTTGGTGACAATGTAAAGAAAGGCGATACCTTGGTAGTATTTGAAGCCATGAAGATGGAAAATGAAGTAAAGGCTCCGGCTGATGGTGTAGTTGCTTCTGTAAATACTGCAAAAGGTGCATCCATCAACACCGGCGATTTGTTAGTTTCTTTGAACTAATCACTTTAGGAGGATAGTAGCATGGCTAAAGTAAAGATTACAGAAACAATATTGAGAGATGCCCATCAGTCCTTGATCGCTACCAGAATGACCATCGATGAAATTCTTCCTATTGTGGAAGCATTGGATGATATTGGATACAATGCGTTGGAAGTATGGGGTGGTGCAACTTTTGATAGCTGTCTGCGTTTTTTAAATGAAGATCCCTGGGAAAGACTGCGTAAAATTAAGGCAAAAGCAAAGAAGACTCCGCTGCAAATGCTGTTGCGTGGTCAAAATATTTTGGGATACCGTCACTATGCAGATGACGTAGTAGAATATTTTGTACAGAAGTCTGTTGCCAATGGTATGGATATTATCCGTATTTTTGACGCTTTAAATGACCCCAGAAATATTGAAACAGCCATTAAGGCTTGCAAGAAAGAGGGAGGACATGCACAAGGTTGTATTTGTTATACTACCAGTCCTTTCCACAGTACTGAAAAATTTGTAGAAGATGCAAAGACATTGGTTTCTATGGGCGCCGATTCTATTTGTATTAAAGATATGGCCGGTTTGCTCATTCCGTATGCTGCTTACGATTTAGTAAAGGCATTGAAGGAAAACGTGAATGTGCCTATCGAACTGCATACCCACTATACCAGCGGTACCGGTTCCATGACCTATTTGAAAGCCATTGAAGCAGGCGTGGATATTGTGGATACTGCGATGTCTCCTTTGGCTTTGGGTACTTCTCAGCCACCAACGGAACCGTTAGTAGCAACCTTGGCAGGAACGGAATATGATACCGGTTTGGATTTGGGCAAATTAAGCGAAATTGCTGACTATTTCAGACCGATTCGTGAAAAATATTTAAAGAGCGGTCAGTTGGATCCCAAGATGTTGGGCGTAGATGTAAATGCTTTGATTTATCAAGTGCCGGGCGGTATGCTTTCCAACTTGGTTTCTCAGTTGAAACAGCAGAACGCTATGGATAAATATGAAGAAGTGCTCAAGGAAGTACCTCGTGTAAGAGCGGATTTCGGTTATCCACCATTGGTAACCCCTTCCAGCCAGATTGTAGGTACCCAGGCGGTATTGAATGTGGTTTTGGGTGAAAGATACAAGATGGTTACCAAAGAATCCAAAGGTATTGTAAAGGGTGAATACGGTAGAACACCGGCACCGATTTCTGATGAAATCAAACAAAAGATTTTGGGCGATGAAGAACCAATTACCTGCAGACCGGCTGATTTGTTGAAACCGGAATTGGATACCATCCGCGACCAAATGAAGGTTTATTTGGAACAGGAGGAAGATGTATTGTCTTATGCATTGTTCCCACAGGTGGCAGAGAAATTCTTCCAATACAGACAGGCGCAAAAATATAAGATAGACGGAAATATGGTAGATTATGAAAATCTGACCCATCCGGTATAAGGAAGATAAAAAGGCCTTCGTTGCTTTACGAAGGCCTTTTTTGCGGAGCCCTCTGGGTACTTATAGATTTAACTGCATTTCAATGTTTTTTGAAGAAAATGCAGTTAAAAATCCAGAGATTTAACTGCATTTAAGATATTTTTTTAGAAATGTAGTTAAAAAGTCCTAAATCTAACTACATTTTATTGTTTTTTTATAAAAATGTAGTTAAAAATTATAAATCTTAACTACATTTTTTCTATTTCTGCTGAAATGTAGTTAAAATTAGACGCTTAGGAGGCACTATGGCAAAGGTAGTGGTCATCGGGGCAGGCCCGGCGGGCTTAGTTGCTGCGGCAGAAGCTGCAAAATGCGGACATCAGGTGACGTTGTTGGAAAAAAACAACAAAATAGGACGGAAGTTGTATATTACGGGCAAGGGCAGGTGCAATTTGACCAATGCCTGTGATTTGAATACCTTGATTAAGAACACCCCGGGTAACGGCAACTTCCTATATTCTACCTTTAGCCGATTTGGCACGGAGGACATCATGGATTACTTTTCCCGGTTGGGAGTGGAAACCGTAGTGGAACGGGGAAATCGTGTTTTTCCTGCCTCTCAAAAAGCCGGAGAAGTGGTGGATGCACTGTACCGCCTAATCAAACAAACCGGGGTTAAGCTTCTGCTGCAGGCAGAAGTGACGGCTGTACAGGCCTTTACCGACCCGAAACAAGTGACCTATCAAAAGGATGGGAAAACACACAAAATGGATTGTGACGCCATTATCATGGCTACCGGCGGTGTTTCCTATCCGCAAACCGGTTCT
>CAYMRI010000174.1:0-3116 GCA_964392835.1 uncultured Eubacteriales bacterium
TCCACTCGATCTTTTTTTCCTTAGCTCATTCTTTCATAGGTCACTTGACACTACCCCACTATTTTATTTTTTTGAAAAGCCGAAATTTTAACTTGTTACTGCATTTAGTATACAACAGTCATATAAACATGTCAAATAAATTCTTTGCATTTTTTTGACATGTTTATATGACTGTTAAAAAACAATATGAAATACGATGGCTAAAATTATGAAAGAAGCACATCCGCCATTTTTTTGATTTTTTCAAAGTCGGCAATACGCAACAACCGCTGCGCTTGCCATAGATATTTTTGATGTAAAGGGGCATCCCAGTCATGAATCAGATTATGACTTTCCGAAAGCCAAGCTACCGCTTCTTCCGGACGAGACTTGTAAAATCGCCTTTGCAACCACAACGCCAATCGTTTAGACTCCGGCAAAAGGTCTTCTATTTTTTCGCTGATGCGGTATCTTCTTTCCTGATAAAAATGAAACTCGTAGTCATTTAATCCGGCAGCTTCCTGCTTGGCAATCACTTCATACAGTTCCTTTGTTAATTTTTCTATAGCAGCACTGTTTGACATAAACACACTCTCCTATTTTTTATAATCGGCTTGCCCCTAACTATACCATAAAAAACACAATTATGGAAGTAAAAGAAAAAAGCCGCCTCTCAGCGACTTTTTGCATGGTATTCAGTTACATTTAATATGGTCTCGCCGTCAATTTGCAGCGCCACCGGACGGTCAAACTGTACTTTGATGTCGTGGCCGGTCAAAATTTCCACCTGTTTTTGATAGCTTACATGCTCTCCCTTAAATAGCTTTGGAAAAATAGTCAGTGTACGTAGCTTCCCCCCATTATAAAACATCAAAAGGGAAAGTTCTTTCTTCTCATCAAGACGATTCTGCGCCGGAGTAGGCATCATGCCGCCACCATAATAACGACCATTCATGGTAGGTGCAATCCAAACCCGCTTGTAGGTAGAAGTCTTTCCATCTACTGTAACCGTGGCATTGGTAGGTTTATAGTGGAACAGCAGCCCTTTAATGGCAATCATGGTATAATTGACCGGTTTGTTGGATGTGGCCTTTATCTTATCGCCGACTTCACAGCAATAGCCATCAATTCCGTAACCCACGCCGTTCAAAAATAAATATTCTTTCCCATTTACGGTAACAGTGGGCAGATCTTTTATGTAATCTTTCAAAGGCACCAATTCTTTGGAAGCAGGGTCATCACAAACATCCCGCAAAAAATCATTGCCGGAACCCACCGCATAGTAATACAGCGGATTTTGAATTTCTATGCCTCTGGTTTCGTTGATAAAACGGTTTATGGTGCCATCTCCGCCACAAAGCACAATACTGTCGGAAGCATCCAAACCTGCCAGAAAAGCAGGATAACTTTCCATCTGCGTCACATCGTAGCAAATGGCATTTTCATAAGAAGCCGCAAGTTTTTCGACCTCCTCCTTACAATTTCCTTTTCCTGCATGGGGATTAAACAACATATAATATTGGTTCATAGCGTTTCACGTCTCTTTCTATGTTTAATTTTCCATATATAACAATAAGACAGAATTTACAACTCAACTTCAATTATTTTTCAACTTTTGTTGAATAATTCTACCGTAAAACAACAACCACCAGCAGGAATGTTTTCCACAGAAATTGTACCGTTTACCACTTTCATAATTTGTTTTACCAAAGCCAGCCCTAATCCATTTCCTTCCTCTTTGTGAGAACTGTCAGATTGATAGAACCGGTCAAAAATATGTTTTTCCGCATCCGCACCGATGCCGGGCCCTTCATCGGCCACAGAAAAAACAATCTTCTCTTCTTGCCGTTGTAAGCGAATGGAAACACGCCCTTGCTGCGGCCCAAACTTTATGGCATTTTCAATCAGGTTATTCCAAACATGTAGAAGCAAAGCTTCATTTCCTTTATAGTCAATTCGTTCCAACTCCACATCTAATTCTGTTTCTTTTTCCATCCAACGGGGTTCCAAAGCAACGATGGACTGTCGAATTTGTTCATCCAAACGATAGGTGGTCTTCTTGTCGGGAATGCCCTGGTTATCCACTTTGGAGAGTAAAAGAATGTTTCCTACCAAGCTGGACAGCCTGCGGGTATTAAACAAAATCTTATCAATATAGGCCGCCTGTTCTGCCGAAATCTGTGCATCACTTCCCTGCAATAATGTGGCATATCCTTCAATGGCATTGATGGGGGTTTTGAACTCATGAGATACATTAGAAACAAAGTCCGTTTGTAAAATTTCCGTGGCACCCAATTCGGTTGTCATCAAATTAAAGTCTCTATTAATCTGTCTTACTTCTTTGAAGCCCTTGTCCTCTTCCAGTCTGATGGAAAAATTTCCTTTTGCCACCTGACTCATGGCATTGCTTAATTTAGAGATAGGATTAAAGAAAAATTTCACCAAAAATTTAGTGGCAATACTTCCCAACATGGCACAAATAATCACATGCCATATTACATTGGGGACTTTCTGCGTAAAGTCAAACCATAAATGCAGTAATTCAATGACACCGGAAGAAATGGAAACCACCAACAGTAATTCCACCATAATGAAAAAAGGGAAGAAAAGGCGCATACTAAAATAAGAAGAAATTTTCTTTTTCATCGCTTCACCACCTTATAGCCAACACCACGCATGGTTACAATTTTAAAATCCGAATTGTTGCGGAACCGTTCCCGCAGTCTTCCAATGTGAACATCTACAGTATGGGTATCGCTTTCCGTGCTGTATCCCCAGATGTCGTCCATTAATTGTTGACGGGTAAAAATTTTCCCGGGGAAAGAGGCCATTTTATAAAGCAGCATAAATTCCTTTTGCGGAAGAATCACGGACCCTTCTTGGTCGGTCACCATAAGAGAGTCACATTCTAAAACAGTATTCCCAATCACCTGGCGCCGTTCATGAATCATTTGCGCCCGCCGAAGCAGTGCCCCCACCCGAAGCACCATTTCATTGACATTTACCGGCTTTACCATGTAGTCATCTGTTCCGGATAAAAATCCCAATCGCATATCGTCAAAAGCATCCTTTGCGGTAATCATCAGTACAGGTGTGGTATTTCCTGCTTCACGCAACTGATTCACAAACTGATAACC
>CAYMRI010000175.1:0-3112 GCA_964392835.1 uncultured Eubacteriales bacterium
ACCCTGTAAAGTTCGCGGAATTCACATCTTTGCATAAGCGAACTACAAAAGAAACATTAGAGCTTACGGGCAATAAAGTAATTATTACAGAGAAAATTGCAAATATGGAAGGGGTTTCTGTGGGGGATACCATTTCTCTTGCTATTGGAGATACTGCCTATGTTTCTGTGGAGATTTCCGGCATAGCGGAAAATTATGTGGGACATTATGTATATTTGACGGAAACTTGCTATCGTACTTTATATAGGGAAACACCGGAACCAAACCTTGTTTTAGTCAAAACCATTGACTTGGAAGGGACAGAGGAATCTGCTTATGCCCGGGAATTGATGAATCGGGAAGAGGTAAATAGTATCACCTTCTATTCCGGTATTTCTGACAGTTTTCAGGATATGATAAGCAGTTTGACATTGGTGACGGCTGTGCTGATTGTTTCAGCGGGTATTTTGGCTTTTGTGGTATTGTACAATCTTACCAATGTGAATATTTCTGAGCGGTTACGAGAAATTGCCACCATCAAAGTGTTAGGCTTTTTTGAAAAAGAGGTTTCTGCTTATGTGTTCCGGGAAAATATTGTTTTGACCATTGTAGGGGCTGTAGCGGGGCTTTTCCTAGGCAGCTGGCTGCATCAATTGATTATTTCCATGGTAGAAATAGACAGCATGATGTTCGGACGTAGCGTGGATGGGCTTTCCTATCTATATTCCTTCCTATTGACTATCGTATTTTCTCTGCTGGTCAATTGGTTTATGGCTCCAAAGCTACGGAAAATTCCTATGGTAGAATCATTAAAATCTGTGGAATAAGGGGATTTGGCAATGGAACGGAAAGAACTGACAGCCAATCAATTAAAAATAATTGCTGTTATCGCCATGTTACTGGACCATGTAGCATGGCTGTTTATACCAACAAAATCGGTGTGGGGACAACTTATCCACGCTTTGGGCAGAATGACAGCACCCATCATGTGTTTTTTCATCGCAGAAGGCTTTCATTATACTTCGAATATGAAAAAATATATTGGCAGATTGCTGTTATTTGCGGCTATTTCTCATTTTCCCTATGTGCTTTGTTTTGCATACCCATGGTATCGAACCACCAGTGTGATGTGGACCCTTGCCATGGGATTGATTGCCCTTTGGATTGTGAAGCATGAAAGAATAGAAAATGGCTGGAAAATAGCCGGGTTCCTGCTGTGTTGTTTGCTGGCGTATCCCGGTGACTGGTCTTATCGTCCGGTGCTGTGGATTGTTTCTTTTGGACTTTTAAAAGGAAATTTTAAAGAGCAGATGCTGGCTTTTGCAGCCATTGGCCTGATTACTTATGTACTGCCCTCGGGAAGCTGGTATGCACTTGGTATTTTTCTTGTTATACCATTACTTCGGGCGTATAATGGAAAACGTGGCAGTAACAAACCATGGGCAAAATGGATGTTTTATTTATTTTATCCAATCCATCTTTTCCTGCTTTATTTTCTGATGGTTTTCCTGTATAATATTGCTAATTAAGCTGTGAATAGAAGGTTTGGGAGATTATATTTATGAAATATTTAGTTGTTTTAGGCGATGGCATGGCTGATTGGAATGTTGAGGAACTGGGTGGAAAGACCCCATTGGAATTTGCCCGGAAACCAAATATGGATAAATTGGCACAAAATGGTGTTATGGGTCTTGTAAAAACAGTGCCATCTAACATGAAGCCGGGCAGCGATGTGGCCAATTTAGCGGTTATGGGATATAATCCACAGGTTTATTATAGCGGTCGTTCTCCTTTGGAAGCGGTCAGCATTGGTATTACTATGCAGGATACCGATTTAGCCCTTCGGTGTAACTTAGTAACCTTGTCTGAAACAGAAGAAAATTATGAAGAAAAGACTATGGTGGATTACAGTTCCGGAGAAATTTCTACAAAAGAGGCAGATCAGTTAATACGGGCTGTGAATGCAGCCTTGGGGGATGAAATTTTATCTTTCTATACCGGCATCAGTTATCGGCATTGTCTCATTTGGAAGGAAGGACCTATGGGGCTTGGATGTACACCTCCACATGATATTCTGGAGCAGAAGATTACTCCTTATTTACCTAATGGGTTAGAAAAGGAAAAAGTATTGGAACTGCAAAAGAAAAGCTACGAAATACTGAAAGACCATCCTGTGAACATAGAACGGAAAGCGAAAGGGTTAAACCCTGCCAACTCTATCTGGCTTTGGGGAGAAGGCAGTAAACCGCAGTTGACAGATTTTTATCAGTTGCATGGTTTAAAGGCTTCTGTCATTTCTGCAGTGGATTTAATTAAGGGAATCGGTCTTTGTGCCGGCATGGCTTCCGTGGATGTAGAAGGGGCTACCGGTACGGTGCATACCAATTTTGCGGGAAAAGCAAAAGCGATTATGGCAGAGTTTGACCGGGGACAGGATTTTGTATATGCCCACTTTGAAGCACCGGACGAATGTGGACATCAGAAGGATATTCCCAATAAAGTGAAATCCATTGAATTGATTGATGAAAAAATTGTAGGACCTATGGTGCAATATTTTGAGGAAAAAGGAGAACCCTATTCCATTATGGTTTTACCGGACCATCCTACACCCTTAAAAATAAGAACACATACCTCGGACCCGGTACCATTTTTGATTTACAGAAGTAATAAAACGATGCAACAACCTTACACCTATACAGAAGAAAATGCTGAAAAGACCGGATTGTTTATTGCAGATGGATATACCATTATGAATTATTTTTTGGAGGAAAGATAGGATATGATAAGAGATTTTTTTACGATAATTGCATTACTAGTTATATTTATCGGCGGACTGCCGCTATTACTGCTATGTTTGCTCATCGGTATGTTCAGTAAGAAAGCCCAAAGAACCGTTACCATGCACATTATCAGGGTGGCCGCGAAGATTGTAATGTTTACTGCAGGGGAAAAAGTGGAAGTCATTGGTGTTGAAAAGGTACCTACCGACAGAGCGGTTGTTTTTGTAGGAAATCATAACAGTATCTTTGATGTACCGACTTTTTATGGGCATATGCCTGTTCCCACAGCCTTTATTGCCAAGAAGGAAGTGAGAAAGATACCCCTTCTTAATTTGTGGATGTATTGCATGGGT
>CAYMRI010000176.1:0-3083 GCA_964392835.1 uncultured Eubacteriales bacterium
GTAAGACCGCCTGTGCCGTGATTTATATGAAAAATATTGCCAACGATGGGATTGTAACGGAAGTGAAGCGGCGACTTTCCGGTATTTCGGTGGACATTATCAATGACTCCGGTGAAATAGAACAATTCATTGAGGACAGTACGTTTAATCCCTTTCCCCAAATACTGAAAACTGAGCGACCGGATTTGGTAGTGGAAAAAATTGCACAAGGAAAGGTCGTGGTTTTAGTTCACGGCACACCGTTTGCCTTGGTAATGCCGGTGGATGCTACCGAGTTTATGGAAACCATGGAGGACAAATATATCCGTTTTCCTTATGTGGAACTGATGAAAGTCATCCGGGTGGTTTGCATTTTTCTCTCCTTGGTGTTTCCGGGGCTTTATGTGGCCATTTTAAATTATCATCAGGAAGTCATACCTTCTACATTGCTCTATGCCATTGAAGCAAGTAGGGAGCAGGTGCCTTTTTCTACAGTAGCCGAACTACTGATTATGGTGTTTATTTTTGACATTTTAAGTGAAGCCTCTGTCCGGACACCAAAACCCATAGGTGCTACCTTTGGTATTGTGGGGGCTTTGGTGCTGGGAGAAGCTGCGGTGTCTGCTAATATTGTCAGTCCTATTTTAATTATTGTCATTGCGGTTTGTGGTATCGGCACCTTTGTCATTCCCAATTATTCTTTTTCTTTCTCCATCCGCGTGACCAAGTATTTTTACATTTTGGCGGCAGCGGTAGCGGGTATCTTCGGGGTTACGCTGATGATTTTTTTGTCGGTTATCTTGCTGCTTTCCTCAAAATCCTTCGGCGTGCCCCTGTTGTCGCCGGAAAAGAAGGAGAAATCCAGCAGCCTTTTTTATCGCAGACCTATTTGGAAGGAAGAATTCCGACCGGAGAAAGTACAGCCTAAAGATATTCGAAGACAGCCGGTTTACAGCAGAAAGTGGATAAGGAGGAAGTAGTATGTTAAAAACAGAAAATACCTTTCAGGTAAACTCCCCGGAAGTAGTGTTCGCCCTGCTGAATTTTTTCGTCATCCAGATTATTATGGGGTATAACCAAAGTATTGTAAAAACGGCGGCGACTGCCTCCTGGCTCATGATGCTTTATCTTGCTGTCATTTCTATTCTGATTTTTGCACTGCTGGCTTACCTGATGCGTCATTTTAAACAAAAAGATATTCTGGACATTTGTACAGATACCTTTGGAAGGGTAGTGGGCGTTATTTACGGGCTGACTTTAGTGGCCGGTTTTGTGTTTCAGTCTGCTTCCATCTTGCGGCAAGTTTGTGACCGGTTTAAAATCATTGCATATGAGAATTCACCCCTTTGGTACATTATTTTGTTTTTTATGATTGCAGCCGTATTGGCATGTTACGGAGGCCTGGATGTGATTATTCGGGCGGCAAAAATCATTATGCCTTTCGTATTTATTTCCATCATCGTGCTGATTGTGGGAAATTTTGAGTGGGTAGAATTGCACAATTTACAGCCGATTTTAGGAAATGGCGCAAAGAGCATCTTGTGGGATAGCTTACCGTCTTTGTCGTTATTTTCGCCGATTTTGACATTGCTGTTATTGCCACCGTATATGAAAGACCACGGAAAACTAACAAAGTCCGGCATCTGGATATTGGTAGGCGGCGGTGTGCTGTACGGGGTGTTGACCGCATTGCTTTTGATGAAATTCCCATATCCCACCTCACAGGAATTGCTGATGCCATTTTATGTGTTAAGCGGATTAGTTACTTTTGGAGATAGGATTGCCCGAGTAGAGGTATTGTTCCTGCTGACATGGGTACTGGGCATTATGCTGTATCTCAGTACTTTAATGGTGCTGGCGGTGCATACCTTGCAAAAAGTCTTTCGGTTAAAAAGCAGAAAGCCTATTATCATTCCCATTGGGGTATTGGTGTTTGCTTTGGCATTTTTCCCACAGGCCACCAGCAGTATGAAATTTATTGAGCAAAATGTTTTGGAGCAGTACGGCACCATTCCTTTGTTTTTGTTGCCTTTGCTCATTTTGGTGGTAGCGAATTTTAAGAGAAAGATAAAGGAGTCTATATGAAAAAAAGAACTGGCTGGGTTTGTATTTTGCTGTGTATCTGTCTGCTTGCTACTTTGACCGGTTGTTATGACAGTGTTGAGGTAAACGATTTGGCGTATACGGTTACTATTGGATTGGATAAGGGGAAGGAAAATACCATATTGGTAACCTTTCAGTTTGTGTTGCCCAATGCCCTAAGCAGCGGGGGCGGAAGCAGTGGCAGTAGTGGGGGAAGCAGCGGTGGTCAAAACGGTGGAGAAGAGCAGACACCCAGCGGCATCAAAATTATTACCGTAGAAGCAGCAACCATATCCAATGCCATTGAAATTGCCAATGATTTTTTGAGCAAAAAAGTTTCTCTATCTCATACGGTCATGGTTATCATGGGCATGGATTTTGCAACGGAAAACTTGGACACCTACTGGAAAGAAATCTTTATGAGCAATGATTTTAATCCGGATATGTATGTGGCGGTGTGTAAAGAAGATGCCAAGAGCTTTATTGAAAAGATAGACCCCAAACTGGATGTGAATCCGGCAGAATATTTGGAATATACCATAAATTCCAAATCTACGGTCATGACTACCACCAGCAATATTTATGAAATTTTTACCAGAACGTTAAGTGACAGCGGCGATGCCTATGCTACCATGTGTGCTGTCAGTGAGAAAGAAGAAAATGTGAAAGAGGAGAATTCTTTGACTGCAGAGGAAATTGCCCAGGAAGATTATACAGCAGGGGAAGTACCCAAGTCAGGTGGTCCACAAACGGAATTTGTGGGATTGGCGGTATTTTCTGATCAGACCTTTAAGGGGACATTAACGGCAGCGGAAAGCTGGATGGTCATTGCCACCGAGGGAAAGCTGGAAAGCAAAAGCAAAACCATGGAAGACCCGGAAGAAGACGGCGCCTATATCGGCGCCACTTTAGAGCAGGATGTGTCACCGAAAATTCAAGTAGACACATCCCAAGATGTGCCGGTGATTTCGGTACAGATTCCTTTTACGGCAGATATTTATTCTGTGCAAAGCGAAAGTGCC
>CAYMRI010000177.1:0-3019 GCA_964392835.1 uncultured Eubacteriales bacterium
CTTTCACCACAGACGAACGGCATGCCCGTCATACAAGAAGAAACCGAGCGTTCTTCCGCCCGGTTTCGCATATTGGTCAATATTAAAATTCAAATATAAAATCACATACTCTCTACCGCTTCAATTCCCAGAATATCTAAATGCTTTAACAGCAGTTTTCTGGTAAGCAGGCACAATCCAATCCATTCTTGTTTTTTTGCTTCATCGGTTTCTGCCAGAATATGGTTGTAATAATAGAACTTGGAAAAAGCGGTTGCAATTTGGTATGCATCTTCACAAATCAAATTGGGTGCTTTGTCCTTGATTGCATTGGCATAAGCTTCCCCACTGAGAACAAAGGACAACAACAATTCTCTCTCCACATCGGTGTAGGTTTCCTTCAACTCCACAGGAGCGTCCAAAGGCACACCGGCTTTCCGCAAAATAGAGTTGATTCTGGTAACCGTATAAAGCAGATAAACACCCGTCTTCCCTTCAAAGGACAGGAACTTATCCAAATCAAACACATAGTCTCTGCTTCTGTGATTAATTAAATCACCGAATTTAATTGCCGCAACCCCTACTTTTTCAGCCGTTTCCCATCTCTTGGCATCGGTAGCATAGTTTTCCGGTGTTAATTTTTCATAAGCTGCATCAATCACAATTTTCAGCAAAGTAGAAAGCTCCATTACGCCGCCGTCTCTGGTCTTATAAGGCTTCCCGTCACTACCGTTCATGGTACCAAATCCCAAGTGCAACAACTTCGTTTCTTCCGGAACCAACCCTGCTTTCTTGGCACAACGGAACACCTGCATAAAATGCAAGCTCTGCCGGTTATCCACCACATACCAGATCTCTTCCGGCTGAAAATCTTTCTGTCTCTGCATAATGGCAGCCAAATCGGTAGTTGCATAAATGCTGGAACCGTCAGATTTTTTAATGAGGACAGGAGGCACCGGTGCTTTGTCCGTTTCTTCCTCTACATCCACTACCATAGCGCCGTCACTTTCATGCAACAGGCCTTTTTCCGTCAAAACCGCAAGTAACGGTTCTACATAAACGGCCGCATCGCTTTCTCCATACCATAAATCAAAATCCACATTGAGCTTTTCATAGCTTTTCTTCAAATCCGCAACGGACACCCGAACAATTTCCCGTCCAAGGGCATAATATCCCGGTCTATGTTTTTGAAATTCCACTGTTGCCGTATGCGCCTTCTCCATAAATTCCGAATTTTCCTTGCTCTTCTTGCTGGCAAAAGGATACACCTCTTTCAGCAATTCCACGTTTAACGGCGGTACAGCATCCACTGCAGGGTCAAATTCCGGAGAAAAACACTTCCAATCCGGATTTCTTTCCTCTAGTTCAGAAATAACAAGACCCATCTGCAAACCCCAGTCACCCAAATGGACATCGCCATAAACCGTATTGCCACAGGCTCTTGCCAGCCGCTTTAACGCTTCACCGATAATAGCTGCACGCAAATGTCCAATATGCAATGGTTTTGCCACATTGGGTCCACCGTAATCTATCACAATGGTTTCCGGCGAAGTTGCCTGGGGCACACCCGCATTGTCATCCTGCCACATTTCATTGGCCAATTGTAACAGATAGGCATCACTTAACGTGAGATTGATAAAACCGGGTTTTACCATTTCCACTTTAGAAAACAGTTCCACATCTTGAATGCAGTCAACCACTTCCTGGGCAATGATAAATGGGGCTTTCCGATATTGTTTGGCGCCTGCCAAAGCACCATTACACTGGAATTGGCAAAGGTCCATACGGTCAGAAACCGTAACCTGTCCTAAAGCCGGATCATATCCACATTTTTCAAATGCATTTGACAATATTTCTGTTAATGTTGCTGTTGTCGCTTTCATATTGTTACTCGCTCTCTTATTCCGTTTCTGTTTCTTCTTCAATGGTTGCATTCAATGCATCGGTGTATTGTATAATCTTCACACCATCATTCTGCCACTCGGTCAGTAATTCTGTAAATCTTGTATTTTGAGCATCTGCCAGCAAAGTTTTTTCAATATCCACTTTTGCCACTTCATAAGGAATTTCTCCGGCTTCTACAGAAGAGGTATATTGAATAATGTGGGCACCGTATGTGCTGTATACCGGTTCAGAATAATCCCCTACATTTTCCAAGCTCATACCGGTCTTCGTAAAGATTTCATAATAAGTTGTGGTGTCTGCAGAAAGCAAATATCCATCTTTGTAAGCTTCATTTTCCATGCCGGTATCTTCCCCGTATTCCTTCATCAGGGTTTCAAAATCTTCTCCCGCCTGCACTTTACCATACACTTCTTCCACCTTCTGCTTCATTTCGGCTTCTTCAGCAGCAGCCTGCAAAGCATCATCGTATGCCTTCTTGGCATCATCATATGTTTTCTTTGTGGTATCGTATTCTGTTTGTGCAGCTTCCAATTCGGTTTGCGCAGTTGCTTTTGCCTCATCATCTTCCGCTTCATCTACTGCTTTCTTTGCTGTTTCCAAAGCAGTTTCTGCTGTTTCAAAATAATATTCTGCTTCACTCATGGTGGATTCCAAAGTGCCGATAGAAGTCTGTGTTGCTTCTGGGAACATGATTAAAATATGTTTTACAAACCGAAGTCCTTCCGGCACATAAACAATATTCACTGCATTTTCCCCATAATAATATTGATATTCAAGATTGCTGGCATAGTCCGTTTCATAAGCAGTGACATCAGCATCATAGGATTCTTTCTGTTCCTTCAATAATGCATTGTACTCTGTCTGAATATCCTCTTCTGCCACAGTTACGTCTGTGGTAACGCCCGGCAAAAGTTTATAGGAAATAATATAGCTGTCCTTAATGTAGTTCTTGTACTTATCCAGCAAAGTTTCTCCTTCAAATCTTTCAATGGAGTAATAATAATTTTCCTGCAGATAGGTGTTTATTTCAGCTTTTGCTCTATCTGTATAATCGGTTTCTTCAATTACTTCCTCAAATACACCATTGTCGGCATCTTCCTCTTTTAAAACGGAGGTAAAATACTCAATCCCACGG
>CAYMRI010000178.1:0-3017 GCA_964392835.1 uncultured Eubacteriales bacterium
TCCTTCCTGCGCATACGCCGCAGCATTGGTATATGTAGGGATTCTCATGATGAGCGGTATTAAGGACATCGAATGGGCAGACCCGGCCATTGCCCTTCCCTCTTTCTTGACAGTTGTCATGATGCCCTTTACTTATAATATTTCATATGGTATTGCATTCGGTATCATTTCTCACATTGCCATAAAGGTAGCCACCGGAAAGAGAAAGGAGCTAAATATCGGTACATGGGTTGTGGCAGGCTTCTTCTTGGCCATGTTCTTTTTGACCCATTAAGAGCGAACGAAACCCGCTCAAACCACAGTATGATTTACACACCATCATCGAAGTTGTCCGCCAATACTTCTAACCCGATTTTAATGAGTTCTCTATCTTTTTCAGTTAATGTAAAAATTTCCATTTTGTATACTCCTTTTATGGGTTGGACAAATACTTTTTTATCGTATTTAAAAAATATTCCGCATCGAAAGACGCATTTCAAAAATATCCGTTTTAATATATCTTTTTCGAAATTCAGAAATAATGCCGCTATGGTGTTTCATGTCAATTTCATCAAAAGCAAGAATCGCTCTCATACGGAAACAGTAACATCATGTATGAGACTTAAATTACTTGTAATCTTGGCAACATCATTACGATACTTGGCAATGGAATTGGTAAAAGATTGGTTGCTTCTTCCAGGAGACGCAGCAACAAAAGAAACTCCTCTTCTTTTTCTATTAAAGAAGATAGGATAGTTAACCCAAGTGAACTATTTTAGTTCACTTAATTTAACTTTGTCAATTTTTTCAAATTTGATAGATAGACGCCTATTTAGCCACTCTGCTACCGGCAGCAAAAAGAAAGCCAAAGCATACCAATACAAGCTATACAGCAAGCAAATTTGCCCTAAAAAATTTAGTGGAACGCCACTATAGTCCCAGATATGCATTTTGAAAATCAGATTGAAAATAATGCCAAAAATAAGCTCTATTACCGTAACGCCAACCGCACAGAGTATGGCTTTATAGAACAAGGACCTGGTTTTATATTTTTCCGCCACAAAAGAAAAAAGCAGAAAGCTTAACCCCCCGGCAAGTAGCATGCTCCAATGGGTTCGCCCCCGCCATAAAAGTTCAATGCAGCCATAGCCAATGGCGCCCAGTGCAAAAAATACCAGATTTTTCTTAAATTTTTTCACAATATCACCCAAATCAGTATGCACCAATCGGACAATATTATGCTCTCATTAATTGCCGAGAATCCAGAATTTTAACACGCCGATGCATTCCCGGACACAGCTGGGAATTATAGAATACCATGGTGTTCCTGACGAACAATGGGTGGCATTTTCAAAGCCGATGGTCTGCGCTATGGCGCCGGCGCGGTAAACATGATAGTTATTGGTCACATAGGTAACGCTATATGTCCCGTCAAAATAAGCATCCAACAACTGTTTGGAATACACAAAATTTTCATAAGTACTGGTTGCCTGCTCTTCTTTTATAATACTTTCCTGCGGAACGCCGTTTTCAAGCAAATACCGCTCCATCGCCAACGCTTCCGTAATATCCTCCTGTGGTCCCTGTCCCCCACTGACCACAAGGATTGCATCGGGATTTTTCTCGTAGTAAGCAATGGTAGCGTCCAACCTATTTTTCAACCCCTCGGTAAGCTTCTCCCCGCGAATACCCGAGCCTAATACAATAACCGCGTCCTCCTTGTAAGTGGCGTTGTCAAACCCTCCATACAGCAGTAAAAAACTGATAAAGGCCACCACCAAAAAAACGCAGACAAAGAAGGTACCTGTCAGCCATTTTGGGATTTTTTTCATAAACCCATCCCAAAAGATACCGTAAAGCAGTAAAATAGCCCCTAAAAGAAAGGTGGCAATCAAACCGAGATGCATATTAGAAAATGCCACCATACAAGTGGCATTTATCATTAGCAACAAACCGATTCCTGTCAATAGAATTTTTCTCATTATCTGTCTTCACGGAAATAATTTAAGCCTAACGAAGCCGGCAACCCGCTCCCCTTCTTCTTACGAATGGACATAACAACCAAAACAATGGCGGTTATAATAAAAGGCAATGCTTGGTACAATTGTGTCGGAATGTGTGCAAGCCATCCCAAAACGCTCGGAAATGCTGCTGCAAGGCTGCTTCCGGAAACACGCAATGTATTAAAGAATCCAAAGACAAAGGTACCGATAATTGCAAGGGCCGGACTCCAGTTTGCAAAAATAACCAAGGCTACTGCAATCCAACCATAACCATTAATCCAACAGCTACTGTTAAAGGAACCGGACATGTTCAATCCCATGTAATAACCACCAATTCCCATAATACCGCAACCAAGACATATATGAATATACTTGTTTAACTTTACATTAATGCCTATTGCATCCGCAGCCCCCGGATTTTCACCGATTGCGCGGAGTTTTAAGCCACCGGTGGTGTGTTTCAGATACCACCACATAACAAGAGCGATAACAATACCTAAATATACTAAAATATTATGGCTAAACAATCCTTTCCCTATAACCGGAATATCAGAAAGCAACGGAATGGAAATATCCGAAAAACCGTTTTGAATATTTTCATAGTTACTCATTACCGGCCAACCTTGTGCTTTCAAGCTGTTACCAACAAAGAAATAAATACCTAAACCAAACGTGGTTAAGGTAAGACCTGTAATGTTTTGATTTGCCTGTAAGGAAACAGTCAAAATGGCAAACAGCAATCCAAACAAAGCGCCTGTTAAAAATGCTGTTGCAATCCCAACTCCAAGGCTGTTGGCATAACATCCAAAAACATATCCAAAAATAGCACCTACTGCCATTGTACCCTCAACACCCAAATTTAAGCTACCTGATTTTTCCACTACAATTTCACCAACCGTTCCATATAGAAGCGGAATATTAAAGACGATAATATTATGAATAAACGATGTAATAACGCCAATTTTATCCATTCTTTTTCTCCTTATATAATAAATTTAGGTTAATAAAGGTAACCTATAACCCTTTATTGACTTG
>CAYMRI010000179.1:0-3014 GCA_964392835.1 uncultured Eubacteriales bacterium
CCCACACGTAAGTAGATACCTGATTGCCTGGTTGGTCTTGAGATGGTTTCTCCTCGCTATCCTGACAGGAAACTGCTGATAAGAGGATTGTTGTTGTCAATAACAAAGCCAGAATTTTTTTCACAAAATGCACCTCCGCTTTATGAAATTACACGTCTATAAATACCTTTTGATAGTTTTATTATAGCAATGCCCCCTATGCCCTGCTAGCCATTTACAATATTGCAGTGGTCAATTTTTACATTTAATTTCGTCCATAATGTGTAAAAAGGACGCCCGGAAGCGCTGTCATCACTTCCGGGCGTTCTTTTATTTCAATTGACAATTGGGAGATGTAATTTGCTTAATCCTTCATATACAAATCTTCTCCGGTGTCAATGGTGGTACTATAGGTTCCATCATAAGGGGCTACCGGTCTTAATACAGATGGAACCTTTTTGGAGGAGTTAAACAATTGACAATGGTCAGATACATCCAGCACAGCGCCTTCTCTAATTTGGAAGGTTTCTGCCAGTTTATATTCACAAGCCTCTACAGAGGGTTTGCCATTTGGCATCACCCGCAAAGTTTCAATTTCATGTACCTTATCGCCATAAGTCTTAATAATTTCATACTTGCAAACACCTGCTTTTGGCTCATACTGCAATACTGCCCAAAACTCCGGATAATACAACGGTGTTACCAAAGGTGTTTCCTCATTTAATGTAACAGGTCCTAAGGTCAGAACCTTCTCATTCACATCCACCGCAGCACCTGCCAACACATCATTAATAAACCAGGTTACCGGCGCCGTCATATAAGTTGCTTCTGCAGGATTCCATAAATTCAATGTCCAACTGTAACCCAAGTTATAATGCACTTTCTGAATATGCTCCATGACCTTCAAACCGTCTTCTATACAACCAGCCTGAATACCGGTCATAGCACTGTAGCTTTCCAAATAAAACGGCCAACAACGAGAGCCTTCCTGATCTAAGGAAATTTTACGTTTCCAATCCCAAATCTTTGCTGCATAATAATCATTTGCTTCCTGAATAGAAGTGGTAAAATGCTTATACAAAGAAGAATTTACATGTTCAAAAGGCAAGGCATCTCCCCAACCGCAGTATCTGCTCATAAACTGCCCTGCCAGATGGCCGGCAAAAATCACTTCATCCCGCATATTAGAGCCATCTGCATCGGAGCCAAAGCAATAATAACCCACACCTGCTTCATCTGTAACATACAATTTTTCTACGGATTCCAAAGTCTTTGCCAACTGGGTTTCATAAAGCGAAATTGCATCCGCATCGTTCATTGCCTTTGCAATACGAATAGCACCTTTTAAAATAGCAAGATAAATGGTACCTGCATAAATCAAAACCGGCGGATGCTTTGCATCATCATAGGTCGTATTGTAAATCGGAATATGTAACCCATTCTCCGGCACCTTACTTTCAATAAATGCCATACATCTGGTAACCCCATCATAAGTGTTCTGTAACAATGCAATATCACCTGTCTGTTCATAGGTCTTTGCCAACTGAATAATCCAGGAACCGCCATTATCCATCATGCTACCAAATGGCGTGGGAGATTCTTTCTTTGCCGGGTCGCTGTTGGCAATGCCGTGATAATAGTGCACGTCAAAGTGCAGAATATCTCCTTCTTCTCCGATGGTATTATAATATTGCATATTTTCCTGATTATCCAATTCCGTAAAAAACTTCTGATAAACAGGATGGGAGGACATTTTCTGGTCTTGGGTACCGCCAAGGCCTCCCATTTCCCCTTCCAAAGTGGAAAACAATCCTTCTTTTGTAAAAACCGTGTTGGTATACAAGGTATATGCTGTATTGATTTGTTTAAACTTGAGCCAATCCGGCATGGTGCTCATCAGAATAGGCACTTGCCATTCCTGAGAACCACACACAGCTTCTTCCCGAATGGCAGACGCATACGCAGCAACTTCGTCTGCTTTATTAAACCAATTGTGATAATACTTCCCATAATCACAGTTCGGAAAGAAAGACCCTTCCGGTCCCTTTCGAACCGCTTCCATATCCGGCTGCGGCATAAACCACACCACCAAAAAACGAAACACCTTTGTTTCTTTTGCCGCCAATTGGGATTTCACAGCCACCGCAGACGCAGCCACTACCTGGTCAGGATTCCCACCCTTACTTAATTCCATAATACCGTCTGCATTTACATCTGCAAAACATCCATTTTGTGTAAAACTCTCCGGAAAAACATCCTTGGTAACATCATAAGCCGGACACAGGGTGATTTCAGCGTCTGTCATCTCCTCCGCCAGAATTAAGAACTCCCGATTATAATTCTGGAAGGTCCATTTCACCGGTGTATAGATTTCTTTTGCATATTGCCGAACACCTTTATATTGATGAATACCGGCATCAACAACTACAGAAGTGGCCTCTGTATCAATCGGTTGAATAAACGGCTTGTTATCTCCACTAAAATTACCGGAAGACATTGGCGCTTCAAAATCCTTCATCCCTCTATAAATTATATCTCCCCAAGAGAGTGCCACCGCTACCTCTATGGGTTGCTCCTTTTTGTTTTCCAGTTCTACTTCTACCCATACAGCAGGCAAAGAAGAATCCTTTGCATTGTGAGGAATTAAATAAGAATATGCATTTAAGCACACATCAAAATCAAAAAATGGTGTTTCATTTTCTGCTTTCAAGGTACAAAACGGATACAATCCGGTATATTCGGTATGGTCGAATCCACGCAACCCCATTTTACAGTCTGCATCTCTTTGTACTCTGGCAACTTTCGGTTGTTCACCGCCCTGCCACACTGTAGCAAAAAAGCCTTTTTGTCCCTTTGCAAAAAAATCCTTATGGATATTATTCACATTCAGTCTATTCACATAGCCTGAGGGGTCTATGGAAAAATATCCGGTTCCGATACCTCCAAGGGGTACACCACTGGGGCCTTTATGGTCTTTCATCTTAAGATAGTTTATGGGATTCATACGGCTCCTCCTGCATCAATTGTTTTATGTG
>CAYMRI010000180.1:0-3008 GCA_964392835.1 uncultured Eubacteriales bacterium
TTTTCAAATTTCAAATTAATGCTATAATTAATATCAATCATAAATTCCCCCTTGCCTCTCAACCTTACATTAGGCTTATAGTCCAAGTGAAAGGTACCTTATCAAGAAAAAACAGGAGGTGATTTCTTGCAAATTGGTGAATTCGCAAAGATATGCGACACAAAAATATCCGTGCTGCGGCACTACGATAAAGAAGGGCTTTTGGTGCCTGACTATATCGACCGCTTTACAGGATACCGCTATTACGCAAAAGGGCAGATTGCCGTTTTTATGAGAATTACTGCGCTGAAGAAAGCGGGTTTTTCTCTTGGTGACATCAAAAACATTCTTGCTAACTGTAATAGTGATAACCATGTGATTGCATTGTTTGAAAAGAAGAAAGCAGAATTGCAGGAAACATTGCAGAACAGGGGATAGAAGCCAGAAGTACCAAGTTTGATGGGAAGGACTTTTTGAAGGCCCGAGAGGTTATGGAAAGCGCCATTGTTTCTCAGGATTATCAAAGGATATCCAACTATTGTGCCTACGGCGAACCTGGGTCAAATGATATGGAATTGGGCTGTAGTGTTGTGAAATTAAAGGATACGGCAGCATTTCCTCATGAAAACATGGATTTGCCTTTTGAAAATGACGAATCCATTGTGGGTAAATGGGAAATCGTGGGTGAGTATGCGGTGAAAGAAGATTTTTACGCAGACATTTTTGTCAATAAGTGGGAGGAAGTGAAAAATATTTATTTCCTACCCAGCGGTCAGCGGTATTGGTGCTACGGTTGGACCAAGGGAAAACTACTCATTGAAACCGGGGACAGTTCCACAGTGAATGATTTTTCCACGGAATTGTATGGCGGCAATCGCTACATGTTTGTGAATTTGAAGTCGTACCATTATCGGCGGGGCGGTAGGCCTACGATTTTGGTGTTGCGGCAGGTGGACAATGCGGCGTATTCTGCAGAGAGCATTGCACGGAAGGATGATATGGATATGCCGTTTGTAGATGACCCAAAGAGGCCTTTGAACCGACGGATTGTAAAGAGAAGGATTGGTATTTTTCCAACTTGGAATTTCAACCGGAGGGAGAAGTAGTCAGCTATTATGGTTACGGCAATGATGTGATTCGTGGGAAAAATATGCAGGAATGGACCAGGGGGTACATTTTGCGAAAGTGGAATCAATCCGCTTGTGCCTACGAATTGCAAACCATTGATGGTGTGGAATATCTGCTTGTGGAATGGAAGAGCGGCGATTATCGTTGGGGCGGTTTTGATACGGATTATTATGTGTTTGTGAGAGAATAGGCGAGTGGACAAGGCAGGGGATTTGCGGTTGCGGTGTGTGCGGGCGGCATGTGCGTGCTTTCGGACGGTTCGTATCGTATCTCTCAAGATACCGCCCGCGCCTGTATGCTATCTTTAATTTTACCACCCAGTGTGTATGCCATCTTGCTAATAATTGTGTGAGCAGAGCTCATTTGCAGAAGATAGCATACCATAAGGGCGGTATAAACTGAGATGCCATACTATGCGGGCGGTTGGTGCGGAGATAACATATGCTGAAAGACGGTATAAACGAACATCCCATCTGACCCGCCCGGACGGCTGAAAAAGTCATAAGTTACAGTTGATTCAGGAACAGTTGCTTGCTATAATTTTAAGAAAGTCCCCAAAGTTCAGAAACGGAGTGAGGAAAAATGCGATTCGGTATACCAACTTTAATAGAGACAAGCACCTTAGAAGAATGCGCGTCTCTTTGCCAAGAATTACACTTGGATTTTATAGAACTGAATATGAATTTGCCTCAATATCAATTGGATAAAATTGATATCCAGGCTTTCAAAGAAATTGCGGATAAGTATGGTATTTTTTACACAATCCATCTGGATGAGAATTTAAATGTCAGCGACTTTAATCCCTATATTGCCAAAGGGTATCAACGCACTGTGCTGGAAACCATTGCACTGGCAAAGGAACTGGGCATTCAAGTCATCAACATGCATTTGGCATTAGGTGTATATTTTACATTGCCGGAGAAAAAAGTATATCTCTTCTCAGAATACAAGGAGCAGTATTTGCAAAGCATAACGGCTTTTCGGGATATGTGCCAAGAAGCTATCGGTGATTCTGCTATTAAGATTTGTATTGAAAACTGTAATGGTTTTCCGCTGTTTCAGCAAGAGGCTCTGCAGATTTTTTTTGAAAGTCCGGTGTTTGGGTTGACTTTTGATATCGGGCATAATCACAGCGGTGGGAATTTAGATGAACCATATATTTTGAAAAATAAAGAGCGACTGTATCACATGCATTTGCATGATGCTCTTGGTAAAAAGAATCACCTTGCGTTAGGGACCGGCGAGCTGGATCTTCCGAAATATTTATCCTTAGCCCAAGCGCAAAACTGCTCCGTGGTTTTAGAAACCAAAACCATAGAAGGGTTGCGGCAGTCGGTAAAATGGTTGGAAAACTCATCTGCAAGTATACAGTAGGAGCGAGGAAAAATGCAATGGAACTCATATATCAAAAATTAGTAAACTTCCTGCTTGCAAATGCGGAGCGTCATAAAGTGAGTGTGCGTGATTTTGATTCGTATCCCATAAATTTTGCGTGGTTTATGCGAGGACTTTCTTCTGCATCCATTAAATATCCGGTTTTCGAAGATGGAAATCCTTATCTTGCAGAATCGCTGCATGAATGGATTGCCGATGAGAATTTGATGGAAATGATTACAGACGAACAGCTGCGACTCTTTAAGAATTATTCCAATATTGAACCGTCATGGCGCAAAAAGGAAAGTATTGCTTGTGATCTTTATTTTCCAATTCTTTTAGCTTTGACCAAGGGATAAAAAATAGGAGTTCCTTATGACCAACCGTATGATTGAAGATGTTTCTAATTTCATTTTTATAGAAGACCAACCCTGCAAGGTAGATGCAATTTTTATACCGGGAGGTTCTCATCCGGAGCAACCGGAGTATGCGGCGCAACTTTACAAAGCAGGGTTTGCACCTATTCT
>CAYMRI010000181.1:0-2993 GCA_964392835.1 uncultured Eubacteriales bacterium
CCAAGTATTTTAAGGCTGTCTGGAAAGGGAAAGTGAAAGACGAAGAAGACAAGGAGGTTGAAGTTACAAAAGAAGAAGACCTTGTAGTCTATGTGAATGAAGAAACCAATGAGGTTAAGGCTATTCCGGAAAGTCAACTTCCTGAAAATCTCGCGGCGAATCCGAATGCAAACGATGGCTTCACGATGACAGAAGTGTTGCGTGACGGCATGGAAAATGGCGATTATGTACATGAAAACAGAGTTGTTGATGCAATGGTGATAAAGGCCTTTTCCACCCCAAAAGGGATTTATGTGGATAATGAAGGGGATATTTTCGTTGCAGATACCGGAAACAGCAGATTGATTCACCTTTCTCCGGAAGGCGAATTTGTAGAATTGTTTGTAGAACCGGATTCAGAAATGTTTGACTATGAAGAATATCCGTTTAAGCCTGCAAAATTGTATATTGACTCCGTTGGCCGTATTTATGTCATTAACGACAGAGACTACCATGGCTTTATCATTATTGATGCACAAAATGAATTCCGTGGTTATGTGGCACAGTCTTCTATTGAATATGACTGGGTACATGAGTTTTTAGAGTTGATTTACTCCGAGGAAATCATGGCGGAAATTGAAGCCAGAGAAACACCTCCGTATTTTTCCAACTTTATTATCAGAGATTCCGAGTCGGATCCTTTGATTTATGCAGTTGCACAGAATGATACCAAGGATCAGATTAAGCGGCTGACCCCTGCCGGTAATAATGTATATGAACCGGGTACATATGGTTCTACCGGTATGGATGATGCCGGAAATGATACTTACGCATCCTTTATTGATATTGCTGTAGGAACCACCGGATTGGTGTATGCAGCGGATGCAAGTACCCAGGAAATTTATATTTATGACTCCGAGGGGAACAGTGTTGCGGTTATCGGCGGACAAGGAAACTATAAAGGAACTTTCGGAAACATCAGTGCTATTGCATTGAATGAAGAAGGAACCTTATATGTTCTCGACAGAGAAAAGAATACGATACAGATTATGCAACCGACTAAATTTATGAAGAAGGTTATGGAAGCTTCTTCGCTTTACTCTGATGGTAAGTATAACGAAGCCCTGGGACCTTGGGATGAAGTGTTGGAAATGCATAATTCCTATAATTTGGCTGTAAAAGGAAAAGCAAAAGCTATGTATGGCAATTATGAGTATGAAGTTGCTATGGATCTCTACAAATTGGCAAGAGATCAGGAGGGATATTCTGAGGCCTATTACGAATGGCGTTTGGAAGCTTTCCGTGAGAATTTCGGCGTAGTTGTAGTGGTTATTATTTTACTGATAGTCGGATTGCTGGCATTGATTATTTTCCTTTACAAATTGGCAGGAAAAGTAGACCTGGTTTATGATTATTCCGGTGATAAGTATGGAATCAAACTGTTCTTCCATAGTCTATTGATGATTATATTCCATCCGATTGACGGCTATAACAAATTAAAGGCAAACCGCGATCGGTATCGATGGTGGATGGTGGCAGTTATGATTCTGGCTATTTTGGTGGTAAGAATTGCGTATATTTATATTGTTCACTTCCCATTGGCAGATAGCCTGCCGCAAAATACCGATTTGGTACAGGAAGTTGTAGTGTATTTGTTGCCTTTGGCAGCATGGACGATTATTGGCTTTGGTGTTACTTCTATTTCTGATGGTAAGACCACCTTTAAAGAATCCTGTATCTCCAATTTGTTGGCATTTACACCATATATCATATTTACACTGCCCTTAGGTCTTTTGTCCAATGTAATGTGTCAAAATGAAGGTGGTTTGTATGTAGGCATCCAAAGTGCAATCTTACTGTGGGCTATTGCATTGATGTTGCTGGGTTTGATGAACTTGAACGAATATTCATTTAAGAAGATGGTAACAACCACATTGATTATTTTGTTTGCTATTGTATGTGTATTCCTGTTGGTTGGTATGTTCTATATTATTTTGAACCAGTTTGTAGTGTTCATTGAAGAAGTAAATGTAGAACTTGTTTATATGCAGAATAGTATTCGATAGGAGGGATGAGAAAAATGGTAAAAAAATGGTTCACTTGTTTATTAGCTTTCTTACTGGTGTTTTCCATAACACTCACTTCTCTTGTCGTGTATGCAGATGAAGAAAGTAATGAACCTGTTACAGGAGAAGAGAGTACGTCGTCTGATGGTACCACTTCCGAAGAGGAAACTACTGAAAACAGTACCACTTCCGGTAGTGCAGCTACTAATAATAATGGGGCGTCTGCGTCGTTAGATGGGTTTGAACTTGTTTCTTCTGATAGCGATGACCCCAGTAACTTAGATTTGTATTTTTATGAAAAGGAACTTGCTTTTAAGGTTGTGCAAAAGGATGCAGAAGGGAACATTGTTAAGGTATGGAGTTCTCAATTATTGCCACAGGATTTGGGGCTTGATCCTGATTTGCCTATAGAATATATAGCAGAAAAAAGTGCATCAACAGAAGATTACCCTTCTAAGTCCGGCGAGATTTCTTTTACTGATCTAAATGCGCAAATTGCAAAGGCAGAAGGTTTAGCGGAAGCAAACTATATAGCGAGTTCCTGGAAGAACATGACAGAGGCTTTGGCTATAGCGAAAGCTGCATGGGAGAGTGACAGCAAGGAAGAAGTAGATGCGGCAGAAGATAACTTGAAAGCTGCAATTGCAAGCATGGAAAAGAAGCCACTTCGGTCTACTGTGTTCTCCTATGATAAGCAAAGTCTATCTTTGTTTGTAATTAATTATGTTAACTTGGGAAATACCGTTACTACAACCGAGTATACAACAACTTCTTTTGAACAACCCAAAGAAGTTGTAGGCGAAATTGTGAAGACCGGTTCCGGTGTTAGCTTTAAAGTGCATTTTCCTAAATTGAATATTACCATTCCGTTAATGGTAGAAGTAGATGGACAGGAATTAAATGTGACCATTCCTCGCGACGGTATTTATGAAAACCTGGAAGGTGCAG
>CAYMRI010000182.1:0-2992 GCA_964392835.1 uncultured Eubacteriales bacterium
CCAGCTGGGCCTCGATGGTACCCGCAGCTTTTCCGTCAATCCCATCGTTGGCAATATTTTTCATATAAATCACGGCACAGGCGGTCTTACTTCTCTTTCCTACTTTCACACTTTCTATCCGCAGATTTTCATCCTGCAGACGTTGTCGAATCAGCGCCGTATTATTTCTGATGACTTCGTTAAAAGAATCCTGGGGACCCAACACCACATTTTCCGTGGTTGGTTGCTGGATGGTTCTGTGCTCATATTTTCTCACTTCTGCGCAAAGAGCAGCAGTGTCTCCGTCCACAAAAATGACTGCGCCGCCAAAATTTATGGTTTCTATGGCTTTTTCCAGTTCTGTCTCCACTTTGGTGGAAACCTGAATTAAATAATGATTGTAAATTTCTTGACAGGACAAAGGGATGTGAGACGGTTTTTCAATGCGCATTAAGGGCCGCACCATATATTGGTTCAGCAAATCCACATCTGTCATTCCTTCGATATAAACAACAAATGCTTTTTGAAACTGGGTTTCTCCCAAAGTAAACTCTTTTATAACAATATCGCTGTTTTGTGGATAGTCATAAATTTCTTTGATTTGTGCCAGATTCTCTTCTATCTTCTTGCTGATTTTGCTCTCCAACTTCATTCCACTCCTATTTTTCTTTTGCTTTAGTATGAGAAAGTTGGAAAAATATTATGCAACACAGTCAAAATATGGTATAATGGCTTCAATATTTTTTACTTACGGAGGAATTGAAAAATGAGTGTAACCATGCAACGCGTTGCCTTTGAAGGCTGGAAAGATTGTTTAAAGATTTCCAACGGCAAAATGGAAGTAATTGTAGCAACTGAATTTGGTATCCGTATTTTGGGTGTGAATTTGGTTGGAAAAGAAAATTTGATTTATTTGGTAGAAGACGACAAGGGTCGCACCAATGATAAAGAATACCGTTTTTACGGCGGACACCGTATTTGGCACACACCGGAAGATTTCGGCAGAACCTACTCTCCGGACAACGTACCGGTACAGGTAACAGAAATTGAAAATGGTTTCGTATTAACCCAAAACGTAGAACCGGAAACTTTCATGCAAAAGGAACTGGAATTGACCATGTGTCCGGAAACCGCTGCAATTACCGTGAAGCACAGAATTTACAACAGAGGCGTTTGGCCGGTTACCACTTCTGTTTGGTGTATCACCCAGTTGGAAAAGGGCGGCTATCAGGTAATGCCGATTCAGAAAAACGAGTTCCAATTGACCCACACCTGGAACATGTCTTTCTGGTCCTACACCGAAATGAATGATCACAGAATGACTTTTGGTAAGGAATATTTTTATCTGCAACAGGATCCTTCCTTTACCAGAACACCGTTAAAAATCGGTTACAGAAGCACTCGCCCTTGGGCAGCCTACAGCACCAAAGGCCAAATGTTGGTAAAGACATACGATTTCTGCGATGCAGGTATGTATCCTGACAACAACTGTTCTTTTGAATCCTATATCAACGAGCACTTCATTGAAATGGAAACTTTGAGCCCGTTGACAGAAATTTTACCTGGCACCTGCAAGGAACATGTAGAGCGCTGGTATTTGTTTGACGGCGTGGAAGTAAAGCCGGACGACGCTTATATTAATGAAACCATTGTTCCGATTGTGGAAAAATTGAAGTAATTAGAATTGGAAGATGTGAAAAGCCGGAGGTTTCGTGCCTCCGGCTTTGTTTATTGTATGGTCAAAAAAACACTGGACGAGCACAGAAGCATTTGCTATATTATATTATATTATATATGTCAAATACGTTTCGGAATCGTAATAGTCATTGTAGTTTGGGCTGGTCGTAAGACCCGGGTCCACCGAAGCAGCGAGGAAGTTCCTCGCTATTTTTGTAACTAAAGGAGGCTATTATGATTATGCAATTACCAACTACACTTTTATCCCTTATTGAACAAGGCGAAAACCAGGTGGTGGAATTTAAAAAATCCACTACTGACATTACCAAGGATGTCTACAACAGCATTTGTGCCTTTTCCAACCGTGATGGTGGTCACATATTCCTTGGTGTAAACGATAACGGTGAGATTCTTGGCATTCAACCCGACCGCATCGAGCAAATGAAAAAAGATTTTGTCACTACAATTAACAATGAAAATAAGCTGTATCCCCCGCTCTACCTGACGCCCATCGAATATGAGCACGATGGAAAATACATCCTGTATCTCCATGTTCCTGTTAGTCCAAGCGTTTGCCGATGTAACGGACGCATTTATGATCGCAATCACGAATCGGATATTGATATTACGAATCATTCTGACGAAGTATATCGACTATATGCAAGGAAAAGTAATTCCTTCTTTATCAATAAAGTAACCCGTTTTTCCATGGATTCACTTCGCCCGGATTTAATAGAACGTGCAAGATTTATGACACGAACTCGTTCTCAGAATCACCCTTGGCTTACTATGTCAAACGAAGAAATTCTACGAACTTCCGGTTTGATTCTCACGGACGAATACACATGCCAGGAAGGTGTGACATTGGCCGGCATATTGCTATTTGGCAAAGACAGCACGATTATGTCTGTCCTTCCACAGCACAGGACAGATGCAATTTTCAGGGTGTATAATACAGACCGTTATGACGATCGAGATGTTGTGATTACAAACTTAATTGAAAGCTACGACAGGTTGTTTGCTTTTGGAGAAAAACATTTAAACGATTTGTTTACGCTTGATGGCATTCAAAGTGTAAGCTCCAGGGATCATATTTTGCGAGAAACCATTTCCAATCTTCTGGCACATAGAGATTTTTCCAGCAAATATGTTGCAAAGTTCATCATTGAAAAAGACCGTATATGTTTGGAAAATGCTAACCTTTCCCATAATTACGGGTTATTGGAACTTTCTACATTTCAACCGGTGCAGAAGAACCCACCAATTTCCAAAGTCTTCCGCGAAATCGGTTTAGCCGATGAGCTCGGGTCCGGTATGCGAAACACTTATAAATACA
>CAYMRI010000183.1:0-2905 GCA_964392835.1 uncultured Eubacteriales bacterium
ACTGCCAAATTCACGGCTGATGGTAATAATCCGTTTTTTCATAATTGGACCTCCTGTTTTCTATTCAATTTGATTTCATATGTATTTATTTTACTTTAATTTTGGAAAAACATCAACAAAAAAGCAGGACGGGAAACCCTATCCTGCTACTTGTAAGTGCTATTAAATTTTTACAAAAAACCAATTAGTAAGCGATGCCTTGTGCGTACATTGCTTCTGCCACCTTCAGGAAGCCTGCAATGTTGGCGCCAACCACCAGATTCCCCGGTTGACCGTACTCTGCTGCTGCAGCAGAAGCATTCTTGTAGATGCTAACCATGATGTCATGCAATTTTGCATCCACCTCTTCGAAGGTCCAGGAATAACGCATGCTGTTCTGACTCATTTCCAAGGCAGAAGTTGCAACACCACCGGCATTTGCTGCCTTTGCAGGACCAAATACCAATCCAGCGTCCTGGAATGCTGCAATTGCTTCCGGGGTAGAAGGCATGTTAGCACCTTCCCCAACCGCTTTACAGCCGTTTGCAATCAACAACTTCGCAGATGCTTCGTTAATTTCATTCTGTGTTGCACAAGGAAGTGCAATATCACAAGGAATGGACCAAATACCACTGCAACCTTCTGTGTATGTTGCGTTAGGATGTGTGTCTACATATGTCTTAATACGAGCTCTCTTTACTTCCTTAATTTCTTTCACTGCATCCAAATCAATTCCATCCGCATCATAGATGTAGCCGTTGGAGTCGGACATTGCAACCACCTTTGCACCGTAGGTCTGTGCTTTTTCTGCTGCATAAATAGCAACATTACCGGAACCGGAAACGACTACGGTAGCGCCGTCAAAGCTCATACCCTGCGCTGCAATTGCTTCTTTCATGAAATAGAGCAGACCATAACCGGTTGCTTGCTTTCTTGCAAGGCTACCGCCCCATGTTAAACCCTTACCGGTCAAAACGCCGGTGTAGTCATTGTGCAATCTCTTATATTGACCATACATATAACCGATTTCTCTGGCACCTGTTCCGATATCACCGGCAGGAACGTCGGTATCCGGTCCAATGTGCTTGGACAATTCTGTCATAAAGCTTTGGCAGAATCTCATGACTTCTCCGTCGGATTTACCCTTGGGGTCGAAGTCACTGCCACCCTTACCGCCGCCGATTGGCAATGTGGTCAAAGAATTCTTAAAAATCTGTTCAAAGCCCAGGAATTTGATTACACCCAGGTTTACAGACGGATGCAATCTGATACCGCCTTTGTAAGGTCCGATTGCACTGTTAAACTGTACTCTGTAGCCTCTGTTCACCTGTACATTACCATTGTCATCTACCCAGGATACCCGGAACATAATTTGTCTTTCAGGCTCTACGATTCTGTCAAAAATACCCGCTTTTACCCATTCCGGATGCTTCTTTGCAACCGGTTCCAGGGATTCGAGAACTTCGGTTACGGCTTGATGGAACTCAGGTTCATGAGGATTTCTTGCAATCACCTTATCTAATACACTTTGTAAAATTTCCATCTTATATACCTCCTTGTGCTCTGTTTTATAAAAATATCTTAGATATTCTACCATAAGTTTTGAAAATATGCTATAGTTAAGTGAAGAAATATATAGAAAAAAAGAGGTGTTTTTTTTATGAAAAATTTTAATTACTATATCCCCACCCGCATCCTGTTTGGAGCCGGGCAGTTAAACGAACTGCATAAACAGCAATTACCGGGAAAGAAAGCTTTGGTTGTGATTTCCGCCGGAAAATCTGTACGGCAATATGGCTACTTGGACCGTTTGCTTGGTCAGCTGGACTTGGCAGGGGTTTCCTATTGTATTTATGACAAAGTGCAACCCAATCCCACCAAGGATGGTGTTATGGAAGCAGCCGCTTTGGCTCGTCAGGAAAAATGTGATTTCGTCATCGGTCTGGGCGGCGGTTCTGCCATGGACTCTGCAAAAGCGACGGCTATTATGGCTGCCAACGATGGTGATTTGTGGGATTATTTTAACGGCGGTTCTGCCAAGAGTATGCCTATCCCTAACAAAGCGCTACCTATGATTGCCATTACCACCAGTGCAGGAACCGGCACCGAAGCAGACCCTTGGATGGTAATTACCAATACTGATTTGTGTGAAAAAATAGGATTCGGCTGTGACGACACCTATCCGGTCATTGCCGTGGTGGACCCGGAATTAATGGTATCCGTACCGCCTTTGTACACGGCTTATCAAGGGTTTGATGCCCTGTTCCACAGCACAGAAGGGTATTTGAACATTATTGGTACTCCTATTAGTGACATTTATGCTTTGAAAGCCATCTCCTTAGTAAGCAAGAGCCTTGCAAAGGCAGTGGCTGACGGCAACGACATAGAAGCCCGGGCTGATGTTGCATTGGCAAACACTATGTCCGGTATCGTAGAATCTGTATCCTGTTGCACCAGCGAGCATTCTTTGGAACACGCAATCAGTGGATTGTTCCCGGCCGTTCCTCACGGTGCCGGCTTGTTGATGGTTTGTAGTGCCTATTATACATTTTTCGCAAAATGCGGTGCTTGCGACGAGAGAATGATGGACATGGCTCGGGCCATGGGTGTTTCCAATCCCACTTCTCCTATGGATTTCGTAACTGCCCTGAACGAATTGCGGGTTGCCTGCGGTGCGGACAACATTAAAATGTCCGATTACGGCATTACTCGTGAAGATTTGCCTAAGATTTTGGAATTCTCTCGCCTGGTAGGAAAAGGTATGTACGATGGTGACTGTTACCAATTGTCCGATGACGATGTGATGTGGATTTTAGAAGAGTCGTATCGATAAAAAATTGCTTTTCATAGCCCCCTATGTACCAAAAAACACAGGGGGTATTTTTCTATATAGATACAAAGCCGACGCCGTAAAATTGAAATTTAC
>CAYMRI010000184.1:0-2871 GCA_964392835.1 uncultured Eubacteriales bacterium
GGAATTCATTGCGGTATTCCTTCTTTTTGCAGTGCGAATAAAATTGTCATTGAAGCGATTTTGGAGCAGGCACAACGATTTGATGATAACGCTTTGATTGAAGCAACATCCAATCAGGTAAATCAATTTTATGGGTATGCAGGGATGCAGCCCAAAGATTTCAGAGATTTTGTTTACAGCATTGCAGATAAAATCGGTTTCTCCAAAAGCAAAATTATTTTAGGCGGCGACCATATGGGCCCTATGCCTTGGAAGGATAAACCGGCAAAAGAGGCTATGGAAAATGCCGTAGAGTTGGTAAAGCTTTGCGTGAAGGCCGGCTACAAGAAGATTCATTTGGACACCAGCATGAGACTTGGAGATGACCCCATTGACCAGCCTTTAGAGGATGAAACCATTGCGGCCAGAGGTGCTATGTTATATAAAGCTTGTGACGAAGCCTACCGGGAACTGTTGGAAGAAAATCCGGAAGAAATGCAACCGGTCTATGTCATCGGTAGTGAAGTGCCCATTCCGGGTGGAATTCAGGCAGAAGAAAACACCGTACAGGTTACCAAGGCAAGGGACTTTGAAAAAACCATTTTGGCTTATAAAAAGAAGTTCGCGGAATTAGGTCTGTCTGATGCGTGGAATAACATCATTGCCATTGTGGTACAGCCCGGTGTGGAATTCGGCAATGCGGAAATTCATCATTACAACCGTACCGAATCTGCAAAATTGTGTGCTCGTTTGAAAAAATATCCGGATATTGTGTTTGAAGGACATTCCACAGACTACCAGGCACCCAAAAAATTGAAACAAATGGTAGAAGATGGTATTGCCATTATTAAAGTGGGACCGGCGTTGACGTTTGCTTTGCGGGAAGCATTGTTTTCCTTAAGTATGATGGAAAAGGAGCTGGTTCCGGAAGAAAAACGGGCTAATTTCATAGAGGTTTTGGAAGAGGCCATGATGGCAGACCCTTCTTCTTGGGAAAAACATTATCATGGCACCGAGCAACAAAAAGCATTAGCGAGAAAATACAGTTTTTCCGACCGTTGCCGTTACTATTTTGTATTGCCACAAGTACAGGCGGCTATGAAAAAACTATTTGCTAACTTGGATGAGGTGGGTATCCCCATGGGCATGCTTCATCAGTATATGCCGTTGCAGTACATTAAAGTGAGAGATGGTCGTTTGCAATTAAAGGCCAGAGAACTGGCAAAGGACAGTGTAGTGGTGCTGGTAGAAGATTACAACTACGCAGTCAAATACAATTATATGATTAGTGGGGTATTTGTGCGATGAGTGATAAGCGGATGAAAGCAGCTGTGTTATACGGCAATAAAGACATTCGGTATGATGATTTTCCCATGCCGGCTTTGCGGGAAGGAACGGTAAAAATCAAGGTGGCAGCCTGTGGTATTTGCGGCTCGGATATTCCACGTGTGCTAAACAACGGTGCTCATTATTATCCTACGGTTTTGGGTCATGAATTTTCCGGTATTGTGGAAGAAGTTGCTTCTGATGTAACCGGTTTTTCTGTGGGGGATCATGTGGTAGGTGCACCGTTGGTACCTTGTCATGCCTGTGAGGATTGTAAGAAAGGGAACTATTCGTTGTGTAAGCACTATAGCTTCGTAGGTTCTCGGGAGCAGGGAGCTATGGCAGAGTATGTGGTGATTCCAGCAATTAATGTGATAAAAATTGACCCATCCATTCCATTGGATTTGGCGGCTTTGTTTGAACCATCTTCTGTGGCATTACACGGCATTGATATTACCAATTTTCAGCCGGGTGGTACGGTGGCTATTTTAGGTTGTGGTACCATTGGCTTGTTGACCATGCAGTGGGCAAAGATATTGGGTGCTTCCAAGGTGGTAGCATTTGCCAGAAGTAAACGGCCTTTGGAATTGGCGATGCAGTTTGGGGCTGATGCAGTGATTAACACTGCGGAAGAAGGGTTTATGGAAAAGGCAAAAGCGTTAACGGGTGGACGTGGCTTTGATTATGTATATGAAACGGCCGGCTCCGTGCAGACCATGTACCAGTCTTTTGAACTGGCAGGCAACAAAGCCCATTTGTGTTTTATCGGTACGCCCAAACAGGATTTGGTATTTTCTCCTAAACTCTGGGAATTGATGAATCGGAAAGAATTCTATCTGACCGGTTCCTGGATGTCCTATTCTGCGCCGTTCCCGGGGAAAGAATGGACCATGACTGCGGAAGCTTTAAAGGATGGTCGATTGAAATTTGATGATGCCTTGTTCCATGAAAAATTTTCCATGAAAGATGTAGACAAGGCCTTTGCATTATATGAAACGCCGGGCGTGGTAAAGGGAAGGATTCTTTTGGTAAATGAAGACGTATAAAATCTTTTTTAATTTTTTGTTACAGTATTGATTTTATCCGTCGCTTCATTGTATAATGGTGAACAATATGAGGCATTTTGTTCTTGCATATATGGCAGAGCAAAATAGAATTTTAAAGAAGAGAGGTAACAGACAAATGGCAGAAATTAATTTGAACAAGTATGGCATCGTTGGTACAACTGAAATTGTACACAACCCGTCTTACGAAATGTTGTTTGAAGAAGAAATCAAACCGGAATTAGAAGGTTTTGAAAAGGGTCAGGTAAGTGAACTGGGTGCAGTGAATGTAATGACAGGTATTTACACCGGTCGTTCTCCTAAAGATAAGTTTATCGTTGTGGATGAAAACTCCAAAGACACTGTATGGTGGACTTCTGACGAATACAAGAATGACAACCACCCGGCTTCCATTGAAACTTGGAATGTTGTAAAAGATTTGGCTATTAAGGAATTGTCCAACAAGAAATTATATGTTGTTTATGCATTCTGCGGTGCAAACAAAGATACTCGTATGGCTATC
>CAYMRI010000185.1:0-2824 GCA_964392835.1 uncultured Eubacteriales bacterium
TGTGGACGCAGGCGTCACCCATCTGACCCACCTGTACAACGCCATGCCCGGCATCAACCACCGCAACCCCGGTGTCATCCCCGCCTGCGTGGAGAACCCCAACGTCCGCGCCGAGATCATCTGCGACGGCCTGCACATCCACCCCGCCTCCGTCCGCCTGGCCTTCTCCATGTTCGGCGGCGAGCGCATGATCCTGGTCTCCGACTCCGGCCGCTGCGCCGGTCAGCCCGACGGCACCCAGTTTGAGCTGGGCGGCCAGATGGCCACCCTCATCGGCGGTGTCGCCCGCCTGGACGGCGGCACCATCGCCTGCTCTGCCACCAACCTGTACCAGTGCCTGGTCAACTGCATCAGCTGGGGCATCAAGGAGGAGGATGTGGTCCGCGCCTGCACCTACAACCCCGCCTGCGCGCTGGGCGTTCAGAATGAGGTCGGCTCCATCGCCGAGGGCCTGGCCGCCGACTTCCTGGTCTGCACCGACGGCTACGCTTCCAAGCGGGTCTTCCTGGCCGGCAAGGAGATGTAAGCGCCGCCCTTTGGGTATTTCGTACAGATATTTCACGTTTTGGTACAATATCGCTTGCCAACACAACCAAAATGTGGTAGTATAATCATGTATGGGCAGCCCTCTGCCCACAGGCCGTCCGTCACGGCCCTCCCCCCGCGATCACGTAATCCAATACAGGAATATCAGGAAGGAGCAAATTCACCATGAGAATCATCAAAGCCAAGGACTATGCGGAGATGTCCCGCAAGGCCGCCAACATCATCGCTGCACAGGTCGTCTCCAAGCCCAACTGCGTTCTGGGCCTGGCCACCGGCGGCACCCCCGTCGGCACCTACAAGAGCCTGATCGAGGACTGGTACAAGGTCGGCGATCTGAGCTTCGCTGAGGTCACCACCGTCAACCTGGACGAGTACCGCGGCCTGCCCCGGACCAACGACCAGAGCTACTGGTACTTCATGCACGAGAACCTGTTCAACCACGTGGATGTCCGCCCCGACGCTGTCCACGTTCCCAACGGCGAGAACCCCGATGCCGAGGCCGCCTGCGCTGAGTACGACGCCATCATCAAGGCCGTCGGTGGCGTGGACCTGCAGCTGCTGGGCATCGGCCACGACGGCCACATCGGCTTCAACGAGCCCGCTGACCACTTCCCCGTGGGCACCCACTGTGTCGATCTGACCGAGGAGACCATCGAGGCCAACAAGCGCTTCTTCGCCTCCCGTGACGACGTTCCCCGTCAGGCCTACACCATGGGCGTCGGCACCATCATGAACGCCCGCAAGGTCCTGCTGATCGCCTCCGGCAAGGACAAGGCCGAGATCATCAAGAAGTCCTTCTTCGGCCCCGTCACCCCCGAGGTCCCCGCTTCCATCCTGCAGATGCACCCCGATTTCACTCTGGTCGCCGATGAGGCTGCCCTGAGCCTGATCTGATCCCGTTCCATCATCACACATTAATATATTGAAGGAGTAATTTACTATGATTAGCTTTGAGTATGTCATCACCGATTCCGTTGGTATCCACGCCCGTCCCGCCGGTATGCTGAACAAGGAAGCCCGCAAGTACAAGTCCGCCATCGTCGTCCACAAGGGCGAGAAGTCTGCCAACGTCCTGCGTCTGATGGCTCTGATGCAGCTGGGCGTCAAGTGCGGCGAGACCGTCAAGGTCACCATCGAGGGCGAGGACGAGGCTACCGTCGCTCCCATCATCGAGGAGTTCTTCAAGGCCAACTTCTAAGGAAATTCTGAACCATCACCGGCAGCAGCCGGCGGGCCCCGGCCTGCCGACTGCTCTTGCCGGTTTCTTCAGAGCTTCCGACATTTCGCGGGCATCGACCCGCAAGAAAAGGAGCGTAACGCGATGATTACCATTCAGGGCAAGGGCGTTTCTGCCGGTATCGGTATGGGTCCCCTGTACTTCTACCGCCGCGCCAAGACCGAAATTCCCAACTACACCATCGAGGATACCAACGCTGAGTGGCTCCGCTTCAAGGGTGCCCAGTCCGTCGCCATTGACCAGCTCGGTGAGCTGGCCGAGAAGGCCCGTGTTGAGGCCGGTGACGAGGCCGCGTTCCTCTTTGAGACCCATCAGATGATGGCCGAGGACCTGGACTACGAAGAGGCCATCCAGGGCATGATCGAGGACGGCCACAACGCTGAGTATGCCGTCGATCAGACCGCCGCTCAGTTTGCCGATATGTTCGCCTCCATGGACGATGCCTACATGCAGGGCCGCGCCGCCGACGTCAAGGACGTCAGCTCCCGGATCCTGGGCATCCTCTGCGGCGTGGTTCAGGGCGGTATCGACTCCCCCGTTCCCGTGCTGCTGGCCTCCGACGATCTGGCTCCCTCTGAGACCATCCAGCTGGACAAGTCCAAGGTTCTGGGCTTCGTCACCAGCTTCGGCTCCAGCTCCAGCCACACCGCCATCCTGGCCCGTACCCTGGGCATCCCCTCCGTCGTTGGTCTGGGCGATCAGCTCGACACCATCTACGAGGGCCGTCAGGTGGTCGTGGACGGTTCCACCGGTGCCGTCATCATCGATCCCACCGAGGATGTTCTGGCTGACTTCACCAAGAAGCGCGAGGAGCAGCTCCAGCAGCGTGCCATGCTGGAGGCTCTGAAGGGCCAGGAGAACGTGACCAAGGACGGCAAGTCCATCCGCATCTACTGCAACATCGGCTCCCCCGAGGACGTGGACGCGGTTCTGGTCAACGACGGCGGCGGTGTCGGCCTGTTCCGCAGTGAGTTCCTGTACCTGAACTCCAAGACCTACCCCACCGAGGACGAGCTGTTCGAGGCCTACAAGAAGGTCCTG
>CAYMRI010000186.1:0-2806 GCA_964392835.1 uncultured Eubacteriales bacterium
CGGATTGTCACCGACTGCTTTACAGGTAATACCGGAAGCATCAATGATTGTTGCATCACCTGTTCCGCAAACCAAACCTACTGCATAATCATCAGTACTGAAATAACAGCCGGAGTCAATCTGTAAAACACCATTTGTAACCTTTACATCCGTTACTGTTGCCGCTGAGGAAACAGAACCTGCAAACAAGCCATAAGAGGTACCTGTCATACGGGTACCGGCTTTAATGGTAAAGGTCACAGTATCAAATGTAACACCGGTAATACTTGCCTTTTCTGTCAAATGACCGAACAGGCCGGCATTGGTTCTGGAGTTATCACTCTGTGTAATCGTAATGCCTTTAAAAGTATGTCCATTCCCTTGAATGGTCCCATTGAAGTTACCATACATCAAGGATGTTGGCCAGATCTTTTCGGTAAAATCCAAATCCGCATAAATGACATAGCTACCGTTTACACTCGCATTTTTCAAAAATTGATCTACATTATAGATGTGATACCAGTTTCCTTCCTCCCAATCTACATACAATTTCATGACTGTATTTTCTGCAGTACCGGTTTCGGCGTTTACAACGCCGGTATGTATGATAGCTTCTGTCTCTACTATTTGCGTACCGGCAGCATCATAATATGCATTTTTAAAGGTATACCCTTCTTTCGTAGGAAATTTATACATATCAATTGCACCGGTTTCTATATTCCAAGTAGGAACGCGCAAATCATTGTCCCCCATAGGGTTATACACATATTCCCCAATAAGTTCATCCGTTCCAAGAGAATAAAACTCAATTTCAAACATAGGAATCCAAGCAGCATACAGCGTCATTACCGGTTCTGCAGAAGAGTAAGTTTTTCCGATATCCACTTCCAGCAAATCCTGTTCAAAATCCCATTTCTTACCGTAGGAATAGGTCTTATTTCCTTCACTATCTACAGTTTCTGTACATTCAGCATACCACCCTGCAAGAAAGTAACCATTGTTTACCGCCGTAAACGCATCATTTCCTCTGGCTGCATTATCGGGAGAAAGCAGAGCAATTTCTGCCATACCATTCCCGTTTGTTGACATCTTGGAAACATCATAAGAGTCCACGATAACGGATGTGTTTGTGGTGAAAGTCCCACCGTTTGCGTCATATTTTACGCTGACAGTATAGTTTTCCGCATCATTTATCTGATATGGTGTTTCTTCTCCACTACAGCCGGTGGCAAAAATGAGAATGGCTGTAAATATAAGTGCAATCATTATAATTTTGCTTTTCAATTTCATATCACTCATTCTTCTTTCCTATCAATTACTCCTGCTCAGACTCGGTTTCTGCTGTTTCCTGTTGCGACTCAGTTTCCAGCTGCACTTCCGCTTCTGCTTCAACTTCAGCTTGTACTTCCGCTTCTTCCGTGGTCTCTTCTGCAGTTGTTTCTTCTGTTTCAGCCTTCATTGCATCTGTTGATTTCTTTTTCTTCTTATAAATGAAGAAGTAACCTGCAACCGCGCCGCCTGCCAGAACAAGAACAACAATAATAATAATCCAAACTACAAATCCGTTATTTGGCTCTTTCTCTTGTCCAGAATTATCGTCCACCGGTGTAAGAGCAGTAATTCTCTGTTCTGCTGAAATCAACTTCGCATAATTTGTTACCAGTGCTTGCTGTTCTGTCGTTGCAATCTTATTATAAGCATTTCTGGCTGCCTCTACAAGAGCCTTATCTTCATAAGTTACCTGCTCCGGAATTGCATCAATTGCTGCAATTGCCGCAAGGGTTACATCATCAGCAGCTGCTGCGCCATCAATTGTCCGGTTAAAATACTGACGCATAATATAAGAGTCATAGTGCTGACCATTTACAGGTCTTACCATTAATAACTTATCTTCTACATATCCTACATAGTCTACAAAGTTTGCGCCATAGAACACATTGCTGTACAAACCGTTGGTTGCATTCCACATATAGTATGGAATCAAGCCGGCACCATTAATTTGCACTTCGTTGCCATCGTAATCCTCATAGGTTCCGTAATCCCCTGTTCCGGGAATGTGTGTGTATACTTCATAATAAACACGGTCAAATTCTTCCTCCAGAATCGGTGCATCATAGCTTGTAAAAATAACTGTATTCAGTGCATCACATCGATAGAATGCTTTGTGGCCCACCGCTGCAACGGTATAAGGCAATGTAACCATTTCTACATCGCTACCGGCAAATGCCATGGAAGTAATTCTGACTGTGTTGTCCGCAACCTTCACATCTGCAGTTTCGGTACCTGCATAAACAATCAATTCCAAACCGTCATTGGGTACCTTACAATATAACGAACCGTTAATAACCATTACAGTTGGGGTAATTTCATATGTAGAAATAGTAGTGGTGTACTTAATACCGTTAAATTCCTTCACCTCTGTTATAGAGAATGGTTCGATAATACACATGGAAAACGGATTATCACCTACAGATTCCAACTTGTCTCCCAAAGTTACTTTAAACTTCGTCAGTTCTTCTTTCAAGAACACTCTGTCTCCCAACGTAACAGCACCGGAAAGATTTGCTTCTTTGAGTGCCGTATAAGCAAATGCATAGGCATCAATCTTTTCTGCAAACTTCAAGTTTTGTACTCCTGCAAGGAATTCACAGTAAGAGAATGCCCCCTCGCCGATATCGGTTCCTGTTTCGCTCAATTTTACATTATTCAACAACTCACAATATACAAATGCATATTTACCCACGCTTTCAGCTGCAGACAAATCCACCGTTTCCAAGCCACTTTCAATAAACGCATAATCTCCAATAGTAGTAATCTTGGAAAGATT
>CAYMRI010000187.1:0-2718 GCA_964392835.1 uncultured Eubacteriales bacterium
CACTCGCACGAGAAACACCTCTTGTCTTTAAAATATTTTCTCCAAAAATCAAATCTTCTGGTGTGGTAATTTTAATATTCTCATAACTTCCCGGTACAATTTTGGATGTATAGCCGTAATGTTCTGCCAACTGTGAATCATCAGTCGCCGCAAAGCCATCTTTTGCAGCCCTTTCATAGACCTCCTTTGCCACAGAAAAACGAAACCCTTGGGGGGTTTGTGCTGCATATAAGGCGCTACGTTTGGGCGTGTCTAAAATAATTCCTTTTTCGTCTGCTACCTTAATGGTATCTTTTACCGGAACGGCCACACAACAAGCATCATATTGCAACAAGGTTTCCAAAGCATCATAAACAATCGTTTCCGTCAAAAAAGGCCGCGCCCCATCTTGGAATAACACAAAACCATCCCGGCAAATTTGCTCTAAGGCCTGTAGCCCCAGCCCACAGGAATCCTGCCGCTGTGCCCCTCCTGTGACGATTTTCTTCACTTTAGAAACAGAATAAGGCGCTACTGCCGTTTTCTCACAATACACCTCTTCTCCTTTGGTCGCCACCAAAACAATATGATCTATTGCGGCACAATGCTCCAGTACCAGCAACGTTCTTGTTAGCACCGGCATTCCGCCCAAAGAAATATACTGTTTATTCAAATCCATCTGCATGCGACTTCCACGACCTGCGGCCAGTACTACAACAGACACTTTTCTTCCTTGATACATGGCTCTGTTCCAATCCTATTCTATGCGGTTTGCAAATATCATTCTGCCGGCATTGGTCTGAATCACACTGGTTACCACTGCAGAAATTTGCTTTCCTACATAAGCCTTCGCATCTTCCACCACTACCATGGTACCGCTTTCCAAATACCCAATTCCCTGTTGCCTCTCTTTTCCGGCCTTGGTAATTTCAATTGTAATCTGGTCTCCCACCTTTGCCAATGGCTTCAATGCATTTGCCAATGCGTTAATATTGCGCACTCGAAGATTTCTCAACTTTGCAATTTGATGTAAATTATAATCATTGGTCAGAATAACGCATCTTTCCTTCTGTGCAATCTCCATTAGCAATTCATCTACACCTTTTTCCGGGTCAACCTCATAGTCACGAATGACAATCTGTTGCGGAAACTCTTTTTGCAAGGTCTGCAACAAATCCAGTCCCAATTTGCCTTTGGATCGTTTTACCCCATCTTCGGAATCCGCCAAAGAACCCAGTTCATCTATCACAAACTGCGGGATTACAATATCGCCTTCCAAAAAATCGGTAAGTAAAATATCATAAATTCTGCCATCAATAATCACACTGGTATCCAGTATCTTTGTATTATTTTCGCCCTGGGTTACATCCTCAAATTTGCTTCTGAGCTTAGCAAAAAACTTATCCTGCTTAAAACGAAGTACCAAAGCAAATCCCAAAGCTGCAAAACTGATATTTAAGATCAGAGTTACGGGAATGCCGATAAACTGAATACTCAAAATCGGAATACACATTAAATTGGCAATAATCAGGCCAAACACAAATCCAATCCCGCCTAAAATCAGTTCAAAAGCAGAGTATTTTCTGGTTTTTAATACCATTTCCAATTTATCTACAAATTTGGAAAAATTTGCAAAGACATACTTACTCAACCAATATACTAAAACAAAGACTCCCACGCAGATGGAAAAAGACAAAATGGTGTCTGCCACACTGTTATTTTTAATCAAGCCTGCAGGAAATAGTTCTTTAATTGCAGCAAAGGCAGACGCAAATCCAATTCCTCCCAAAATCATATGAAAAAACTTTTTCAGCATTACACTCCTCCAAAAAATTATGCCGGCGCATTTAAATAAGGAGAAATTGCCTTTTTGACCATTTCTTCCACCGTCGTCACATCAAAATCACCGGCCAACATTAATTCACTGAACAGAATCTGTCGGGTATTGGCAAACATCTTTCGTTCTCCGGTAGACAACCCTTTATCCCTTTCCCGCTTTGCCAACACTTTATATACATCCACAGCATCGTAAATAGAACCGGTTTTTAATTTTTCCACATTCTCCCGATACCGTTTATTCCAATTATAATTTTCTTCAAATTTTCGATCTGTAAAATATGCCAGAACATCCGCAATTTCTTCTTTGGAAATGATGGACCGAATGCCAAGTTGATTTAAAACACCAACAGGAATCCGAATGGTAATGTTCCCAATCGGCATCTGTAAATTATAATAATCCCTTAATACCCCAAGGACTTCGCATTGTTCTACTTCACTGATAATACCAGCGCCTTGCACAGGATATAAAATTTTATCACCGATACCAAACATAGACAGACCCCCTTAGGTATAAATATACACATTTATTATATCCTAAAAATTCCAGTGTTGTAAAGAGTTGGAAATACTACTGATATCATATCCGTTCTTTGGGAATTACGGCGCCGCCGATTTTTTTCACCAAAACCAACACCCATGCAATGCAGAAAGACTGAATGACAACCATAATCAACTCTTCAATTAATCGCGGTGTGTAGAACACTAGGAACGCAGATTTAATTTCATATAAATCCATTAAAATAAAAGTATTAATTGTTGTAATCACAACATTGGAAACACCTAATGTAGCCAGCAATTGCAGTACATTAGGAGCCCCTGCTTTGTTTCCTATTTTTCCCATAAGTTTCGCCGTCAGCATACACACCAATCCTACTCCACCCACAATTAAAAGGCCGTATG
>CAYMRI010000188.1:0-2715 GCA_964392835.1 uncultured Eubacteriales bacterium
AACATAATAAAACCCTATGTCTCCAAAGAACATAGGGTTTGTCAGCAGTCTGAAGCCCACTTCTAAGAGTGGGCTTAAAAAACTGATTTATATGTTTTAGACTTACGCCTTACCGTCGCAACCCAAAACGTTAACAATCTTTCTCTTAACCATATCTTTGATTGCTGCTCTTGCAGGGCTCAGATATTGTCTCGGGTCAAAGTGAGAAGGATTCTCTGCGAAATACTTTCTAACAGTACCGGTCATAGCCAATCTCAAGTCAGAGTCAATGTTAATCTTACAAACAGCCATCTTAGCTGCTTCTCTTAACATTTCTTCCGGGATACCAATAGCATCCGGCATTTGTCCGCCATAGGTGTTAACCATTTCTACGAATTCAGGAATAACGGAAGAAGCACCGTGCAATACAATTGGGAAGCCCGGCAATCTTTCTTCAACTTCCTTCAAAATGTCAAATCTCAATTGCGGCTTCTGACCCGGCTTAAACTTGTAAGCACCATGAGAAGTACCAATTGCAATAGCCAAAGAGTCAACACCGGTTCTTTCTACGAAATCCTGAACCTGTGCAGGGTTGGTGTAAGAAGCATCTTCCGCAGATACATTTACATCGTCTTCAATACCAGCCAATTTACCCAATTCACCTTCAACAACAACGCCATGCGCATGTGCATACTCAACAACCTTCTTTGTCAAAGCCACGTTATCTTCGTAGTCATACTTAGAACCGTCAATCATGACAGAAGTAAAGCCGCCGTCAATACAAGACTTACACAATTCAAAAGTATCACCGTGATCCAAGTGCAATGCAATCGGAAGATCTGTTTCGATGATAGCAGCTTCTACCAATTTAACCAAGTAAGTATGGTTTGCATACTTTCTTGCACCGGAAGAAACTTGTAAAATCAAGGGAGCCTGCACTTCTTTTGCAGCTTCGGTAATACCTTGAATGATTTCCATGTTGTTTACGTTGAAAGCACCGATAGCGTAACCGCCTTCATATGCCTTCTTAAACATTTCAGTTGTTGTTACTAATGCCATTTTCAAACATCTCCTTTTAAAATATTTATTATCAGCAAATTACTGTCTTAGCAATCTGCCCCAACACAATATCATTTATTGGGTAGCCAGTACTATCGTTAAATATATCACATTCCCGCTTGAAATGCAACGAACTTTTAGCCTTTTTTCATTCTTCTTTTTAGTACATCAGGTGCTGCTACGGAATAGCCATAAAACCCCAACATTTCATTCAAAGAAAAATATTCTCCATGGGAGTATGTCACCAATCCTGCTTTGGCCAAATCAAACTTGTCCTTTTCATCAAAGTACTTATCATCCACCGTAACGCCGGTGACTTCCGCCAGAAAAACGTCATGGCTTCCCAAAGGAATTGTTTGCTTTACTTTACATTCGAGTCTTACCGGCGACTGTGCAATACCGGGTGCTGCCACCGTCTCGCTTTCCAACTTCGTCAAATTCAGTTTTGCAAACTTGTCTATCTCCCTGCCGGATTTGACCCCACAATAATCACAGGACTTCACCAAATCTTCTGTGACCAAATTGATAACAAATTCTCCGGTTTGTTTGATGATGCCGTAAGAATGTCTTTCCGGTCTTACAGAAATACTTACCATAGGTGGCTCTGAGCAAATGGTCCCTGCCCACGCAATGGTAATAATATTTGCTTGTTCCATGGTACCGCTGCTTACCATAACCACCGGTACCGGGTTTAACATGGTAGAGGGCTTCATACTTCTCTTTCCCATTTTATAACACTCCTCTGTTATATTACTGCTTTTGCTATGTTACTATCCAACCAAGCTGCTCTCTGTTGTATCCATTTAATCAAGTATTGCACATTTTCCTGGTAGGTATCACAGGCAACGATTGCTGATGGATTGGGCCATACATACGTGCCCAAAATATCCCAACGCTTAAAGTTTGCATTTGCGGCTTTTTCCAAAACACTCGCCTGCTGATTCAACATAGAAGCGATATTGGAATCACTCAAACAACCTTTTCGCAATTCTTCCCATCTTGCTTTTACTTTGTCTCTGAATTTATAACTCTTAAACATATGCTGATACCAGGAAGTTCCCGTACGAATATAATAGCCACTGGTTGCACTGCCGTCATTGCCATTGGAATCTTCTAGATAGTCACAGTTTCCAAAGGCAATATCAAAGTCCCAAACCGTAATCTTTAGTTTTCCACCTTTGTCCTTATAAAAATACGTACTCAGCCGGAAATTCCCGTCTACATTCTTTGCCAGTTCATTGAGAATGTAATAATCCACAAAAGAATCAATATCAATGTATGGTTCATATTTGTCGTAATTATCTGTACGAATCATCTCATCCACCACATTAAAGAAGGTACGGATATATTCTGCCTGATTCTTATTCTTGGTTGCATTATGGGTACTGACATTAGTGGTATTGGCAGTTGGTGCAAAATAATCCTTATCAGGGCTCTTCACGCTTAATTGATACTGACTGGTTTGAATCAACATATCACCGGAACTTGCACGGTCAAAGGTTTCCAATTCCACTACAAAAGAACCTGCTAATGCCTTTGTCATAGAAGAACTGCTGCTAATGGCACCAATGGAAGTATCCTCTTCCGTCATTTCCTCAATATTGATTTTTTCTTTGGTTGCCTCTATCTTTTCTACCAGTAAATAGGTTCCCAGATAATCAGATGTGCTTCCATATG
>CAYMRI010000189.1:0-2715 GCA_964392835.1 uncultured Eubacteriales bacterium
CCCCTATGCTCTTATACAGCGCCTCATCGTGATACCAGACTCCTCTCAGCCTGTGATAAGCCGCCTCTGTATCCTCTGCCCTTACAAGAGCGAGCACCTTTACTCCCGGCATTGAGCACAGCCTTGAGGCCAGCTCTGTACCGAGGGATCCGGTGCCTCCAGTCAAAAGCACAGTTTCGTTCATATCCTTCTCCTTACTCATATCTATCCTCTGTGTGGAAGTATAAAAATCGCTCCATGAATACGCACCTTTAGAAAAAACGGGAACTGTTGATCCCCAGTTCCCTAAAGTTAAATTAATTGAATGTTAATCTTATCTACCTACCATGTCAATAGGTGCTTGTGCTTCGAAGTCGTCTTGACTTTTCAGGCAGGTTTAAGTATAGTCCTTTCTATATATTATCAATGAAGGAGCACTGTACCGGCGCGAATCGTATTATCCCTTCTTACGCGCTGAACGTGGCAGGATGGCTCAAAGAAAGAATGACATCTTTTATTGAAGGTGATGCTAATGTTTGATCTGGATGTTCATTCCCTTACCCCGGACGGTATCGGATACTGTGCGCTGCGGCTCGCCATGTCCCGCAGCATCGATGAAGAAGCCTCCCTGAAAAAGATCTGCTTATCGGAAGGAATCCGATTTGTCGTCACTGAAGTGGGCGGCAATACTCTGCACAGCTTTCAGGAAAAATGCAGCCGCTCTCTGATTGGGGCCGCGCTGAACGCCGGTTTGATCGAAAAAAACCCGGTCGAGATCCACGCGCTGCTCCACGCGGCAGAAGAAGCCAAGCAAGGAGTGATTCTGAACACCTCGTCTGAAGCGAATCTCGCGGTAAAGGTTGCCATCGTACGAACAGACCATTGGATTTCTGTTGCGTTCTTCGGCCTGTCCGCGATCCATCCTATGACCGGTCACGAACGGTGTGGCCTTGGCGTCATGCATATCTGATGTACCCTGCCCATCTTTTCTCTATCGGAAGCCTCCGGAAAGACCCTTCGGCTAAGCATTGTTATCTTAATCCAATCAATATGGTTGACAATTCCTCAATGTAGTGGTACCATGGGTTCAGAGTTGAGAGTATGAGTATAAGGGGTATTAGCGCTTTTTATTGTATTTGAAAACTCCATATCAGGATCAGAGAGTAAGGAAACAGATGACTTCGTCTGCTTCCTTTTTTGTTTTCCGGATCCCCGCCAAAGCTGCCGCCGCTTCGCGCGGACGGCACAGAAAAACACCGGCATTTCCGGCAGCATTTCTGCCGTTTTGCAAAAGCAATACTGTTATCTCATTCATTATAAAAGGAGGATTTGCAATGGGACCTGTTGTTTACTCGCTGTTTACCTACGCATTGACCGCCGTTATTTCATTCGCCGTCATCGGCATCGTTGTGCTGATTGACAAAACGATGAGCAAAAAGAATAAGGAGGAATAAAAATGGACTTTCTTGCCAATCTCTTCCCCGGTATCGGCACATTCTTCATGCAGCCGACCGCCGTGGCCCTTATGAGGATCTTTCTTATTGCCCTGGGCTTCGCGCTTGCATATCTTGGCTTTAAACGCACTCTGGAACCTCTCATTATGGTGCCTATGGGCATCGGCATGATCGCTGTCAACGCCGGCGTACTGTTCCTCGAAGGCGGCCAGATCGGCACACTTATAATCGATCCGCTTGTTTCGGGTGCGGAGCCATTAATGAACATTCTGCAGATCAATTTCCTGCAGCCGGTCTATAATTTCATGTTCTCCAACGGACTTATCGCCTGTCTCGTCTTTATGGGCATCGGTGCCCGCAGCGAGATCAGCTTCCTCCTGGCAAAGCCGTGGCAGAGCATCACGATTGCCCTGTTTGCAGAACTTGGAACTTTTGTGACCCTTGCTCTTGGCATTGGTCTATTTCATCTCGAGCCCGGACAGGCCGCGGCCATCGCCACCATTGGCGGCGCGGACGGCCCCATGGTTTTGTTTTCATCCCTCATCATGGCTCCGGAGCTCTTTGTACCAATATCGATCATCGCGTATTTGTACCTGAGCCTGACCTACGGAGGCTATCCTTACCTGATCAAGCTCATGGTCCCGAAAAAATACCGTGGCATCGATGTGGAAGTCTATCCACCTGAAGTCCCGCAGAAGACCAAATTCGTGTTCTGTGTAGTTGTATGCGGCGTGCTCTGCCTGCTTCTTCCGATGGCGGCTCCGCTGATTCTCTCCTTCTTCCTCGGCGTCGCGGTCAAGGAAGCGGAAATCGAACCGTATCAGGAACTGCTGGAAAAGGGAATCACTTATTTTTCCACCTTCTTCCTCGGCCTGACTCTTGGTACCCTGTGTGAAGCATCGACGATCCTCAACCCTGTCGTCATCAAGATCCTGATCCTTGGCATACTCGCGCTGGCGATTTCCGGTGTCGGAGGACTCCTTGGAGGCTGGTTCTTCTATAAAAAAGAGAAAGGTCAGTTCAATCCAGTCATCGGCATCGCGGGCGTTTCATGCGTACCGACGACAGCAAAGCTTGCGCAGCACGCAGCGGAGGAAGAAAATCCGTTCGCCCTTATTCTGCCACTCGCGATGGGCGCCAATATCAGCGGCGTAATCACGAGCGCGATCGCGGCAGGCGTCTTCATCACTACGATCTCGCTGCTTAACTGAATCAGGAGGAATATCCATGCAAATGACTGAAACAAAAATATGGGACACCCTGCAGCGGGATACTGAGGAGC
>CAYMRI010000190.1:0-2710 GCA_964392835.1 uncultured Eubacteriales bacterium
CATTGGCAGTGGTACCGCAAGCAGGAGCTGCAGCTGCAGCCGGGTGATCTTCTGTACCTCTATACCGATGGCGTGACGGAAGCCACCAATGGAGATGGCGAACTGTTTGGCAGCCATCGGCTGAAAGCTTCCCTGGATGAGAGCATGACAACCGATGTTCATACCATCTGCTCCAAGGTGCAGGAGGATGTGGATCGGTTTGCCGGTGATGCGGCGCAGTTTGACGACATCACCATGTTAAGCCTGCTGTATACGGGGCAGGTGTCCATGACGGATCTAAATCTGACTGCCGTGCCCGAAAATCTGGAAAAAGCAATTGCTTTTATAGAGGAGCAGCTGGAGCAATACGGCTGCCCGATAAATATCCTGATGCAGGTCACCCTCGCTGTGGAGGAGATATTCGTTAATATCGCCAGTTACGCATATGATCCGGAAGTAGGACCGGCTGTGATCCGGGTAGAGGTCAATGAGGACCCGCTGGAAGTGGTCATCACATTTATAGATCGGGGAAAACCCTATGATCCGCTTCAAAGTGCAGACCCGGATGTATCCCTTTCTGCCGAAGAACGGGAAATCGGCGGACTTGGCATCTTCATGGTCAAGCAGACGATGGACGATGTACAATACGAGTATTCCCAGGGACGGAATATTCTGCGTATCGTTAAGCACTGGTGATCCGCGTTTCCGTCGCGAAGGTGGTATCATCCTCAGACGAAAATGTAAAGCCGCAAGGGTTTATGACAGTTCCCTGTGATATGTACTTTACAAATCAAGGAGGAAGCGATATGAAAGCAAAAATAACCCTTTCAAAACAAATACTCAGTATTGTGATGTGTCTGATAATGTTGTTGGCTTATCTGCCGCTGACGGCAAGCGCGGCAGACACGGACTTGTCAGAAGATATTGTGATACTTTACACAAACGATGTACATACCTATATCGATGGGCCGTTGAGCTACGATGTGATCGCAGCACTCAAAGAGGATCTACAGACCCAGTATGAAAATGTACTGCTGGTGGATGCCGGCGACCACATTCAGGGAACTGCTTACGGTTCTATGGATAAAGGTGAAAGCATTATCGAATTGATGAATTCCGCCGGTTATGATGTGGCAACCCTTGGTAACCATGAATTTGATTACACTATGCAGGGCTGTATGAATGCGATCGATTGGGCAGAATTTTCGTATATCTCCTGCAATTTTTACAGTGAAGCGGACGGCGTACGCGGTGAGAATGTGCTTGACAGTTATGTGATGTTCGACTGCGGTGACGAGAAGCTCGCCTTTGTAGGCATCACCACGCCGGAGACCTTCAGCAAATCCACGCCTGCCTATTTTCAGGATGAAAACGGAAATTTCATCTACGGTATTTCGGGAGGCGAAGACGGCTCAGCACTGCAGCAGGATGTACAGAAGGCAATAGATGATGCCAAAAATGATGGTGCGACGCAGGTTATCGCCCTGGGACATTTGGGCGTGGATCCTTCCTCGTCACCTTGGACAAGTGAAGAAACCATAGCCGGGGTAAGCGGACTGGACGCCTTTATCGACGGACATTCTCATACCGTTCTGGAGAGCAAAGTGGTCAAAGATAAAGACGGAAGCGATGTGCTGCTGACACAGACGGGCGAATACTTTAACCACATCGGCATGATGGTCATTGATTCTGAAACGGGCGATATTACTACCGATTTTATCGAGTGTACCGGTAACGAAGAAGATGGTTATGCGCTGACCTCAGAGCTTTACGGCGGTACAGTGCTTAGCTCCGATACAGCGGTAAAGGACATCAAGGACAGCTGGCTTCAACAGATCGACGGTAAGCTTGGAGAGAAGATTGGTTTCGCTGCCGTGACATTTGACAATTACGACAGCGACGGGAACCGTCTTGTGCGCAGTCAGGAAACTAATGCCGGTGATTTTGCAGCCGATGCGCTTTATTACCTTTTTGATGATATGGGGCTTGATGTTGATGTTGCCATTATGAACGGCGGCGGTGTCCGCAATAAGGCGGTTACGGGAGACATATCCTACAAGACCTGCAAGGATATCCACACCTTTGGCAATGTGGCCTGCCTGCAAACTGTGACCGGTCAACAGCTGTTGGATGCTCTGGAGTGGGGCGCTAAAAGTGTGGGTGTCAGTGAAAACGGCGGCTTCCTTCAGGTTTCCGGCATTACGTATGAGATCGATTGTTCTGTGCCTGACACTATGCAGCGGGATGAAAAAGACACATGGATCGGTGGACCGACCGGTGAATACCGCGTGCATAATGTGCGGGTATATAACAAAGCTACAAATGAGTGGGATGAACTGGATCTGAATGCCAGTTACAACCTGGCAGGATACAACTATACACTTCGCGATCTGGGCGATGGCTTTGGTATGTTCAAAGACGCCGTGAATGTGCTGGACTATGTCATGGAAGATTACATGGTGGTTGCCAATTATATTCAAGGGTTTGACGGCGGTATTGTTGAGGCGCACAATTCCCCGCTTCTTGAGAAGTATTCCGGTCTTCTGATAGATTACAGTGATGTAAACGGCAGCGGCAGAATAGAAGTTGTAACCAAATCCGGGAACGATACCGCAACGGAGGATGGCAGCACTTCCGACAACCCGCAGACCGGCGACAACAGCAACCTGTGGGGGTGGTTCGATCTCCTGTGCGTAAGCGGTGCAGGTATCTTCGGAGTTATTCTGTATGA
>CAYMRI010000191.1:0-1673 GCA_964392835.1 uncultured Eubacteriales bacterium
CAGGGCATCGATAAATTCTTTTTCCTTTGTCTGGTCTTTGATGACAACCATATAAGTCAGTTGATATAAACTACCTAAGTTTGTGGTTTTCACGGCTTCCAAAGAAACTTTGGAAGTATACTCCTGGAACAAATCATCAAACACGGTGGTGTAATCCAGATTTTCAGGAATGGTAATTTTCAATTCTCTGGTGGTTGCTTTCCTCATACCATATCCCAGTTTTGAGAGTGCCAATAAAAGTGCGCTCAGTATCACGGCTACAGCCGCTGCGATTTTAATATATCCCATACCGCAGGCAAGGCCCACAGCCATAGAGAAGAAAATCACACATATTTCTCTGGCACTTCCCGGGGTGGAACGGAATCGAATGAGCGTAAATGCACCAGCTACTGCAAGTCCTGCCCCCGCATTGCCATTTACCAGCATAATTACCAGTGTTACCAGTGCCGGCAGCATTACCAGCGTAATGGCAAAGGAGCTGGTGTGTTTGCCGCAAAGCATGTAAGTAATAGAAATCAGGAATCCCAATCCCAACGCAACGGCCAAACAAGTCATAGCTTCTTGAAATGTAATGGATTTGCCTAATTCTGTTATGATACTATCGAACATGTTTCTTTTCTCCTATCTTCTGCTAAATTTTTATAATATATCTGTCCATATTTCGAAAAAGTGGTTGGAAATATTTCCAGTTCTGCCAAAATCTCTGTCAGCCATAAAGGAAATGCATCCACCGTCTTGATTTCCACCAGATATTCCTGTTCACTTAACAACTGTTCGCCATAATCTCCTGCATCCAGCTTTACATTATCCCACCGGCTGCGAATCCCTTGGTCCACGGTAATCCGCAAATCTTTCTCATTAATTCCGGAAAACGCAATTCTGTCATAGGCCAGATATAGCTTCGGTTTGGGCCGATAGAACCGGATAAAATAGTCAATTTCCCGCAATATTTGAGAATCGTTTGTTGGCTTTTCTCCGTGTTCCAAATAGCGCATTGCCTCTTCATAGCGCAAAGAAATCCGTCGTTTATACACAACCCCTTTGAATTTCTTCTTGATTTCCAAAAACACTTTGTCATCCGGCTTTGGGGTACCGTAGCTTCTCAGCCGCATTTTTTCTTTGTACACCGGCTTTTCCAAGGAGTGCCGAATCAGTTCATCCGACACGGTATCATAATACACATTACAAATGGTATACTCCCCATAGCGGTCCTTTTCCACATAAGGGTCAATGGCTGCCAGAAATTTGTCCAACGCATCCTGCCGGATGAGATATTTTTTCTCTGTCCGTTCAAAAACGTAATTGACTTTCTCTGCCATGTGCTCCTCCTCTTCGCCGGTTTCTTTTTCTCAGTATAGCAAAGAATCCTTTGTTGTAGTTGAAAAAAAGTTGAATATTTCTCGAATATTTTATCACAAATGGGTTTTGTTGGGAAGTGGGAAGTTTTTTGCTTTTTTGCGGTAGTTGGGCTGGGCGGCATCGACTGGGTTTCTGCATTTAGGTCCAAAATAAAGAAAAATGCAGTAACTTTGAGGATTCTTACTGCATTTTGCCCCAAAACGAAAGAAAATGCAGTAACTTTTTCCATTCTTACTGCATTTTGCCCCAAAGCGAAAGGAAATGCAGTAACTTTGAGGATTCTTACTGCATTTTGCCCCAAAACGAAAGAAAAT
>CAYMRI010000191.1:1773-2702 GCA_964392835.1 uncultured Eubacteriales bacterium
GCAGTAACTTTTTCCATTCTTACTGCATTTTGAGGTGCTATAATAAAGTTGTAATGCATGCACACAATTTTGTACAATAGATACAGAAAGGTGGAATTGCAAATGATTGACAAAGAACTGAAGGAACAAATCCTAAAACTCAAGTTTGAAGAAGGACGAACCTTACAAAGTCTAACCGATGAATTTGGCATTGCGAAAAGCACTATTTCCAAGTGGATAACAGCCTATCGGAAAGATGCTGCACAAAACGCTGAAACGGCAAAGGCTATGAAAGCGATGGACGAAAATCTGAAGTTGCGTCGAGAACTCGAAGAGCTTAAAAAGGAGAACGACTTCCTAAAAAAAGCCGCAGCGTTCTTTGCGAAGAATCAAGACTAGAGGAGAAATATGGATTCATCGACAAGTATTCTAAACGGTATGGAATCAATTGGTTGATGAAGAAATTACATGTTTTTCCTAATGGTTACTACAATTACAAAAAGAATCGCAAGAACGCCAAGCACAAACAAAAAAGCAAACTGTTGAAGCTGATTAAAACAATGTATCACGCTGCCAATGGTACACCTGGATACCGGACAATGCAGAAAGCGTTGAAAAACAACGGGATATTACTAAGTCCGCAAACGGTACGCCAGTATATGAATGTAGAGTTGGGTCTGAAATCTATTACTAGAAAAAAGAAAAAGCGCTATGTTTCCGGCCCGGATGCTTATGCCTTGTTTGACAATTTGCTTGAACAGAACTTTAAGGCTGATACGAAAAACACAAAGTGGTGTATCGATTTTACATACACCTACTTTAAAAACAAAAAGCTATACAACTGTACCATTATCGACCTCTATGATCGCAGGGTTGTTGCAAGTGTAAACAGTAATCGGATCAACACACAGTTGGCGATTGATACACTAAACAAGGCTTTTGAACGTAGT
>CAYMRI010000192.1:0-2651 GCA_964392835.1 uncultured Eubacteriales bacterium
ATGGAAAATTTTCTTGATTCAAATGTATAATCATGACGCCTCTCCTTTATGATGATTAATAATTTTCTTTTCTTACGTCAAAATAGCTTTGCGGGTGTGCGCATACAGGACATACTTGTGGTGCCTTTTTACCAATTACCAAATGTCCGCAGTTACGGCATTCCCACATCACTTCTTCGCTCTTTTCAAATACTTTTTGCATCTCCACATTGTTGAGTAAAGCCAAATATCTTTCCTCATGAGATTTTTCAATATCAGCTACCATGCGGAATTTTGCTGCCAAATCGGTAAAGCCTTCTTCTTCCGCTTCCTTTGCAAAGGTTGCATACATATCGGTCCATTCATAGTTTTCGCCGGCTGCTGCAGCTTTTAAATTGTCAGCTGTATTGCTCAGTTCTCCCAAAGCTTTAAACCACATCTTTGCATGTTCTTTTTCATTGTCAGCTGTTTGTTGAAAAATAGCTGCAATTTGCTCATACCCTTCTTTTTTTGCGACAGACGCAAAATACGTATACTTATTTCTAGCCTGGCTTTCTCCGGCAAATGCTGCCTGTAAATTCTTTTCAGTCTTTGATCCTTTCAATTCCATAATAGTACCTCCTGTTTGTTTTGCATTTTTATTATTTTCTATTTTTTCAAAATCACTTGCTCCATGTTTACAAATGGGACAGATAAAATCATCCGGGAGCGTTTCCCCTTCATACACATAACCACAAATCTTACAACGATATCCGCTTCTTTCCGTTGCAACCGGCTGTGGCTTGGGCTTAATATGCTTATGATAATAATCGTAAGTCACAGATTCCCTTTCTGATAACACTTCACAATCTGTTACCTCTGCAATAAATAAAATATGACTTCCCAAATCCGTCCGGCTTTCCACCTTCCCGGAAATATACGCATTGGTATATTCTTTCAAATACCGAATTCCATTGGTGCTACGCACATCTACCGTATCCTGTTCAAATTTGTTTACCTGATTTCCGCTTTGAAATCCAAACCGCTGAAACACAGAAAACGGCGCCTCCGTGGTTAAAACAGAAACATTAAAAACACCGGTATCTGCTATCATCTGACAGGTTTTGTTTTGTTTATTGACCGCAATGGAAATTCTATTGGGATTGGATGTTACCTGACAAACCGTATTGATAATACACCCATTGTCAAACGCGCCCTCTTTGGCCGTCAACACATAAAGACCATAGCCAATTTTAAACATTGCTTTTGTATCCATAATTCACACCTCCCAAATTATATTTTACAAAATTTGTAAATTTCATACCAGAATCTTTATAACGAGATTAGCAAAAATTACCATAATTGTCAATGAAACAGGCCGTGGATTTTTGCAAACCACGGCCCTCACAGTGACAAGTTTTTATTTTATTTCAATTTTCTGTATCTGGCTTTCCCCATTTTTCAACTCAATAACAATGGAAATATTTTTCCCTTTAAATTTAGAAATATCTACTTCTACCGGCTGATTATTTACCGCTGTATATTCCATCACATTGGTCATGCGATGGTTGTCAAAGACTCTGACTCGCATCTGTGTACCGCTAAAGTTTCCGGTAATAGTCAATGTCACCTTTTCCTGATTTGGAATCGCAAAATTGTTATACAGATAAAAATCCGGTTCATAGCCACCATTGTCCGTTTTTACCTGAACAGCAAACGCATCTCCCTGTATACCGCTTGTGGCGCCGGAAGCCGCTGCTTTGGTTTTTTCAGCCACCCAACTGCCCATGCCGTTTTTAAATTCTGTCTGCAGTGCGCCACTATAGGGTAGTTCAAAAACCTTTTGCGTCCTGATGTAATAATGCAGCTTATTTTCGTATTTGGCTTTTGAAATTTGATTATAGTGGAACCCTGTGTAGTCCGGGTCATTTATATAATTGCGAGAAGTCTTATCCTCGACATTTTCTGTCATAATTTTTAAGAGTTCATCACAAGAAACCACCACTACATCTTCATCCAGCATGGACACAAAGGTTTCATAGTCTTTTTCATAAACATCGGAAAGTCCTGCAGTCAAAAACATAACGCTGTACCCTTCAATCACAGTAGCATCTTTGGTACGGTTATTTACTTTATACGCCAACTTTGCCAGTTCCACTTCCCTTTTTTCATCGCCATCTGCGTCCGTTACATTGGCAAACCAGGTACCCCCTCGCAAGCTGATAAAAGGTTTTCCGTTGGACCAGGTCACACCGCCTGCATTGGAATCCTCCGGCACATATCGGTCACCGAAGTAGAAGAACCCACCATTTACTGTGTCGTATTTGGAAAAAGTATCTGCAACATACTGTAAGGTTGTGCTGTTCCGATTTCTGTCCTGTGCCATTTCTGCGCCAATGGTATTGCCATCAAATATCATGGCAATACTGGAAAGTCCTGTTTGTTGCATATAATATGCGGTTGTATCTGCAAATGTTCCCAACTTGTCCTTGGGCCAATAACCGGGATTGATATACCCGACACCGGATAGGGAACAAATAAAGTTATCGTTGGCGGTCATGGTTTTATAATAATGGGTCAGGACTTGCGGTGCAAAATCATACATTAATGGTGTCAATGTCCAGCTCACATCCCCGTAACGGTCTACATTTTCATTAAACCCTCTGTCTCCTAATACATCATTTAAGTGATAG
>CAYMRI010000193.1:0-2527 GCA_964392835.1 uncultured Eubacteriales bacterium
GGTAGGAACCATCTAGCAAAGTAGCCTTCACGCCCTCGACCGGATAGCCGGCCAAGACACCCTTCTTCACGCAATCCTGCAATCCCTTTTCTACTGCAGGGAAGAAATTCTTAGGCACGGAACCACCGAATACTTTTTCTTCAAATACCAACGCTTCGCTGTCGCAAGGTTCAAATTCAATCCAAACATGACCATATTGACCGTGACCACCGGATTGCTTCTTGTGCTTTCCTTCTACTTTCGCCTTCTTGCGGATGGTTTCGCGGTATGCAATCTTGGGTTCAGATAAGTTTACGGATACGCCGTACTTACTTTGCAACTTTGCACAGATAATATCCAAATGTTGTTCCCCCAGACCGCTGATAACCGTCTGTTTGGTTTCTGTATTGAGGGTAACCTTAAAGGTAGGATCTTCATCCTGCAATTTGGAAAAACCGGAGCTGATCTTGTCTTCGTCCCCTTTTGCTTTTGGCGCCGCTGCCAAAGAAATTGCCGGTGCGGGGAATGTGATTTTTTCCAGTACAACGACATTGTCCTTGGTGCACAAAGTGTCATTGGTATTGGTCTTAACCAGTTTTGCCACAGCGCCGATATCGCCGGCAGTTACAGAATCCACAGGAATCTGCTTCTTACCACGGAGCATGAAAATACGGCTCATCTTTTCTTCTGCTTGTGCTACAGAGTTATAAACAGTATCTTCAGACTTTAAGGTACCGGAGTACACTTTAAAAATAGAGATCCTTCCTACGAACGGGTCAGCAATGGTCTTAAATACCAAAGCAGACAACGGTCCATTGGCATCCGGCTTTACATTGGTAATACCGCCACTTGCGTTAGCCGCTTTAAATTCGCCCATATCTTCCAAAGAAGGCATCATATCTACAATAGCATCCATCAACTGCTTCACTGCCAAATTTTCTGTAGAAGAACCACAGAATACAGGGCAAATGCCGCAGGTTCTTACGCCGATGGTAAGACCCTTCTTCAAATCTTCGGAAGTAAACTCTTCTTCAGCAAAATATTTTTCCATCAGCTCTTCGTCAGTTTCAGCAACCAATTCCCAAAGCTTTGCTCTGTACTGTGCCAAACGTTCTGTCATAGCTGCGGAAGTATTGGCTTCTGTCAAACCGCCTTTACCATCAAAGCGATAGGATTTTTCAGCCAACACATCGGTATAACCGATATATTTTCCGTTATCAATAAACGGTAATTGCAAAGGAATACAGGCGTTACCGAAAGCAGCTTCAACCTGCCCTAACTTCTTATAGAAATCCACATTATCTTCATCCATCTTATTGATGAACAACATACGCGGGATACTGCGTTCTTTACAAAAACTCCATGCAAGTTCTGTACCTACTGCGATACCTTCTTTTGCCGGCAATACAATCAACGCACCCTCTGCAACCCGAGTAGCACTATGTACTTCCCCATAGAAATCAAAATAACCCGGTGCATCAATTACATTTATCTTATATCCGTTCCATTCACAGGGATTGATAGAAGTGTTAATAGAAAACTTTCTCTTGGTTTCCTCCGGATCATAGTCCGAAGTGGTGGTTCCATCCGCAATCTTACCAAGGCGGTCTAATACTCCTGTATTAAACAGCATTGCCTCGGTTAGGGATGTCTTTCCGGCACCGCCGTGTCCTAACAGACAAACATTTCGAATCTTTGAAGTACCATACTTGTTCATGGGGCCTTCCTCCTATTGTAAAAAATTTTTATTCTTGCCCTTTTTCGCTGAGTCTGTAACCCAACACCATCAGGCTGTCACTCAAGTGTACATTTTCCACGACCACATTTTCGTCGGAAACCAACAATCCCATGGGGCTGAAATTCCAAATTCCCCGCACCCCCAAAGCAACTACTTTTTCAGCGGTTTCTCTGGCTACTTCTCTGGGAACTGTCAGCATAGCAACATCTACCTTGTTTTCACTAATATATGCTTCCAGCGTCTGGATATCTCTTACTTCTAAATTTGCAATTGTTGTACCGATTAACGCAGGATTGTTGTCAAAGATTGCTGTAATAGTAAATCCGCGCTTGGCAAAATTCTTATACTGCGCTAAAGATTTTCCCATATTACCGGCGCCAATGACAATGGCTTGATAATTTCTATCGATGCCTAAAATATTGGCAATCTCTTTATATAAACTGTCTACATTATATCCGTAACCCTGTTGTCCAAATCCACCGAAGCAATTTAAATCCTGTCTTACTTGGGATGCGGTAATTCGCATTCTCTCGCTTAACTCTTTGGATGAGATTCTGGTAATTCCTTCTTCCTTTAAAGTAGAAAGATATCTATAATAACGGGGCAATCGTCTAATAACCGCCTTAGAAATCTTTTTTGACTCCACTTTATTTCCGCCTCCTTTTGAATAGAATGATTATAGCACAGTTGTCTAAAATTTGTCAAATAGCGGTGTGGTGGACAGTTTTCGATTTCCATGGTATCATAAATATGTTGATGTTTTAGATAGAAAGGCTGAGAACTATATGAATCAAAGCAAGGAACAACAAG
>CAYMRI010000194.1:0-2510 GCA_964392835.1 uncultured Eubacteriales bacterium
CATGCAGGCAACCCTTTCCAATAAAAAGATACATGCCCTTGCGAGCGGTAATTTTTAAGATGCACACTTTTTGGGGGCGGTAAAACGGAAGATACAGTCCGAATCGCCCGGAATAAGCTGAAACACTCACACCCCATACTTCTTCTTCACTCTCTCCAACTTGTCCCCAAAAGGTTTTTTCATAAACCATAGAAAAATAAAATTGGACACAGCATACAGCACCGTATGAGGTAAGGCAGCGACAACTGCAGCACCATACAAACTCCAAGAAAAATCATTGTTATGCCACAGCACCGCCCAGATATCCATGACAAAGGAAAATGCCACACCGGCAAGTACGCCATATAAAACAAGTATCCACCGATGCTTCTTTAAAGGTTTTGCCAACCAGCCGGCAAACAGTCCAATAAGACCCCATGCCAGCATCTGAAACGGGGTCCAAGGGCCTTGTCCGAAATAGAAATTGGATAACAAAGCGGAAAAGGAACCCACCAAAAAGCCGGACTCGCCCCCAAGATAAATGGCAGTCATAACGGTGATGGCGGTAATAGGCTTAAAAAACGGAATAAAGCGCCCCACAATGCTAAGTGCAATCATAACTGCCACAATGACCATACGCCGCGTACCGGTCATTTTTCGCTCAAATCCCGCTATAAAAAGCAATACAGAAAGCACGGCTACAGCAAAAGAGATAAACAAATGTCTCTTTTCATCAAATACCAGTGCGCCCAAAACCACAACAGCCGGAATCAACACGAAAGGAATCAGAATGCGCAGCACTTTTCTTACGTTTGCATTTCCAATGGTCAGCATACAACGCCTCCGTCCTGCACATCATCCTGCCCCCCGTTCAACCGGCACAACGCCGCTACCTGCTCTACCGTAACCGCCTTATCATAATAGCCTTTGGTCATGCGGCTTGCGGCTGTGGTGTAAAAACTGTTTTCCGAAAAGAACTCCGCAGGCACCCCTTCTGACACAATGGAGCCCCGGAAAAATAATCCGCATCGGTCTGCACACAGCGCTGTAAATTCCACATCATGGGTCACAACCACTACCGTAACACCGGATGCCTTTAATTGCTTCAAAATAGCAATCATTTGCTGCTTTTTATAAGCATCCAGCCCCTTTGTAGGTTCATCCAGCAAAAGCAATTTCGGCCTGGTTGCAAGGACTTTTGCCAAAGCAACCAACTGTTGTTCCCCACCGGAAAGGTCGTAGGGATGTTTTTCATATAACGCACTCAGGTCGAAAGGCAGACTTTGCACATCCACACCGCCGTCAGCCAACTCTTCCGCCACTGTATTTTTCAAGAAAACCGTCTGCACATCCTGGGGCAACACCGCCAAGGCTCCTTTATACAACGACTGATTCTTATATTCTTTCACCTTCTTATCGAACACCCGGATGGTCCCGCTATAGGGTTGTAAAAAGCTTGCTGCTACGCACAAAGAAGTGGTTTTTCCAGAGCCGTTTCCACCTAAGATACAGTAAATCTCATTTTCATAAACCTTGAACGTTAAGTCCTGCAACACATCTGCAGACGACTTAGCATAGCGAAAATAGACATTCCGAAATTCCAATGCACACCTGTCACTGTGGGCATATGCTTCTTGCGGAAGCATCCGCATCCTATTTGAAAAATTCCGTTCCACAAACGCTCTGCCTTCCCGCACCGTCAAAGGACATGTACCATCTGCAGAAAGCATGTGATAAAGCCTTGCCGCTGTAGGCATAGCATAGAGCAATTCTTCCCTGTCCTGTAGCTTTGCTATCACCTTGCGGGGCGCGCCTTGCGCCAAGATGGTACCCTGTTCTAACACCATTAACTTATCACATATGGGAATCAGCTCTTCCAGACGATGCTCCACAATAATAACCGTCAGAGAAAAATCATTGTTCAATTTTTTCAGCGTAGCAATAAAATCTGAGGTGGCAATGGGATCCAATTGGGCCGTAGGCTCGTCCAAAATAAGCACATCGGGGTTCATGACCATAACCGCTGCCAGATTGAGAAGCTGTTTCTGCCCCCCGGAAAGTTGGGAAACCCGCATGTCGTACCAGCTTTCAATACCAAAATAGCTTGCCATTTCTGCAATGCGTCTGGCAATAGTTTCTTGGGGAACCCCCATATTTTCCAAACCAAACGCCAGCTCATGCCATACTTTATCGGTTATAATTTGTTGCTCCGGATTTTGCATCACAAAGCCAATGGTACATGGGTCCTTTTTATATGAAATTCGGCCCGTTTTTTCACCCAAAGGGGTCAGTTCCGGTTTCAGCAAACGTAACAGTGTAGATTTGCCACTTCCCGTAGCACCGCACACCACCGTAAACTCCCCTGCATTGACAGAAAAAGAGAGATTCTCAATGGCCGGCATACTGCAATCCGGATAGGTAAAGGTCAGATTTTCGACTGTAAGTAGTTCCATTTTATGGTCTCCTCCACTTCCATCAAAGTCGGCAACAGCACAAGGCTGCCGTAAGTAAAATATCCGATATAGGTCCAA